>JBCCDA010000271.1:0-1500 GCA_039033215.1 Pseudomonadota bacterium | reverse complement strand
GTGAACCATTGGATCTGCACCGCCGTCGCCGCCCGGAACGCCCGTTGCACATCGTGGCGCTCTGCGATGTGTCGGGGTCGATGACCGTCTATGCCAGGGTTTTCCTGGCATTCGTGAAGGGTCTTGTCAGCGTCGACACCAGAACAGATGCCTATCTCTTCCAAACGAAGCTGATGCGAGTCACCGGTGCGCTTCGCGATCACGACACGCTGCGTGCTGCCGGGCGCCTGTCCCTCATGGCGGAAGGCTTCGGCGGAGGCACCGATATTGCTGGCAGCCTCGCACGGTTCAACGAGACCTATGCTCGGAACAGCGTCGGCGGACGCACGGTCGTTTTTATTCTGTCTGATGGCTACTGCACATCGACCCCGTCGGCGCTCGAAGCGGCGCTTGTACGTCTCAGGCGGCGCGCACGCAGAATTGTCTGGTTGAACCCACTCTTGGGCTGGAAGGACTATGCGCCTATCGCAAGAGGAATGGCGGCGGCCCGTCCGCATCTCGACGCACACCTTCCCGCCAACACGATCGATGCGCTCGCAGCTCTGGACGTAGAGCTCGAAAAGATCTGATGAGCCTTAGAATGAACCCCTACGCTGCGTTGCCCACCGAAACCATATGTCCCGAACCCGCCCGTTGCCCACGCTTAAGTCCATGCGCTTGGCCATGGTAACGGCTTCGGTCAGGGCCCAATCAGGGGATCTCCGCAAATGTCAGCGCTGGCACACATCCGGACGAACGAGCGGTCAATGATCGAGACAGACGTCTTCGAGATCATCAGCAAGTTGAGGTCCGAACGTCGACCGTTTTGCCTCGCGACCGTTGTTCGAACCGCCGATCTCACGTCTGCCAAGGCAGGTGCGAAAGCCGTGGTGACCGAAGAGGGCGAGATCCTCGGGCACTTGGGTGGGAACTGCGTCCTCTCTGCGGTCAGACGCACAGCGGCCGACGTCTTGAGTTCGGGGGAGGCGCGCATGATCACGGTTCAACCGGCAAACCTCGCGCAACCCAACATCACCAGCACTGACATTCACATCAGCGGCTGTCCTTCAGGCGGCACGGTCGATGTCTTCGTTGAACCCTATTTGCAACCTCTCCGGGTTTCGATCTTGGGTGACGGTCCGATCGCGAAAGCGCTTCGAGCGCACGGAGCACTGATGGGTTTTCAAGCGATCGATGAAACGGGCATGGACGCCGACGCGGTGATCATCGTGTCACAAGGCAACGACGACATGGCGGCGCTGCGTCAGGCACTGCTGAGCCCGGCACCTTTCGTCGCCATGGTCGCCAGCCACCGCAAGGCCGCGCATCTGTGCGCGCGATTGAAGGCGGAGGGTATGGCAGACGACCAGATCGGACGGCTGATCTCACCGGCGGGCCTGGATCTCGGCGCTATCGATCCGCACGAGATCGCAGTCTCCATCCTCGCGCAGCTGATTGCTCATCGCCGCAATGGTGGATCGCTGGGTCAATAAGGCGGGCATCCGTCTGCGAAGGCTTTCG
>JBCCDA010000270.1:0-1505 GCA_039033215.1 Pseudomonadota bacterium | reverse complement strand
TGCGTTAGGAAGCTTGTCGGCACCCGATCAGACGCTGTTGCATCATCCACGCATCCGCGCACCGTCTGCATCCACCAGGTGGGTCGACGTGATGACAGCCGGGCGTTGCTGGCCAAGGATCTCGACCGTCAGTTCCTTTCCATCACGCGCATCCTCGGCCGGGATCAAGGCCATCGCGACGGATTGCCGGGAGTAATGCGCATACCCTCCAGAGGTGACGAAGCCCATCACCTCGCCATCGTCGAAGACCGGTTCCCAACCCTGTGCGTCGGCGCCATCGGCATCGACCAACAGCGCTGCAAGCTTTCGGGCAGGCGGGGTATCGCGCTCTGCCACCACGACGTCCCGCCCAATGAAGTCGTTCTTCTTCCAGCTGATGAACCGGTCCAGACCGACCTCTGCCGGGGTGTAGTCCGGCTTGAACTCGCGCAGCCATGATCCAAAGAACTTTTCCAACCGCAGGCTCATCATCGCCCGCATCCCGAAGCCGCGCAGGCCCAGACCGGTCGCCTCCATGGCAATCGCGTTGTACAACGCAACCTGATGGTCCGAGGCACAGTAGATCTCGTATCCCAGATCGCCGGTATAGCTGACCCGTTGAACCCGCACGGGGATATGGCCCGCGTAGAGTTCGTGCACCGACAGGAACCGGATCGCCTCGTTCGAGACATCCGCACCCGTCACGCGACCCAGCAATTCGCGTGCGTTCGGCCCGGCAATCTGGAACCCGATCAGAGATTTCGAGACATTCTCGATCTCGACCCCGGCCTCACGATGCTTCAGGAACCAGCGCATGTGGTACTGCTGCGCTGCGTAGCTGGCCGTCAGCTGCACCCGGTCCTCCCCGATCCGCGCCATGGTGAAGTCACCGATGATCCGCCCGCGCGGCGACAGCATCGGCGTCAGCGCCATACGCCCGACATCCGGCACCCGATTCGCCATGATCCGGTTCAGCCAATCCACCGCATTGGGGCCCGAGACGACGTATTTCCCGAAATTGTGGATTTCGTTCAGCCCAACCGCTTCACGCACCGCCCTGCATTCCTCGGCAACCGCGTCGAAGGCATTCGAGCGCCGAAAGGTTGGCTCCTCGAACCGCCGTTTACCGGGCAAGGCGAAGTAGTTCACGTGCTCCATGCCATAGGCCGAGCCGAACACCGCATTCTGCTGATCCCAGATACCGTACGCAGGCGTCGTCTCCAGCGGTCGGGCAACCGGCAGTTCCTCGTTCGGATACCCGATCGAGAAGCGGCGTTGATAGTTCTCGGTCACCTTCAGACGCGTGTAACCCTTGTTCGCCCAGTCGCCGAAGCGCGCCACGTCCATGGCGTACACGTCCGTTTCGGTCTCGCCTTCGACCATCCACTCGGCCAGCGCCTTGCCGACGCCGCCACCCTGGCTGAACCCGGCCATGACCGCACAAGCAGCCCACATGCCGGGCATCCCGGGGATCGGCCCGACCAGAGGGTTGCCGTCCGGTGCGAAGGTGAACGGCCCATTGATCG
>JBCCDA010000269.1:0-1540 GCA_039033215.1 Pseudomonadota bacterium | reverse complement strand
TGAGCTACTCCGCGATCCTTGGACAGTTTCCGGTGTGATTTAAGCTACTCTCCGCCCCTGCTGATCTGTTTCGATCTGGTTGAAGTAGACCACGGCGGGCGGCTGTCCGCCATGGGCGGCGTGAGGCCGCTGGTGATTGTAAAATGTGATCCATCGGCCGATGCCCGCCTTGGCCTGTGAGCCGGTCTCCCAGGCATGCAGGTGGACGCATTCATACTTCAGGGATCGCCAGAGGCGCTCGATGAAGATGTTGTCGAGACAGCGCCCTTTTCCGTCCATCGATATCCGGGCGCCGATCCGTTTGAGTCGGTCGGTCCATGCGAAAGACGTGAACTGTGAGCCTTGGTCGCTGTTCATGATCTCGGGCGGTCCGAAGCGGTGGACCGCCTCGTTCAGCGCCTCGCACCATTGCCCGGCAGGCGATTTG
Organism: Pseudomonadota bacterium; assembly: GCA_039033215.1. GTDB lineage: Bacteria > Pseudomonadota > Alphaproteobacteria > Rhodobacterales > Rhodobacteraceae > Thermohalobaculum. The sequence continues at coordinate 1,113 of JBCCDA010000269.1, read as the reverse complement.
CAAAGCAAATCTGCCGAGAGGGGCGGAAATCCGCCTCTAGCGTGTTCGAGATGCGCCAGGCCGGCGCCTTGCGGGTGAACCAGTCCATGACCGCGACCAGGTAGAGGAAGCCTCGTCGCATGGGCGGGTAGGTGATGTCGGCGCACCAGGCCTGGTTGGGGCGCTCGACCCGCAAGCCGCCCCGCAGATAGGGGTAAGGTCTTGTGTCCCTTCGCTGGTTTGCTCGTGTCTGGCTTCTGATAGATCGGCGTCAAGCGCATGAGCCGCATCAGCCGCCGGATGCGCTTCACATTCACGGCGTGTCCTTCGTTCCGCAGGCGCCAGGTCATCTGCCGGACGCCGTAGAACGGGGTTTCCAGGAACTGCCGGTCGATCAGCTGCATGAGCGTCAGGTTCATTTCGGTCTCGCCCAACGGCGCGTAATAGAACGACGACCGCGAGATCGACAGCAGGCGGCATTGCGCACCTATCGACAGCATGGGGTGATGGCGTTCGATCATCCCGCGCCTCACTTGCCGGTCCAGGGCTTAAGCTTTCTGGACAAAAAATCATTGGCGACGGCCTGTTCCCCGATCTTGGCATGCAGCGACCGCACCGTCTCTTCGTCGACCTCGGCATTCTTCTTCACGCCGCGCTCGAAGATGTCCGATGCTCCTTCGAGCAGCGCCTTCTTCCACTGGTGGATCATCGTCGGATGCACGCCGTATTCCGCGGCCAGCTCCGACGCGGTGCGCTCGCCCTTCACGGCTTCAAGCGCCACGCGAGCCTTGAAGCCTGCGTCATGGTTCCTGCGTTTCAACATGTTCTGAACTCCTCGTTCCTGGAGATCAGCAGATGTCAGATCGTAGCTTCCGCCACTGTCCGATTTTCGGGGAGTAGCTCACCTGTTCTTAGGCCGTGTGGACGAATTGACTCACCCGGTCTGACAAGGATTCCCGCTAGCCTTTCTTGGTGATTCATAGGACATCGACGAATTTTCTGGGAGCGCTCGATGTCCACGAAGATGAACGCAGCAGATTGGGATCCGGCTCTGAAAGCGTTTCGCGCCTGCCTGCCCGCGCGGGGCGCCAAGGCGAGGGACGACCGGCTGTTTCTCGAAGCCCTGCATCTTTT
>JBCCDA010000268.1:0-1554 GCA_039033215.1 Pseudomonadota bacterium | reverse complement strand
CTCGGTTATCTTCTGCGACCGGATCATGACCCTGGGCTTCACCGAGGCGTTCAAGGCGGGCATTTCGTTCGGTAAGGACGACATGGTCATCCCCGACACGAAGTGGGAGATCGTCAACAAGACGCGCGAGCAGGTCGCTGAGTACGAGCAACAGTATCAGGACGGTCTGATCACCCAGGGTGAGAAGTACAACAAGGTTGTCGATACCTGGGCGAAGTGCACCGACCACGTCGCTGACGAGATGATGAAAGAGATTCAGTCGGTTCAGATCGACGAAGAGAGCGGCCGTGAGAAAGAGCCGAACTCGATCTGGATGATGTCTGCGTCCCGTGCGCGTGGCTCGCCCGCTCAGATGCGTCAGTTGGCTGCCATGCGTGGCCTGATGGCAAAACCGTCGGGTGAGATCATTGAAACGCCGATCGTGTCGAACTTCAAGGAAGGTCTAACCGTTCTTGAGTACTTCAACTCGACCCACGGTGCCCGGAAAGGTCTGGCCGACACCGCGTTGAAGACGGCCAACTCGGGATATTTGACCCGCCGTCTGGTCGACGTTGCGCAGGACTGCATCATCAAGATCGAGGATTGCGGAACCGACAAGGGCATCACCCAAGAACCGGTGATCCAGTCAGGCAACGTGATCAGCTCGATCGGTGAACAGGTGCTTGGCCGCGTGCCGCTTGAAGACGTGCTTGATCCGGCGACCGGTGAAATGCTGCATCCGGAAGGCGTGCTGATCGACGAGGCCGATGCGGTCAGGTTCGACGAAGCCAAGGTCCAAAGCATGAAGGTGCGCTCGCCGCTGACCTGTGAGGCCGAGGACGGCATTTGCGGCATGTGCTACGGGCGTGACCTCGCGCGCGGGACGCCGGTCAATGTCGGTGAGGCCGTCGGGATCATCGCGGCCCAGTCGATCGGTGAGCCGGGAACGCAGCTGACGATGCGGACATTCCACATCGGCGGTGCGGCGAACGTTTCGGACAACTCATACCTCGAGTCGACGCAGGAAGGCACGATCGAGTTCCGCAACAAGAACACGCTGACTAACTCGGACGGCGATGTGATTGTGATGTCGCGCGCCATGCAGGTGGCGATCGTCGATGAACAGGGTCGCGAACGCGCCTCGCACAAGATGAGCTACGGCACCAAGCTGCTGGTCAAGGCCGGTGACGCGGTGAAGCGTGGCGAGCGTCTGGCCGAATGGGATCCGTACACGCTTCCGATCATCGCCGAAAAGGGCGGTGTCGCGAAGTATGTCGACCTCGTGCAGGGCCTGACGGTCCGGGAAGAGACGGATGACGCGACGGGGATCACCCAGAAGATCGTGTCCGATTGGCGCGCGGTTCCCAAGGGCAATGATCTACGTCCTGCCATCACGATGGTCGACGCGGACGGTGAGATGGTTAAGCTGGATAACGGAAATCCGGCCCACTACTTCATGTCTGTTGACGCGATCCTCTCGGTCGAGGATGGCCAGACCATTGATGCCGGTATGGTCGTCGCACGTATTCCGCGTGAAGGTGCGAAGACCAAGGACATCACCGGCGGTCTGCCGCG
>JBCCDA010000267.1:0-1566 GCA_039033215.1 Pseudomonadota bacterium | reverse complement strand
CGCTTGCGGCGGCCCTTCCCCTTGTGTTTGGCACCACGTGAACGATGCCGTTGCGACTCGTGCCGACCGGAACCGGACGGCGCGCATCATTCATTCAATCAAGGCGTTAAGCAAGCCTTGACCGGCGTCCCAAACAACGAGCCGGCGTGCATGTGCCACACCGCCGCGCCCTGCTTACCCGATGGCCTTGAGGATCGACTCGCCCAGATGGGCCGGGCTGTCGGCGACCACGATCCCGGCGGACTTCATGGCATCGATCTTGTCCTCGGCACCGCCCTTGCCGCCCGAGATGATCGCGCCCGCATGGCCCATGCGCCGTCCCGGAGGTGCCGTGCGCCCGGCAATGAAGCCTGCCATCGGTTTCGAACGGCCCTTAGCGGCCTCGTCCTTGATGAATTCGGCGGCGTCCTCCTCAGCCGAGCCGCCGATCTCGCCAATCATGATGATCGATGTCGTCTCGTCATCGCCCAGGAACAATTCCAGCGCATCGATGAACTCGGTGCCCTTGATCGGGTCGCCACCGATTCCGATGCAGGTCGACTGGCCAAGACCCGCCGCCGTGGTCTGGCCGACGGCCTCATAGGTCAAGGTCCCTGACCGCGAGACGATGCCGACATTGCCGCGACGGTGAATGTGGCCCGGCATGATGCCGATCTTGCAGGCATCAGGCGTTATCACGCCCGGGCAGTTCGGTCCGATCAGGCGGGTCTTGGACCCGTCGAGCATCCGCTTGACCCGCATCATGTCCATCACCGGAATACCTTCGGTGATGCAGCAGACCAGCGGGATCTCGGCGTCGATCGCCTCCATGATCGCATCCGCGGCGAACGGCGGCGGGACATAAATCGCCGAGGCATTCGCACCGGTCTTGGCCATCGCCTCGTGCACCGAGTCGAAAACCGGCAGGCCGATATGCTCGGTCCCGCCTTTGCCCGGGGTCACGCCGCCGACCATCTGGGTTCCGTAGGCGATCGCCTGCTCGGAGTGGAAGGTGCCCTGCGACCCGGTCAGGCCCTGGCAGATCACCTTGGTGTTTTCATCGACCAGAACAGCCATCTCAGGCGCCCCCTTTGACTGCTTTGACAATTTTCTCGGCTGCGTCCGCCAGATTGTCGCCAGCGATCACGTCGACATCCGAGTCGTTGATGATCTGCTTGCCCAGTTCTACGTTCGTGCCTTCCAGGCGCACAACCAGCGGCACCTGCAGACCAACTTCCTTGACCGCGGCGATCACGCCCTCGGCGATCACATCGCAGCGCATGATGCCACCGAAGATGTTGACCAGAATGCCCTTCACCTGCGGGTCCGAGGTGATGATCTTGAACGCCTCTGTCACCTTCTCTTTCGTGGCGCCGCCGCCGACATCCAGGAAGTTGGCGGGCTCGGAACCATAGAGCTTGATGATGTCCATCGTCGCCATGGCCAGACCCGCGCCATTGACCATGCAGCCGATCTCACCATCCAGCGCGATGTAGTTCAGATCGTGCTTCGAGGCTTCCAGTTCCTTCGGATCTTCCTCGGTCTCGTCACGCAGAGCGACCAGATCCGGGTGCCGGTAGAGCGCGT
>JBCCDA010000266.1:0-1581 GCA_039033215.1 Pseudomonadota bacterium | reverse complement strand
TTACCGAAGTCACAGCCTAGGTTATGCAGGATCGGCACAAGAACAAGACCGAGAGAAACTGACGCGCATGTCCGACGAAGAAATCGAAATTGATCTGGATGACCTAGAGCGCCGCATGGAAGGCGCCATGACCTCGCTGCGCAGTGATTTTGCGTCGCTGCGAACGGGCCGGGCCTCGGCCACCATGCTGGATGCGATCACGGTCGAGGCTTACGGGGCCACGACGCCGATCAATCAGGTCGGCACTGTGAACGTGCCCGAGCCGCGCATGGTGACACTGAATGTCTGGGACAAGTCGCTGGTGAACGTCGTAGACAAGGCGATCCGGACTTCGGGTCTGGGGATCAACCCGGTTGTCGATGGAACCTTGCTGCGCATGCCGATCCCGGAGTTAAACGAGGAACGTCGCCGCGAGTTGACCAAGGTTGCGGGCCAGTACGCCGAGAATGCGCGGGTCGCGATCCGCAATGTCCGCCGGGACGGCATGGACCAGGTCAAGAAGGCCAAAGCGGATGGCATGTCCGAAGATGAACAAAAACTTTACAATGACGAGATACAGCAACTGACGGACGATGCGATCGCCAAGATCGATACGGCGTTGGAAACGAAGCAAGACGAGATAATGCAGGTCTGAACAGCGCGGGTCCGGACGGGGGCGGCTGGGCAAGCGTGAATCGAGCGGGGTCAAGACGCGTGCGAACTAAAGATCTACCCGAGACGCGGGGGCCGCGTCATGTGGCCATCATCATGGATGGCAACGGGCGCTGGGCCGTCGAGCGTGGGCGGCCGAGAACGTTCGGGCACCACCGTGGTGCGGAGCGTGTGCGTGAAATTGTCCGCGCGGCGCCGGATCTGGGCATCGAGGTGATGACGCTTTATGCCTTTTCAACCGAGAACTGGCGGCGTCCGGACTACGAGGTGCGCGTGCTCATGGGCCTATTTCGGCGCTACATCGTGCGCGAGGTCGACGAGTTGGACGGGATGGGCGTGCGCGTGCGCTTCATCGGCGAGCGATCGCGTCTGCCCAACGATCTGCAACGCTTGATGGATCAGATGGAGGCGCGAACCGCCGAGAACGCAGCTCTGACGCTGCAGTTGGCAATCTCGTACGGCGCCCGGACCGAGATCACCGATGCGGTGACAAATCTGGTGCGCGCGGCGGCCGAGGGGCGGCTTGACCCCGACATGGTCGACGAAGACGTGATCTCGGGCGCTCTTTACACCGCAGGCGCCCCGGATCCCGATCTGGTCATCCGCACCTCGGGCGAGATGCGGGTGTCGAACTTCCTCCTCTGGCAAGCGGCCTATGCCGAGTACAGCTTTCTGGAGAAGTGTTGGCCGGACTTCACGCCTGAGGACCTCGCCGACGAAGTCGCCCGGTTCGGTGGTCGCCAGCGCCGCTTCGGCGCCGTCAAAGCAGTCTAGGGTCTCCGCGCGGCATGGCAGGAACCGGTCCGGCCGCGGGATGGACATCCAAATTCGCTGATCTGGGCGTTCGCCTTGCGTCGTCGCTGGCGATCGGCGTTGTGGCGCTGGCCTGTCTGTGGCTGGGGGGCATGTGGGCGATACTGCTGGCAGGCG
>JBCCDA010000265.1:0-1586 GCA_039033215.1 Pseudomonadota bacterium | reverse complement strand
CCGTCATGCCGTGCTTGGCGGCGTTGTAAGCGGGCCCAGTCAAGAAGCTGACATGCACACCGGCCCAGGACGAGACATTGATCACCAGCCCTTCTTTCTGCGCCCGCATCGACGGCAACACGGCTTGCGTACAGTAGAATGCGCCGTTCAGATCGATCTGCACCACCGCGTCCCAGTCATCCAGCGAGACATCCGGCCAGTGCCGCTTTGGAATATTGATACCCGCCGAGTTCAGCAGAATGTCGACGGTGCCGTGCGCCTCGACGATTGATGCCCCCAGCGCCATCGCGGCGTCCCGGTCAGCGACATCCAGCGGCGCCACATGTGCCTCGCCGCCCGACGCACGGATGCGACCGGCCAGATCTTCCAGCGGCTCGACGCGCCGCCCGGACAACACAACCCGGCACCCGGCTTCGGCCAGTTTCTCCGCTCCGGCCTCGCCAATGCCGGTTCCCGCCCCTGTGATCCAGGCCAGCTTTCCTGACAGATCGCGCATCATCTTCTCCTCCCGGTGTCCCTGAGCCTCGGGATATCGCGCACCGGCTGCACCCGCCATCCGCTGGCGGATAAACCATCACAATTCCCATTGCGCACCTGCGAAATCTGTTCTTAGCATCCGCACAAGGAGTTCCGAATGACCGCACCCGCCCTGATCGCCGAGAATGTTCACAAGAGCTTTGCCGAGTTGGAGGTCTTGAAGGGGCTTTCCGTCACGGCGCACGAGGGCGATGTCATCTCGATCCTGGGTTCGTCCGGTTCGGGCAAGTCGACCTTCCTGCGCTGCATCAACTGGCTCGAGGTTCCCGACCAGGGCAGGATCGTCGTCGGTGACGACGAGGTTCAGGCCGATGGATCAGGCAAGCTGACCGGAGAGACCTTTCGAAAGGTGACGCGCATCCGGATGCAGCTCGGCATGGTGTTCCAGCAGTTCAACTTGTGGTCCCATCTGACGGTTCTGGAGAACGTGATGGAAGGCCCGATCCAGGTTCAGCGCCGCCCTAAAGACCAGGTGCATGACGAGGCGATGAGCCACCTCGCCCGTGTCGGCATCGCCGAGAAGCACGCGATGTACCCCTCGCAACTCTCTGGCGGGCAACAACAGCGTGTCGCGATTGCGCGCGCGCTGGCGATGCGACCGAAGGTGCTGCTGTTTGACGAGCCGACCTCGTCGCTCGATCCCGAGCTGGTCGGCGAGGTGCTGCTGGTCATGAAGGATCTGGCCGCCGAGGGCCGCACGATGATCGTGGTGACCCACGAGATGGGTTTCGCCCGCGAGGTCTCGACCCGCACGATCTTTCTGCATCAGGGCGTGGTCGAAGAAGAGGGCCCACCGTCCGAGGTCTTCGGCAACCCAAAATCCGACCGTTGCAGGGCCTTTCTGGCCAGTGCATTGTAACATTAGGGACATCCAAAAGGGAGAATGAGGATGAACTTCAAGACACTTCTCGGCGCATTCGCGCTGTCCGCCATGGCCGGTGCGGCCTTCGCCGACGGCCACACGGTTCGCATCGGGACCGAGGGCGCCTACCCTCCGTACAACTTCATCAACGACAAGGGTGAGATCGACGGGTTCGAAAAGGAGTTGG
>JBCCDA010000264.1:0-1604 GCA_039033215.1 Pseudomonadota bacterium | reverse complement strand
GTGATCTCCGAAGATCTGGGCATGAAGCTTGAATCCGTGACCATGGACATGCTCGGTTCTGCCAAGAAGGTTCAGATCACCAAGGATGAGACCACCATCGTCGACGGTGCAGGCGAGAAAGCCGAGATCGAAGCGCGCGTCGCTCAGATCCGCACGCAGATCGAAGAGACCACATCCGACTACGACCGTGAGAAGCTGCAGGAGCGCGTTGCCAAGCTGGCAGGTGGCGTTGCGGTGATCCGCGTCGGCGGCATGACCGAAGTGGAAGTGAAAGAGCGCAAGGACCGTGTGGACGATGCGCTGAACGCGACACGTGCCGCGGTTCAAGAAGGCATTGTCGTCGGCGGTGGCGTGGCTCTGGTTCAGGCGGGCAAGACCCTCGAAGGTCTGTCTGGCGAGAACAACGACCAGGGCGTGGGCATCGGCATCGTGCGCAAGGCGCTCGAGGCGCCGCTGCGCCAAATCGCTGAGAACGCGGGCGTTGATGGGTCTGTCGTTGCGGGCAAGATCCGCGAAAGCGACGACGCGGCCTTTGGCTTCAACGCGCAGACCGAAGAATATGGCGATATGTTTGCGTTCGGCGTCATCGACCCGGCGAAGGTCGTGCGGACTGCCCTGCAAGACGCGGCCTCCATCGCCGGTCTGCTGATCACCACCGAAGCCATGGTTGCAGACAAGCCTGCCAAGGAAGGCGCCGCACCTGCAGGTGGTATGCCGGACATGGGCGGCATGGGCGGCATGATGTAAGCGTCGCTCTCATCGAACTACCCAAGGGCTCGCCACATGGCGGGCCCTTTTTTATGGGCTCCCTCTATACTGTCGGGGTTCTGCGTTTTTGCGATGCAGATTTGGTCGCCAAGAACCGGCGCGCCCGCTTCCTGCGATCCCGCCTCAGGCAGGCAGTTCGACAATGCGGGAGTAGCTACCCAGCATCTCCAGTGCTTCGGAGAAGGTCTCGCTGGGGTTCTCCTTCACCAGATATCCGGCGACATTCCTGCTATACGCAGACTGGATGTCCCGCGGCATGTCCGACGTGGTGAAAACGAATACGACGATCCGCTGCAACGCCGGGTCGGCCCGCACGGATTCCAGGAATTCGAGGCCGTTCATTCGCGGCATGTTGAGATCAAGCGTCACGATGAAGGGCGGAAGCTTTCCTGTGGCTTTGTCCGCTGCCGCGCGCAGGATATCCAGGGCTTCCTGCCCGTCCTTGGCCTCAAGGGTCTTGTTCACGATCTTCAGCTTCTTCAGCGCTCGTTTCATCGCCATGATGCTGATCTGATCGTCATCAACCAGCAGAAACGTGGCTTCCTTGGTTTTATCCTGCACTCTCCACCTCATTAAATCCGGCTTGGACCTCAAGCTGCGCAGGCTTGGCGGGTCTCTGATGTTACGACGTCTTCCTCGATCGGGAAATCGAAGCGGAAGCGCGCGCCCCGCTCCTTCTGTGGATCCGACTCCAGCTCGATCTGTCCCTTGTAGCGATCAAGTAGTTTACGGATGATTGCGAGCCCCAGACCGCTGCCTTCGACTTCATCTCGCGGGCGCAGTGTTTGAAACAGTTGGTATATGCGCTGCTGATATTCCTGTGGAATCCCCGGCCC
>JBCCDA010000263.1:0-1611 GCA_039033215.1 Pseudomonadota bacterium | reverse complement strand
GCGCGACGATCGCTGGATCGCATCGAACGCGATCTCCAGCACGATCTCCGGCTTGACGGCGCGGACGGGGCCATAGCGCTCGACCGTGTTGTTGCGCACCCACTTATCGAGTTCGGCAAGCTCCTGATCGGTGAACCCGGAATAGGCCTTGCCGACGGGAACCAGCCGCAGACCGTCGCCATCCTCGGTCCAGGCGGCGAACGTATAGTCCGAATAGAACGAGGATCGCTTGCCATGGCCGCGTTGCGCGTAAACCATCACGCAATCTGCGTTCAACGGGTCGCGCTTCCACTTGAACCACGGGCCCATTGGTCTGCCACCTGAGTAAGGCGCGTCACGGCGCTTGAGCATCAGCCCTTCCTGACCGGTCCCCCGCGCTGTCGCGCGGATCTCGGCCAGTTCCTGCCACGTCTTGAAGGATACGTCGTGCGACAGGTCAGTCCGCCCAGGGGCATGGGTCGCGTGCCAGTCAATCAGCCGGGCGCGGCGATCTTCAAGAGGCAGCATTCGCAGATCTGCGGCGCCATCGTGCAGCAGGTCGTAGAGCCTCAGATGCGCCGGAGAATCCGCCAGCGTCTTCTTGCCGACGCGCTTGCGCCCGAGCCGTTTCTGCAAATCGGCAAAGGGTGCAACGGCACCATCACGAACCACCAGCAACTCGCCATCAACGGTTCCCGACCAGGTCATGCTGTCGATGACGTCCGGGAAGGATTGGCTGATCTCGTCACCCGTCCGCGTATAGAGGCGTCGCTCTCCACCAAACGCCGTGGCCTGAATTCGGATGCCGTCCCATTTCCACTCGGCGGCATATTCGGCCGGGTCCATTTGCTCCAACCTGTCTTCGTCGAGCGGATTGGCCAGCATCACCGGACGGAAGGCGGTGGCCAGATCGACCTGCGGGGCCGGACCGCCTTCGAGCCAACGGAACAGGTCGGTAAAGGGCGGCTCCAGACCGAACCAAAGCTCTTCGATCCGCTCCAGCGCACGACCTTCATGGGCGGCGCCCATCTGGGCAAGCGCTGTCCGTGCCAAACGGGCCGAGACGCCAACGCGCAGGCCCCCCGTCGCCAACTTGATCAGCGCGAGCCGCTCTGACGCGCCCATCGCATCGCACAACTCGGTCAGGACCTGCCCCGCTTCGACCGGGCCGGTTCCTGACAGCCGTCCCACGATCTTCGAAAGCGGTGGCGTCTCTCGCGCGTGTCCGTAAGGCCAGATCAACGCGACGGTTTCCGCCAGATCGCCGACATAGTCATAGGACAGCTGAAAGAGTTCGGGATCGACCCGCTCGGCGACCAATCCACGAATGCGCGAGGAGGTGACCGATGGCAGCGACAGATCCCCTGTCAGCGCCGCCAAGGCCCAGCCGCGATCCGGGTCCGGCACCCGGCGGAAGTAATCGACCATCAGTGCCAGCTTGGCATTGCGCCCTGGCGCGAACAGCAGGTTCTCAAGCAGATCGGCGAAGGTGCGCATATCGAAGTTCTAGCGCTTTGTGGTGCTCTTGACACCTTCGCAAACCGCTTGATACGATTCGCTCACTGATTGAATAAAGACTTTTTACACGCGTTGCGTTGGTCGATGACCGAGAAATTATTGGAGATTATTGAT
>JBCCDA010000262.1:0-1634 GCA_039033215.1 Pseudomonadota bacterium | reverse complement strand
GGCGGCACAGCGCGCGCCGTCGCGTGCGACGTCTCGGACTACGCCGAGTTTGGAAAAGCGATTGCAGCAGCACAGGAAATGACCAACTCGCTGGACGTGCTGGTCAACAACGCTGGCGTGATCGACCCGATCGGGCATCTCGCGGACACAGATCCAGAGGAATGGACGCGCGCGGCAACCATCAACTACTTCTCGGTCTACAATGGGTTGCGCCACGCACTCCCGATCATGAAAGCGCAAGGATCCGGCACCATCGTCAACGTCTCCTCCGGTGCAGCGCACGGCCCGATGGAGGGCTGGTCGCATTACTGCTCGGCAAAGGCGGCGGACGCGATGCTGACCCGCTGCGCCGACAAGGAATCCCGGGAGCACGGTGTACGCGTGATGGGCCTCAGCCCCGGCACGGTCGCCACCTACATGCAGGAGGCAATCAGTTCCTCCGGCATCAACCCGGTCTCGAAGCTCGACTGGTCGGCACATATCCCGGCAGACTGGCCCGCCCGTGCGATCCTGTGGATGTGCGGTCCGGATGCCGACGCGTTTGTCGGCGAGGAAGTCAAGCTGCGCGAAGACGACATCCGTCGCCGCGTGGGACTGATCGCAGCGTAGGTCCGCGTCTAGCTGCGCCGGAAACCCTCGTAGCCATTTGCCACGACCTGCTCGCACTTTTCGACATAGCGCGGGAAGCCGCCGATATAGGGCATGAAGACCTTCGGTTTCCCGGCAATGTTCTCACCGGTGTACCAGCTGGAGCATGACGAGCGCAGGTGCTCGCCCGCGACGTCGAGGTTGTGCGCGACCCAGTCATCCTCGGCCTCCGCCTCGACCTCCAGCGCATCGATGCCCTGATCGCGCATCCAGACAAGACACTCCGCGATCCACTCGCAATGCTGTTCGATCGAGGGCAGCATGTTGGTGAAGACCGAGGGTGACCCCGGCCCCGTCACCGTGAACAGGTTCGGAAACCCCGAGATCGCAAGGCCCAGGTAACACTTCGGCCCGTCGGTCCAGTGTTCTGACAGTTTGCGTCCCTGGGATCCCTGGATGTCCATGCGCAGCAACGCGCCGGTCATTGCGTCGAACCCGATTGCAAAGACGATCGTATCCACGTCAAACGCCTGATCACCCGAATGCACGGCATGCTCGCTGATCGACACCGGGTTCTTCGAGACATCGACCAAGCTCACATGCGGCAGGTTGTACGTCTTGTAGTAGTCCGTATCCACGCACAGCCGCTTGCAGCCAATCGTGTTCGAGGGGCACAGTGTTTCGGCGGTCTCGGGATCATCCACGATCTCGCGGATCTTCGAGCGAACGAATTCGGCTGCACTCGCGTTCGCGTCAGCATCGAACATCAGGTCGACGAAGGCTGCCATGAAGCCCAGACCGCCCTGGTCCCAGCGGCGTTGAAACTCGGCCCACTGTTCCTCGCGCCCGACCTTTTTGGCGATTGCGTCGAAATCGATGTCGAAGTCCGCCGCTGACGGCATGCGTTTTTGCAAGGCGCGTAGGTCGTCGTAATGAGCCTTGATGTCGGCCATGAATTCCGGATCCATCGGCGCATTGTGCGCGGGTACCGAGTAGTTCGGCGTGCGCTGGAACACGGTCAGCTGATCGCACTGTTGGGCGATGAT
>JBCCDA010000261.1:0-1637 GCA_039033215.1 Pseudomonadota bacterium | reverse complement strand
CTTCTACTTCGGGATCAACATGGCGGTCTGGCGCTATGAGCAACGCGCGCTTGCCGAACGGATTGTCGGCGAAGTCGCCGAGGTTCAGAAGAACAGCTACGAGTGCAAGGACTCGGACGGGAACCGCCGGACCTGCACCGAGTGGGCCTACACGGTGACCTTCGACTTCGCGGGCGACAGGATGCGACGCCCGCTGCTGGAAGTGAACTTCGAACCCGACGGTGGGCGTTTCAGCTCGGACGAGGTCGACCCGGAGGTCTACGTCGCGGGCGCGAAGATACCGTTGCTGCTGCGCCGGGATCTCGACAACGCCGTCGCACCGGATCTGTTCTGGGCGGCGTTCCTGATACCGACCGTGCTGCTGGGGTTCGGCACGTTCGTGCTGATCATGATTTCGATCGCGATTCTGGTGTTTTGGGAGCGTGCGCCACGCAGATCCTGAAGCTTGAAAGCACTGCCAGAATTGCCCTCTCCCTACCGCCCCCGATCCTGGAAGCGAAAAGCTAACAACATCTGAGCAACGACTGGCCATCGGGTTGATAATGCTGAGAACACGATTCAAATGCCATGGGACAAGCTCGACCGGCAACCAAGGCCGACACACCGTCGCGACGACCAAGGGCGTTCAGAAGTTCGTCAAACCGTCCATGTCCAGCGCCTCGAAATAAGCGAGCTTCGTGTCGACATCGGCCGATCCGGTGATCTGCACCATGATGCGGTTGTTGATCAGGGTCTGGACCTCGCCGTCATTGGTCACGACCAGTTTTTGGCGGTTGATCCGTTTCACCGTGCCCATCGCGCCCATGAGTGCCACGTTCGAAAACATCGCCCCCATCGCCGTGACCATCTGGTTGTCGGCCATCAACTGGATCTCGACCCGGTCCGATCCGTTCGAATAGGTGGCCGAGGCGATCTGCCCGCCACCGAAGGCACCGACATTCTGGGTCTCGTTGTCCTCACGGGTCCAACCGCTCAGTGCGGCGGGCAGGAAGTTTTTCAGGCCCTCGGCTTTCAACTGACCAAGCAGTTGCGCGACGAAATCGATCTCTTCCTTCGCCGCCTTGATGTCCCCGGCGCGGTACGCCTCGAGCGCTGCGGCAATCGTTTCCTCGACCTCGTCGGCTTGTGCCGGAAGGCTCAGACTTGCGATGATGGCAATGGACAGGAGCGGTTTCAGAAAGAGCTTCATGGTCGAAATCCCCAGTTCTTATTGGGCCGCAGTATACCCCATGCACCGTGGCAGACCGAACGATTTGCTCAGGCGGCGAGACGGCCCTGCATCCGGTCGCGGATCGTCGCGAACGGAACTGCATCGGTCACAGCGTCCGCAACATCCCGCCCGGAGAGCGCGCCGAACTTGAACCCATGTCCGGAGCAGGCGGAAACCGCGATCGCGTTATCAACCTTCTCGATCACGAAGGCACCGTCCGGCGCTGACGTCCAGTAATTGGCCTGGTGCCAGCGCACGCGAAACCGTTCGGCACCGCGGAACCGGCCACGATACCCGGCGAGCAGTTTCTTGACTTCGTCCGCGCTCATCGACCTGTCGCTGTCATCGGGATCGGCGCGCCCAAGGGCGCCGTTGCCCAGCTTCATCGGCAGGCCATCAATCGCGGGCATACCCCAGAGATCGGTGT
>JBCCDA010000260.1:0-1649 GCA_039033215.1 Pseudomonadota bacterium | reverse complement strand
GCGGAGTTGATCGCCGCCAGCACCTGAGGCAAGATCTGCGCCGCATGGCGCGGGGAGGGTTTCGTGCGATCTTGGATGACAATCTGCGGTCTGGCGTGCCTCGCTGCGTGCGGGTCATCAAATACCGGTGTCGTCTCGAGCGCTGCGCCGGAGCCCGAGGTCTATCGGACCGTCATCGAAGCCGACGGTGTCCCGTTTGAGATCTCATGGGACCGCCTCAACCGGACACAGGCGACAGCCCGAATCTTCGGCGTTCCGAAAGATCAGGCCATCGATCCGACGATCGTCATCCAGCAGGCGACCGGATGCCGTGTTATCGCGCGACCGGAACGCGTGCCATCCGAGGACACCGTGCCGACTTACACAGCCGATATTGATTGTGCGCCCGGTCGGGAGATCGATGACACCGAGGCGGCACGCGCACGCGAACTCGCACGGGAAATCGATATTGCGGTGAATGTCGTTGCGATCGACCCGGCTCCAGCATCTGCGTCTGGCATTCCTTCGGTTCCGGTCGCGCATGTTCTGTTCGAAGGCAGTTCGTATGCGCAGTTTACGGCTACCGATATGGAGCAGTATTGCGCAGCGGCCTGGTCGACCCGGGTCGCTCCGGATGGACGGACCGAATACAATCCCTGCAAGCAGCGCGACGCCTTTCGTTAGGCGCACAGCGCTTCTACTCTCTTTGAACGCATTCTCCAGCCTCTCGTGTGAGGGCCTCCTTCAACTTTGTCGCTGAGTTGCGCTGAAGCGGCCCATCCAGGCAGATGGCCTTGCTATCGGATCAGTTTGCCGCGCCATGCGCTAGGCGAGTGACATGTGTTACCAGCGAAGCCCAAAGCGCCCGTCGTAAGTCGAGAACTACCGTGGTGTTTGCTTGCCCGCCTGCTGACGGCTACTCAAACTGCTCAGTGCTTTTTTACGCCGGTCATCGCAGGTGCGGCTCCGGGCACGGCATTCTTGCCGCGCGCCGCCCCCAACCCTCGATCCGGGATGAACCTTCGTGCCTTCAACCGAACAGGAACATCCCCGAGGTAACCGAATGCGAGTCGATCCCGGTCAACAGGATGACATCGCCAGTGTCGTAAGTGATTGCTGCCGAACCCTGGAAGTCTGAGATAGCAAGATCGCCGAACGCCAGGATGTCGGTGAAATGTATGCGATCCAGTGACAGGTCGAAGGCATTGATACGATCGATCCCGTCATCCGTATGGAAGACAAACTGATCTGCGCCTCCGTAGCCTTGCAGGATATCGTTCCCGCCATGACCCGTGATCGTATCGTCACCATCGCCGCCACGGATCATGTTGACGCCGTCATCGCCCGCGAGGTCGTCATCGAAATCCGACCCCCAGAGGAATTCGAGATTTGAGAGCTGGTCTGATGATGCGCCGTCGAAACCCTCACCATCCAGCAGGCTGACGGAGACGCCGGATGTGGCGTCCGTATACCGGACCCAGTCGTTTCCGCCGCCGCCGTCGATCATGTCGGCGCCGTCGCCGCCATAGAAGGTCTCTGCAGAGTCCGAGCCGACCAATTGGTCGTCGCCACCTTCGCCGTGGATCACGTCGTTTCCGCCATTGGTGTTGACGATGTCATCGCCGTCACCCGCAAGGATGATGTTGCGTCCGGCGCTGCCCAGGATCACG
>JBCCDA010000259.1:0-1654 GCA_039033215.1 Pseudomonadota bacterium | reverse complement strand
CTGACCATTCTTGGCTCCATCCATCCGGACGCCATGGCGCTGGCCGAGGCGCGCCCGGATGTCGAGGTCACGGTCGCGCCCGGTATCCACCTTCCGCCTGACGAGATCTTGGCCATGGCTGAAGGTGCCCATGCCATTGGCGTCCGCAATGCCATCCTGCGCAAGGATCTGCTTCAGCAACTCCCGGATCTCGAGATCATCAGCCGCCATGGCGTTGGCTGCGACTCGATTGACGTCGATTGGATGAGCGCCCACGGCAAGCCCGTGGCGATCGCCGTCGGCGGGAACGATTCCTCGGTCGCAGAGCATACCTTGGCAATGATCCTGACGCTGGCGCGGGATCTTGCCAATCAGCACGACGGCGTGGCCGCCGCCGACTGGGCGGTACGTCAGCGCGTGCACCCATTCGACATTCGCGGAAAGACGCTTCTGATCGTAGGTTTTGGCCGGATCGGCAGCCGTGTCGCGCCGCTGGCGAAGGCCTTCGGGATGGAGGTCATCGCCCACGATCCCTACGTGACCGTCAACGCAGACGGCGTGGAACAGGTCGCGAAGCTGTCCGAAGGCCTCGCCCGTGCCGATGTCGTCACGGTTCACACACCGCTGAACGACGAGACGCGCGGCCTGATAGGTGCCCAAGCCCTTGCAGCGATGCCACCGGGTGCCCTGCTGATCAACAATGCACGCGGCGGTATCTGTGATGAAGCATCGGTGGCTGAGGCCCTGACTTCGGGACACCTCGCCGGTCACGGCGTCGATGTGTTCGACGGCGAACCGGTGGACCCGGCAAATCCGCTCCTGACCGCGCCGAATACGCTGATGACACCGCATTCCGCGTCGATGACACCGCAGGGGATGCGCGCCATGGCGACAATCATGATCCAGAACATCCTCGACCATTTCGACGGCCGCCTCAGCCCCACGATGGTGTTCAATCGCAAGGAGCTCAGCCTGTGAACGACATGACTCCCAAGGACGTTTTGCTGAACCCTGACGGGCTGGCTGACGCACTGACCCGGATTTTCGTCGCTGCGGGTGGATCGGACGATGAAGCCGGGATCATCGCCGTCAATCTGGTTGAAGCCAACCTCGCCGGGCATGACAGCCACGGCGTTGTGCGTACCCAGCGTTACTGCACCTGGGCCGAGCAAGGGCGCGTCAAGTTCGGACAGGCGCTGACCCGCGTGGTCGACGCACCTGCTTTCGCGTTGCTGGACGGAAACCTCGGGTTTGGCCAATCGCTCGGGATCGAGGCCGTCCGCATCGGCATCGAGAAAGCGCGCGAGCAGGGTGTGTCTTTGGTTGGGCTGCGTCGCTCCGGACATCTTGGACGGATCGGTGAATGGGCCGAACGCGCCTGTGCCGAGGGTCTGGTCTCGCTGCACTTTGTCAACGCCCACCATTCCATGCTGGTCGCGCCCTTCGGCGGTGCGGACCGGCGGATGTCTACCAACCCCTTCTGCATTGGCGTGCCACGCCGTAATGGGGACCAGACCGACGACTTCCTGCTTGATTTCGCGACGGCAACCGTCGCTGAAGGCAAAGTCTTGGTCGCCAAGCGCGGCGGAAAACCAGTTCCGCATGGCTCCTTGGTTGATGGCGACGGACAATACACCAATGATCCAGATGCGCTCTATGGCCCGACACCGCCCGG
>JBCCDA010000258.1:0-1668 GCA_039033215.1 Pseudomonadota bacterium | reverse complement strand
TCCGGCTGATCGGGGCACCGCACGCATGGCAGACCAGCGCGGCGCTGGTCCCGGCGGCGAGGGTCGAGCGCCCGCCGCAGTAGCAGCAGGTGACGATCTTGGTGCGAAAGGAAGTCTTGCTCATCGGCGGTACATAGGCGCCCCCTACGAAGATCGCCAGCGCTTCGACAAGCGACTGGATCCGGGCCTGACACTACGCCAAATGCGGCCTGTGTACCCCGACCTGGAGGGTGCGCAGAGGCGGCGCTGCCGCTGCCGATGATGTCTGATTCGCGCTATGCGGGTGCTGTCCGCGCTGACGTTATCCCCAGAAAATCGCCCAAAAAGGCGATTTTAGGCCGATTTCGCGATGATTGGCCGTTGAATCGACTCGCCGAGTGCGGTTAACGGGAAGTTCATTGAGGCAGAAAAACAGGAAGGGAGAACCCGACATGGAACGGTTCGAACAGCTCAAAGACATGGTCATGGGAATGGAAGCGGATTTCGGCGCCTTCTACGACAAAGGCAACAACGCCGCCGGCACGCGTGTGCGCAAGGGTATGCAGGACCTCAAGGGCCTCGCCCAGGAGATCCGCATCGAGGTTCAGTCCAAGAAGAACGGCTGACCGTCAGGAGGCGCGCGACGCCTCCTCGACCAGTCCGTGGGTGGCGCTCAGCGCTTCCCGCGGGCCCGATGCCGACAGCGCGGCATCGACCGTGGCGACCAGATGGGCAATCGCACGGTCAGACAACCTGATGTCGTTGCCCATGTTCCCGGTCATGTGCTCGATCTCGCCATGTTCGTCGGCGATCAGGAACTGATAGTTCATGTGCCGGATGATCCCGATCTTTGCGAAGTCGAAGCTGCGCTGCATGTAGTGGCGCCCGGTGAGCTCGATTGCCGTCGTGCCCGCCTGGCAGAACCCCGTGTTGATCATGCCAGCCCCGTGCGGTCCGATCACGACGCGGGCGCCGGCCATCAGGTCCATCTGCTCGGCGACGCTGAGCTTCTCCATGACGACGGGGCGCACATTGAAAGGCCGGAGCGCGTCGACGAGGGCATCCTCGTTGATGATAACCCGGCGGTCCGCCTCACGGCGTGAGATCACGATGATGTCGCGGCGGTCCGCGAAGTCACGGCTCCCGATCATCGCCTCGGCCCGATCGAAGAGCGGTTTGTCCGTGTCCAGAAAGGAGCGCCGCGAGACACCCTTCGGCCCCTGCTTGGTGAACGGCGTGCCATCTGCGCCAGGTGCGAAGAGGCTCGGGAACGGGCTGAGAAAGGTGAGGTGATCCGCACGAAACGCCGTATCGGTGAAGTGCAGCCTGTCGACGAGATCGGGGTAGATCTCGCGCACGAGATGCCACTGAAAGCCTTGGTCGCGGACGATGGCGGGGTTCATCATAATCCGGTCGAAGCCCAGGTCGTCCATCAGGGGTCTGAGCCCTTCGAGAAACGTCAGGCAGTCAGATATGAAGTGGTAATAGTTGAACGGCGAGCGCCCGATCACAAGGCCGGTGCGTCCTGGCAGATGCTCGTCGGGCTCGGGAACCTCAAGCGCGCCTTCCTGGGCGCTCTCGGCGGCGTTCATTTCCCAGCGGATGTTCGACACCCCCATCACCGGGATGCCGTCCTTGTAGATGAGGCGATTGCGGAAGACCGCATCCTCGACCGTGCAGGCGATGGTG
>JBCCDA010000257.1:0-1716 GCA_039033215.1 Pseudomonadota bacterium | reverse complement strand
GTGCGCTGGTCATGTGGATGGCCGCGGGCTTCACGATGCTCGAATCCGGTCTCGTCCGTTCCAAGAACACGGCCGAGATTCTGACCAAAAACGTCGGTCTCTATTCGATCGCCTGCATCATGTACATGCTCTGTGGTTACAGCATCATGTACCCGGGCGGCGATTTTCAGGGCGGCTACTTCAACGCGCTGGCCAACATCAGCATTCTTACCGGTTCCGACAATGATGCTGCAGCAGTCGCTGACGGCAGTTACTACTCCGGCCTTTCAGATTTCTTCTTCCAGGTGGTGTTCGTCGCCACGGCGATGTCGATCGTTTCTGGCGCCGTCGCCGAACGGATGAAGCTCTACTCGTTCTTTGTATTTGCCATCGTGCTGACCGGCTTCATCTACCCGATCCAGGGCTTCTGGAAGTGGGGCGATGGCTGGCTCAACGTCGGCAACGGTGATGTTGGCTTCCTCGACTTCGCAGGCTCGGGCGTCGTGCACATGACGGGTGCCGCAGCGGCACTCGCCGGCGTGATCCTGCTGGGTGCGCGCAAGGGCAAGTACGGCAAGGACGGCCAGGTGCAGCCGATCCCGGGCGCCAATCTGCCGCTTGCGACAATCGGTACGCTCATCCTCTGGCTGGGCTGGTTCGGATTCAACGGTGGTTCGCAGCTGCAGGTTACAGGCATCGAGAACGCCAACGCCGTTGCGCTGATTTTTGTCAACACGAACATGGCTGCCGCCGGTGGTCTCGTCGCGGCAATGCTGTTGTCGCGCATCTGGTTTGGGAAGGCGGATCTCACCATGATCCTGAATGGTGCACTTGCCGGACTGGTGGCCATCACCGCTGAACCGCTGACACCGCAGCCTCTCGAAGCGACACTCATTGGTGTCGTCGGTGGTCTGCTCGTCGTGGCCTCCATCGTCTTCCTCGACAAGCTCAAGATCGACGATCCGGTCGGCGCCATTTCCGTCCACGGTGTAGTTGGTGCCTGGGGCCTTCTGGCCGTGCCGCTGACCAACGACGATGCGTCGATGGTCTGGCAGCTTATCGGTCTGGGCAGCATCTTTGCGTGGGTGTTTGTCACGAGCTTTGCCGTATGGTTTGTCGTTAAAGCAACCATGGGCATCCGCGTCTCGGACGAGGAAGAGTACGAAGGGCTCGACATCGGGGAATGTGGCCTCGAGGCCTACCCCGAGTTCGTCACCACGGACTCATAAGGACATCGCGGCTGTGGCAGCCCTTCACGGGGCTGTCACAGTTCGCGGCTACTCTAATGACGTGGTTGTCGCCAACCCCCCCCACCGGCGTAACCATAATGCGGTCTTGAGGTGACTCGGCCGCTTCGAAACGGGCCAGACGGCCCGTTTTTTTTGCCTCACCGCCGAGTGGACATAATCCGATGATTCCGGCGCGTTGCGTGACACGGCGCACGTCGCGTAGTGCGAGCCAGTTCACCGTATCCCCGGCCCCGCTCCGATAGGCTGCCCCTGTAACAGTCCGAGCGCTTGCCGCCGGGCGCATTTCCCTAGAGGATAGAGGCCATGACGCGCCGCACGACAATTCGCATCGCCACGCTCGCCGCGTCGGCTCTCGTGTTTGCGCAAGCGAGTGCCGAGATCTACACCTGGGTCGACGAGACTGTGAATCCTCCAGCATACGCAGTGCTCGCTCCATAGAGTCGGGGTAGATGTTGGTCCCCGACGCGAGGGACGCGGACATTCTCTC
>JBCCDA010000256.1:0-1737 GCA_039033215.1 Pseudomonadota bacterium | reverse complement strand
CGGGTTCATCAGCGCCGGATCAACCTTCTTCAGCGCGCAATAGACCGTCACGCCAGAGCACGCGTACGGCGTCACCGTGTCCAGATCCAGACCGTCGATGTTCACCAGAAACCGAGGATGATCGACCACGACATACTCGCCGTACCCACCATCGCGGACCACGCCCAAGGCACGCATCTTCGTGCAATCGTTCTCCCGGTCGTTCGAGCACGCGACACAGTCCGGCTGAAGGCAACCGATCCAGGGGTGTACCATCATCGTCTTGCCGATCGGTGCATCCTCGGCATCTGGTCCTGCAGCAACCACTTCGCCCAGGAACTCATGGCCCAGCGCCTGAGGCAGCTTCATGCCGCGCTCGGCCATGTCCAGCTTGCCCTCTTCACCGAGGTCGAAGAAGCCCTCCTGAATGTGAAGGTCAGAGTGGCAGACACCGGACCGGCGCACCCGGACCAGCACCTCGGTGCCCTCTGGCACGGGCATCGGTCGCTGCCGCTCTTGCAGCGGCTTGTCGAATTCCACCAGATCGTAGCTTGTATACATCTCGGACATTCCGGCCTCCCTTATCGGTTTGGCCGCACAATGCCGGGATTGCCTGGTCTTGGAAAGGGGGCGGCAATCAGGAACGCGATGAGACAACTGCAGTCAAGGCACCGTAGCCGTGCCAATGCGCAAACATCGATGATTCAAGCTTCACGATGATCGGACTTTCCACATCGCCTCGCCGCGTGGCGCTCGACCTCCAAGGGCGGGCGTTGATCCATGTCGATCCGAACTGTTTGTACGCCGTTAGAGAAACCCCCGCACCGTGCGCGACGCCTTGATCTCGCCACCCGTCACATAGGCTTCGTGGTTCGCTTCGATCCGGTCCAGCCGATAGCGATAGTTCACCATCAAGCCTGCGGCCTGCGCGATCCCCTTCTCCGAGATATCGCCCATCCAGTGCATCGCCTCGAGTTCCGCGCCGTTGCCCAGGTGGAACCGTGCCACCGGGTCCGGCGGTTGTCCATCCGGCCGTTTGGCCTCCAGGAAATAGCGCGCGGCCAACCCCATCACGTCGGCCTTTGCCGCGTCGGCACGATCCAGCCAGCCGGGCGCGTCCAGATCCGCGACCGCGCCGGCCGCACGGCCTTCGGGCTCGTGTTCGGCCTCTGCCCGCAGCCAACGCGTGAAGCCCGGCACAGGCGACAAGGTCACGAACGTCTCCAGCCCAGGCAACTCATCCGACAGATCCTGTGCCACCTGCTTGATCAAAAACGCCCCGAACGACACGCCCGCCAGCCCCGGCTGACAGTTCGAGATCGAATAGAACACCGCCACCTTCGCCTGCGCGGGCGTCAAGACATCCCGCCCGGGCGCCAGCAGCGCCTGGATCGAGCCTGGCACCTCCGGCGTGAGTGCGACCTCGACAAAGATCAGCGGTTCGTCCGGCATCGACGGATGGAAGAACGCGAAACAGCGCCGGTCCGCGGGCTCGACCCGGCGCCGCAGCTCGTCCCAGTCGCCGATATGGTGCACGGCCTCGTAGGCGATGATCTTCTCCAGCAGCGACGCAGGTGTCGCCCAGTCCATCCGGCGCATCACCAGAAAGCCCCGGTTGAACCACGAGCCCAACAGGTGCCGGAAATCATGATCTATTTTAGACCTTGAAGTAGAGCTGGAAGATTAAAATCCCGTTGAGGACTTCACTATCTTTGCAACATGAACAAAGAAGTGTTGCTCAAGGAGCTGGGACATAGG
>JBCCDA010000255.1:0-1769 GCA_039033215.1 Pseudomonadota bacterium | reverse complement strand
GGCCGATTGATAGAACAGATGGCCCGACGCCGCCAGCCCCGCCGCATCGATCTGCAGGATCACAGGTTTGCCACGGCGCCCACCCACCGTCTTCGCGGTGGCTCTATCAGGTGACAAGTGTACATGCTGGCGCGCGCCCGGCTTCAGGCCCTCCGCCATGATAGCCTCGACGAAGCGCGAGACGGTCCCGTGCCAGAGCGTCGGCGGTGGGGTGGTTGGTAGCAGCCCAAGATCAACGGGAACGGAATGTCCCTGGTTGGCGCGGATCCTGGTATCGGCAAGCGTGTAGCGGCTCTTTTCGTCGGCGGCGGCGATGGCCTCGATCTCCGCCAAGCCGGCCCCGAACTTCTCGTTGAGGGCCGTCACAAGAGAAGCCACGTCAACCCAGCCGGCTTTGTCCATCTCGAGCCCCGCATCCTCTGGCGCGTGCCGCAGCACGTAGGCGAGGTACTTGCCGATCTCCCTCGTCCGCTCGTCACTCATGTGCCCCGTGCCTTCCAGAGCTGAACCAGCAGCGTGCCCGGCAATGCCACGGGCAGACAGCCCGCGCGCGGCTCAGGCAAGCTCGATGCGGTAATTCTCGATGACGGTGTTGGCGAGCAGCTTCTCGCACATCGCCTGCACGGTCTCTTTGGCGCGGGCGCGGTCGGTCTCGGCGAGATCCAGCTCGATGACCTTGCCCTGGCGGACGCCCTCGACCCCGTCGAAACCAAGCGTGCCCAGCGCATGGCGGATCGCCTCGCCCTGGGGGTCGAGAACCCCGGTCTTCAGGGTGACGTGCACGCGCGCTTTCATGGGACCCTCCCGCCTGGATGAGCGGGTTCTATGCCGGGACACGCGCCCCTTCAACCCGCTTTCCGTGACGGATGAGTGCCACGATCAGCGTGCCCAGCACCACCCCGTTCAGCAGATGCCAGAGCCAGTGGGTGCCGACCAGGAAATGTGCGCAGAGCGGGCGGTCGAGCGCGCGCGCCGTGAGCGACAGCGTAAAGATCGCACCGACGGCCAGAAGCCACTTGCCGGCGGGATGTCCCCGTGTGCTCAGCCAGAGCCCGACGCCGACAAGCGCGAGCAGTGCCGGCATGTAGCTGCGCATGCCGGGGAAGAACTGGGGTGCCGCGGCGCTCGCAGCCTCGCCGGCCAGGGCCATCGCGACCAACCAGCCGATCAGCGCGAGCACGCAGACCAGAGGGCCGCTGCCCGTCAGCGAGGCACCGACGAACCACGCGGCCAGAACGCTCAGGACCAGCCCGGCCGCCATGCCGCCTGCCTGTCGCGCCCAGGTCTCGCTGGAGGTGTCGCTGAGCGCGGTCCAGACGAAGTCGGGCGTCCCAAGCCCCATGCGCAACACGGTCGATGTCGCAAGCAGCAGGACGAGGAAGCTCAGCATCAGTGCCAGGGCCCGCCCCCAGCCGAAGCCGCCAAAGCAGCGCATCGAGATCGCGAAATAGCTGAGGATAAACAACATGATCGGGATTGTGTCGGTCATGGCGGCCCAGACGACGGCGTAGGTGTGAAACAGGAACGACCCCACGCCCACGCAGAACGTCAGGACGATCAGCCAGACGACCGGTCCGTCAAGGCGTCGTGCGCCCGCACACTCGCTTCAGCCAGGACTGGGACGATGGCCTCTTGGACGCTTGGCAGCGATGCCGTTCTCAGACTGCGATTCTCACCGCCTACCCTCCTGACTTCGATCAGCAGGACGACCTTCGCCCCACGCTGCTCGCACCCTCACATTTTGACGGTGACAGCGCGCTCCGCATCGT
>JBCCDA010000254.1:0-1771 GCA_039033215.1 Pseudomonadota bacterium | reverse complement strand
TTCGCCACTCCCTTCGGCGACGCGCTCGCCATGGGCACCGACCGCGGTCTGTGTGGTTTGGCTTTCGCGGCCGAGTTTGGGCGGGAGGTGACTTGGGCGGACATGAGCTCGCGCTGGCCGGATGCCGAATACATCGAGGAGCCGGGAGCATTGAAGCAATGGATGGACGCCGCGTTGACCGGACAGGGCGAGCTTGCCATGGCGCCGATCGGCGGCCCGTTCCAGATCAAGGTGTGGGAGGCGCTGATGGCCATCCCTTCGGGTCATGTCACGACCTATTCCGAGATCGCGAAGCATGTTGGCAATCCACGCGCGGTCCGTGCTGTCGGCACCGCAGTAGGGCGTAACCCGATCTCGTGGCTGATCCCATGCCATCGCGCCATGCGCCGGGACGGCGGCCTCGGCGGTTATCACTGGGGCCTTCCGATCAAACGGGCAATGATGGCGTGGGAGGCCGCAAGGCTGGAAGCCTGAGGCCTGTGACGGCGAGCGCTCTGTTGCTTTGTGTCTGGTGGCGGTAACGCTGGTCTCGAGCATTTTCAGCGAGGCCAGCGATGTCAGATCCCGCTTGGGTCGAAAGCCAGTTCACCCGCCGCGATGGCGCCTTCAGGTTTGCCCGCTGGGGTCGCGCGCTGGCGCCTGTAATCGTCGGGACGAATGACGAGGGATGCAAGATCTTCGAGGACGGGATCCGAACAGCTGCCCGGATCGCACAATTGCCGGTGCAGGAGATCGACCCAGAGCTTGGTGCAAACTTTCTGGTTTTCCTGGTCAACGACTGGAGCGAACTGTTCGAGGCGCCAAACCTGATCAAGCTGATCCCGAACCTGCACGATCTGATCGAGACGCTGACCGAGCACGAAGCCAACCAGTATCGGGTCTTCGGGTTCGAGAACGATGGCGCGATCCGCTTGTGCATCACGCTGCTGCGCTACGATAAGGAATTGCAGAAGGTTTCGGCTCAGACCTTGGCGCTCGGGCAGGCATTCCAGGGATTGTTGCTCTGGTCGGATGCGGCGTTCATGGAGGAAAGCCCACTGGCGATCACCGACGATGGCTTATGCTTGCTGAAACCGGCTTATGCTGACTTGCTGCGCTGCGCGTATGATCCGGTTTTGCCGAAGACGTCAAACGATCCGGCCTTCGCCTTGCGCCTTGCTGCACGATTGACCGTCACCGAAACCGACGCACCGGAAACCGAGAGCCGCGATGCATAGGTTTCCGGTTCGCGTCTATTACGAAGACACCGACTTTGGTGGTGTGGTCTATTACGCAAACTATCTGCGCTTTCTCGAACGTGGCCGGACCGAGGCGCTGAGGGATCTGGGCGTCGATCAGGTTGCCTTGAAGGAACGGGGCATCGTCTTCGTAGTCCGGCGGGCGAATGTCGAGTTCCTTGCGCCGGCACGCTTTGACGATGCTCTGGACGTCCGGACCGGGGCGGAACAGGTCAAGCGGGCGTCAGCGCTGATGCATCAGGAGATCTGGCGCGGCGACGACCGCTTGATCGAGGCGAAAATCACGGTCGCCTGCATGACCCTTGCCGGTCGCCCGACGGGTTTTCCGCCGGAAGTGCGTGCAAATCTCGTGCAACTCAACGGGCAGGGTTGATCGTAACCAAGGTTAACCCGATCTAACGCGTCAAAGTGAAATGGTCGCATTTCCGGCCATAATCGCGCATAAAGGCGTCATCCTGGGGTGAGAGAGTTGCAAAATGCAGCCGGACCCACGGGATCGAGCGGACAGAACGGGATAATGGATGAGTACTTGG
>JBCCDA010000253.1:0-1785 GCA_039033215.1 Pseudomonadota bacterium | reverse complement strand
GTGTATACGCCAGCAACTCAGACAGTATGGTCTCAAGGACCACCTCGCGAGCGTAAAGCGGCCTATTCCCACTCCAACTCCTTGTAGGCGGTTGTCGCGTTGCGCTGGTTGAACTCGTCGAAGAGTTCCCAATTCGATCGCTCCTGCTCTCCGATATGGCGCACGGCGCGGCTCATTGGTTCACCATTGGCAATAGCGGCGCGAGTTTCTTCCGTGATCGCCGACAGGTAGGCGCGCATCGCGTCCGCCCCGCCAGGCCATGCCAGCGCGGGCGGGCCGTGCCCAGGGACAACGCGCGTAAACGTGCGCCGGGTCATCTCGTCCAGAACCCGCTGCCAGCCCAGGATCGATCCGTCCAGAGCCGGTGTATGCCCTGCAAACACAAGATCTCCGGCGAACAGGATGCCGGTCTGCTGATCCATGACGGTCAGATCGGTGTCGGAATGCGCGATCTCGCTGATATAGCTGATGGTCAGCGCGCGCTCGCCCAGATCCACGGTCAGAACGCTCGTTTCGTCGGGTCCGACGATCCTGGTGCCTAGATATGCCTTTGGCCCCATGAGCCGCTGCATCGCACTGGAGTAACTTTCGGCCCGGTTGGCGAGCGACAGCTCGAGGTTCGGGTGGCCGATGACGGTCGCTCCGGCCTCCTGAAACAGCGAGGCGCCAAGGCTGTGATCTGGGTGCACATGTGTCAGGATCATGGCCGAGATCGGCAGATCGGTGCGCGCGCGGATTGCGGAGTACAGCCGCTCCGCGACGTGCCTGGATCCGCCCGCGTCGATCACTGCGACGGATTTCTCTCCGATCACAAAACCCAGATTGGCCAGATCGCCTGCGTTGTCCGGGTTGGGGATCCCGTGTGGCGGTTTGTGGACGAAAACGCCGGAGGCAACCTGAGTTACCGCGAGCGGAGCGACGTGGTCGGCCAGCTCATCGCTCGCAATGCAGGCGGGCGATGACACCGTCAGGCCCTCGTGCGCCGCAGTCCATTTGGCCGTGCGCTTAGGCATGTCTACCTTACAGGCGGCCAAGTCCGGATACCTTGCCGGGATCATCCGCTCTGCACAGATATCAGTCGTCGCCAGGCATGCCGTCAGGATGATCTCGAACATGGTTTCCCTTCTGGCCGCATTCGAAACCGTCTCAAAGTACATCTCAAAGCGGATCTCGCGCAACGGCGGACCCGGCTTTCACAGTCGAGAACTGGTGTTTCGGGACTCGTTCGGATAGGTTTGCCGCAACCACGAGAACAATAATATGTCCTGGGAGGGCAATATGCCGAAATCAGTCATCTCCGCAGCGGCCGCACTCTTGCTGATTGCTGCACCCCTGTCAGCGGACGAAGTCAAGAACCCGCTGAAGGATGGAGAGACCTGGGCGGAGCTTGCCTATGATGTCATCGGAGACACCACCCCGGCTGACGGCGCGTCCCTGTTCTCAGTCGATGCACCGTACCGCGCGCATGACGCTGCAATCGTTCCGATCCGCATTCAGCAGGCTCTCGGGTCGGATCAAACGATCTCGAAGATGTCCATTGTGATTGACGAAAACCCGTCGCCCGTCGTCGCTGAATTCGAGTTCGGCTCAGGCATGGGCCATATCGATCTTGAAACGCGGGTGCGTGTGGACAGCTATTCGAATGTCCGGGTGATAGCCGAAACCGCGGATGGACAGACCTATATGACAGGGCGCTATGTGAAGGCGTCCGGCGGGTGCTCGGCCCCGGCTCTCAAGGGCATGGCCGCCGCCGAGGCAAATGCCGGTAAGATGCGGTTCAAGCTG
>JBCCDA010000252.1:0-1786 GCA_039033215.1 Pseudomonadota bacterium | reverse complement strand
GTTCATAGACCAGCCCGCCCAACCGGTCGATCACGCCAAGCCGGTCCAGGATCTTCGTACCGTTCGGGCTGATCTGGATCCCGGCGCCAACCTCGGTCAGTTCCGGCGCTTGCTCCAGCACGGTGACCTCCCAGCCGATCTGGATCAGGCATAGAGCAACCGTCAGGCCACCGATCCCTCCTCCGACAACGACTGCCCGCATCAGGCCGCTCCCGCTCCATTCCGCGCCGCAACAGGGCAAGCAGCCCGGGATTGCCTGACGGATCACGCGCGTTCTAGATACCGAACTGAGTGACGGGATAAAGCGGAGAACGCGCGATGGGCGGAATTGTCGTGGTCGGCGGCGGACAGGCGGGGGCGTCTCTGGTCGCGAAGCTGCGCAGTCTTGGGTATGATGGCGCGTTGACGCTGATCTCTGAAGAGCCGGTTCCGCCCTATCAGCGTCCGCCGTTGTCCAAGGCGTATCTCATGGGCGACATGACTGCCGAGCGCTTGTTCCTGAAGCCTGAAGCGTTCTATGCCGACCAGAACATCGATCTGCGCCTTAGTGCGCGCGTTGATCGGATCGACCCTGCGGCGAAGACCGTTCATATGGGCGGCGCGAAGATTTCGTACGACCATCTCGCGCTCTGCACCGGTTCGGTTCCGCGACGCCTGCCCGCGGCAATTGGCGGTGATCTCGACGGCGTCTTCGAGGTCCGCACCCTGACGGATGTAGATGAAATGTCGCCGTCGTTTCAGGCTGGCCGCCATGTTCTTGTAATCGGAGGCGGCTACATCGGCTTGGAAGCGGCTGCTGTTGCATCCAAACTGGGCTTGAAGGTCACGTTGGTCGAGATGGCGGAGCGCATTCTTCAGCGCGTCGCGGCCCCGCAAACCTCGGACTACTTTCGGTTATTGCATGCCAGCCATGGGGTCGATCTGCGCGAGGGCGTTGGGCTCGAACGGCTGCTTGGCGACAGTCACGTCACCGGTGCAAAGCTGAACGACGGCACCGAATTGGCGATCGACTTTGCAATCGCCGGGGTTGGCATCGCGCCAGGGTCATCGCTCGCCGAGGCTGCGGGACTGACGATCGATAACGGTATTCGCACCGATGATCGCGGCCGAACGTCAGACCCGTCAATCTGGGCGGCGGGAGATTGCGCCTCGCTCCCCTATCGAGGACAACGCATCAGGTTGGAAAGCGTGCAGAACGCCATCGACCAGGCTGAAGCGGTGGCGGCCAACATGTTGGGCGCCGATCAGGCCTATATCCCGAAACCGTGGTTCTGGTCGGATCAGTACGACGTGAAATTGCAGATTGCCGGATTGAACACCGGATACGACCGGGTTGCCGTTCGTCCCGGCGACAAACCGGGGACCACCTCGCACTGGTATTACAAAGGTGAGGAGCTGCTCGCTGTCGATGCCATGAATGACGCCCGGAACTACATGATCGGGAAGCGACTGATCGAAGGCGGAAAGTCGCCCGCGCGCACGGTTATCGAAGATCCTGCTACCGACATGAAAGCGCTTTTGAAGTGAGTTTGCGCAGCTAGCGCACGAGGATCACGACACGCCGGTTCTTCTCTTCCTTCAGGACCGTCGGGATCTTGAGTTTGGCCTCGCCGAACCCCCGGAACGAGATCTCGACGGCATGCCCGCCCGGAAGCTCGCGATCCACGGCCCTCGCAACACCGGCCGCCCGCGAGCGTGCGATGGCCCGGTTCGACGCTGTGTCGCCAACGGCGTCGGCATGCCCGGCGATCAGAACCTCTCCGGCATCCCGGCCCGCGGCTGCTCG
>JBCCDA010000251.1:0-1788 GCA_039033215.1 Pseudomonadota bacterium | reverse complement strand
CGCTTGCTACAACCCCGACAACAGAGTCGCGATCGCTCGTGCTGGCGCCATCCCGCCGCTCGTCGAGCTCGTCAAGGTTGGAACCGCAAACGCTAAAACCAACGCCACTTGTGTCCCGCCCATTTTCGAGCAGACAACCGTGATCGGCTCTTTGTCGATCATCGCCTCGAGCGGCACCTCTTCGACCTCAGCGGCCTCTTTGATTAGGGTCCGGCGCGCGCCGCCTTCGTAATCTTTGCCGAAGGTCTTTTTGACGTCCTTGAGCTGATCGGCGATGGCCGCCCACTGCAGGCTTTCGTCCTCCAAGAGGTCTTCGAGCCCGGCGCGTTCTTCCATCAGCTTGTCGCGCTCTTTGAGCAGCTCCATCTCCTCCAGTCGGCGCAGACTGCGCAGGCGCATGTTGAGGATCGCCTCGGTCTGAACTTCGGTGAGCCCGTCGCCCTCGCTGCCCGGGGCGGGCGAGACGTAATCGCTCTCATCGGTGGCACGGGTGAATTTCTGCCCCCAGTCTTCGCGCATGAGCGCGGCCTTGGGGTCTTCATCATAGCGGATGATGTCGATAACGCGGTCGAGGTTCAGGAAGGCGATGATCAGGCCTTCGAGCACTTCGAGGCGGTGATCGATCTTCTCCATCCGGTGCTCGGACCGGCGGATCAGAACCTCGCGGCGGAAATCGAGGAAGGCGCGCAGCACCTCTTTCATCGAGCAGACCTTGGGCGTCACGCCATCGATCAGCACGTTCATGTTGAGCGAGAAACGGACCTCGAGGTCGGAACTGCGGAAGAGCATGCCCATCAGCACATCGGGTGCAACGTTCTTTGAGCGTGGCTCGAGGATCAGGCGAACGTCATCGGCGCTCTCATCACGGACATCGGCGAGGATCGGGATCTTCTTGGTCTGGATCAGTTCGGCGATCTTTTCGATCAGTTTGGATTTCTGGACCTGATAGGGGATCTCTGTAACCACGATCTGCCAAAGGCCACGGCCCAGATCCTCGACCTCCCACGCACAGCGCAGGCGCATCGAGCCGCGTCCGGTGCGGTAGGCCTGTGCGATCGCCTCGGGCCCTTCGACCAGCACGCCGCCGGTGGGGAAATCCGGGCCAGGCACGTATTTCAGCAGCGTGTCATCGCGCGCATCGGGCGTCTTGATGAGATGCAGGCAGGCGTCGACCAGTTCGGCGATATTATGCGGCGGGATGTTTGTCGCCATGCCCACGGCGATGCCGCTGGCGCCGTTGGCTAGCAGATTGGGGAAGGAGGCGGGCAGGACGACAGGCTCAGTCAGCGTGCCATCGTAATTGTCGCGGAAATCGACGGCGTTTTCGGCGAGACCATCCAGCAAGGCCTCGGCCACGGCCGTCATGCGTGCCTCTGTGTAGCGGGAGGCGGCGGGGTTATCGCCGTCGATATTGCCGAAATTCCCCTGCCCGTCGACCAGCGGGTAGCGCACGGCAAAATCCTGCGCCAGGCGCGCCATGGCATCGTAGATCGCGGCGTCGCCATGGGGGTGATAGTTGCCCATCACGTCGCCGCTGATCTTGGCGGATTTGCGGAAGCCCCCGGTGGAGCTCAGACGCAGCTCGCGCATGGCATAGAGGATCCGCCGGTGGACCGGCTTCAACCCGTCACGCGCATCCGGCAGCGCGCGGTGCATGATGGTGGACAGCGCATAGGTCAGGTAGCGCTCGCCAATGGCACTGCGCAGCGCTTCTGTCACCTCATTTGGGTCTATGTTGGGGCTGTCCACCTCGTCATTCATAGATGATGTGATAGCGGCTTTGAAAAT
>JBCCDA010000250.1:0-1802 GCA_039033215.1 Pseudomonadota bacterium | reverse complement strand
GGGCTGATTTATGGCTCGATTTCCGGGTTCGGTCGGACGGGACCCTATGCGAACCGGGCTGGCTTCGACCTGATCGCGCAGGGGATGTCTGGGCTGATGTCCGTGACGGGCGAGGGACCCGGGCGGCCACCGTGCAAGGTTGGTCCGCCGGTCAGCGATATCACTGCTGGGATCCTGCTGGCGATGGGTGTTTGCGCGGCACTACAACACCGGGCGAAGACGGGCGAGGGGCAGGTGGTCGAAACGTCGCTCTTCGAGGCGGCAATCACACACACTTACTGGCAATCGGCGATCGCTTTTGCGACCGGAGAAAGCCCTGGGCCGATGGGCTCGGCGCATCCGCTGAACGCGCCCTATCAGGCAATCCGCACAGCGGATGGTTACATCAATATCGGCGCTGCGAACCAACGCAACTGGGAGCGTTTGGTTGACCTGATCGGAGCGCCGGAATTGGCGAAGGATCCACGCTTTGCCCACAACACGCAGCGCATGGAGTACCGGCTCGAACTGGAAGGCGTGTTGAACGACATCTTTTCACAAAGGCCGTCTGCTGAATGGCTGGCGCTGCTTGAAGATGGCGGGTTTCCGGCTGGCCCAGTCCTGTCGATTGCCGAGATGCACGCCGACCCTCAGGCGCAGGCACGAGACATGGTCCCCAAGCAGGCGCATCCCACGTCCGGCGATGTGCAGTGCATCGGTCTTCCAGTGAAGTTTACTGCAACGCCAGGCAGCGTGCGCGGTCCGGCACCCACACTGGGTCAGCACACGGCGGAGGTCCTGGCGGAATATGGCTTCCAACTGCCCTGATATGCGATGACCGTGCTCTTCGAGAACCTGCCGTTCGAGACCGATGCCGGGATCGCGTCCCGGGCGCGGCTTGGCCTTGTTGCTTTGGCTTCGGATTACACGGTCGAGTACGAATTCCAGCAAGTCTTGCAGCATCTGCCTGGCGTTGCCTTGCACGTCACGCGCGTCCTGAATGACCCGATAATCACACCTGAGACGCTTGCGGCAATGGAGCTTCGTCTTACGGATGCCGCAGCAACGCTTTTGCCGGGCGATACGCTGGATGTGATTGCTTACGGATGCACATCAGCCAGCATGGTTATCGGACCAGATCGGGTGGTGACACGCATCCAGGATGCCAAGCCTGACGTTGCTGTGACAAATCCGATCTCGTCGGCTCTGCGCGCGTTCCAAGCCTTGAGTCTTCACCGTGTTGGCGTTCTTACGCCCTACACCGCGGATGTGAATGCTGGCATTCAGAGGTTTATCGAGGCCGCCGGTTACGACGTTCCGGTCTTCGCATCGTTCAACGAACCAAGCGATACCGTGGTTTCTGCGATCACGCCCGCGTCGCTCAGGTCTGCTGTTCTGCGCACCGCTGGAGCAGCCGAACTAGACGGTATCTTCGTATCTTGCACATCGATCCGGCTCTTCGACCAGATCGAGCGTCTAGAAAGTGAGCTCGGGATGCCGGTCACATCGTCAAACCACGTTCTGGTCTGGAGGACCTTGCGCGCCGCCGGGATCCCGGACCAGTTGCCTGGTCTGGGACGTCTCTTTCAGTTCTAGCGCGGCCGTCAGACCGGCTGAGCGGTCTTGCGAAGATACGGCAGGACCGTATCGAACTCTCCGAACTTTTCTTTAGCCTCGTCGTCAGAGACAGCAGGCGTGATGATCACGTCGTCGCCGTGCTTCCAGTTGGCAGGGGTCGCGACCTTGTGCTCGGCCGTCAACTGGATCGAGTCGATCGCGCGCAGGATCTCGTCGAAGTTCCGGCCCGTGGTCATCGGGTAGGT
>JBCCDA010000249.1:0-1831 GCA_039033215.1 Pseudomonadota bacterium | reverse complement strand
GTTCGATCCGAAGCATGTCGATGCGGCAAAGATCGAAGATCTGGATAGTTTCATCCGGATCCCTCAAATCATGGTTTCGATCCGAGGTGACTTCACAGGTCCAATCGATTCTTCCCTGGCTGAGCTTGGATTGAAACGCACAGTCGTCGGTACGGTGGCGCGTTTTACGACGATCCCGTTCATCTTGCGCCAGCGATCTGTGCTCGCATGCGTCCCCTCTGTCGCCGCGCGCCATATGGCCTCCGAGTTCAGTCTGTCTGTGCGCGACCTGCCGTTTGCGTCACCAGAGTTTGATCTGGCACTGGCGTGGCATCATCGAACCGACAAGGACCCGGCACAGACCTGGTTTCGCGAGCTGCTTGCAACCGAGTTGAATAGCCTGATCGAGCAATGATCTGCATCTCGGCTGGACGATGATACAAGTTGAACGCACAGGTTTCGCGCGCATCAATTACTGGTGATTTCGACGGACCGTGTGCGAGCTGATGGACCCATCGAGCATGACTTTAAAGAATGTCTTTTGGCGGAACGCTGGCTCTTGTTGGGTGCAAAAGTCAGCCCTATCGATGAATGTGAACCGCGTTCCATTGTGATTTCGTAACGGGCACTATGTCCTGCCGCGACCCTTAAAGGGTCTCGGTGGCCCCTCTGGAGGTATTCTATGTCGCGCTCTGGGCAGATGATTTGCAAGATTGCCGTCTTGGGCTTGGGTCTTGCCGTCAGCGGCTGTGCGATCCTGAGCGGTCCGCCTGGCCCAGTGACAGCGGACGCGCGTCTGAACGCCCTGCCGACGCAAGGGCTTCCGGTCGAGCACCCGGTCGAGATCCGCTGGAGCGAGCGCATGGTACCCTTCATCACCGCCGAGACGGATGGAGATGCGGCGTTCACTCTAGGTCTGGTGCATGCGCATCTGAGGCTTGGGCAGATGGCGATCGCCCGGCAGATCACGCAGGGACGGATTAGTGAGATGGCCGGCCCTTTTACCACGGACATTGACGCGGCCTTGCGCGCCTTCGACTTCGGACGGGCCGCGCCGCAGATGCTGGCGGCCATGCCGCCCGAGACGCGCGCGTGGATGGATCGCTATGTCGAGGGTGTCAACTTCTATGCCGATCAGATCCCGGACGGTGCTTGGCCGCACGAATTCGCTGTTGGAGGGCTGGAATGGGAGCCGTGGCGCGCCGAGGATACTCTGACACTGGGACGCGCCTCGGGCATCGATATCAACTGGGGTGTCTGGATCATCCTGCTGCAACTTGAAGACGTGGCCCTGCGGGATCGTGTGCTCGAGCGTCTGGTCGGCCTCTCACGGGACGGGCGGGCGACGTTCGGTGATAGTGCGCGCAGCTTTGCGGGGCTCAAGGCGTTTGAGCAGGTCGTGGCGCTTGGCACTCAGGCGGGGAAATCCGGCTCGAACAGCTTCGTCTTGTCGCCAGAGCGTAGTGCCTCGGGTGCGGCTCTGATCGCCAATGATCCGCATCTGGGCTTCTTCATCCCGAACGTCTGGCTGATCGCTGGGCTGCGTTCGCCGTCCTACGAGGTCGTTGGCATGATGGTGCCGGGCACGCCGGTCTTTGGTTTTGGACGAACGCCGCATCTGGCCTGGGGCGGCACGAACCTGCGGGCGACGACCTCGGAACTGGTGGATGTAAGCGACCTGCCGTCGGAGGCGATCGAGACGGTCGATCACGAGATCGGCGTGCGGTATTGGTTCGACGAGCGCTGGCAGACACGGCGCACGGAATACGGGCCGATCATGTCCGGGATCAGCGCACTGTTTGGCGACACGGCGGACTTTGCGATCAACTGGGTTGGCCACAGGGTCACGGAC
>JBCCDA010000248.1:0-1842 GCA_039033215.1 Pseudomonadota bacterium | reverse complement strand
GCGAAATTGCCTGATCGGCGCAAACGCCCTGGTCACCGAGGGCAAGGAGATTCCTGACGGCTCGATGGTTCTTGGTCAGCCCGGGAAGATCGTCAAGACGCTCGATGATGCTGCGATTGCCGGATTGGGTCGCGCGACGGAATCCTACAAAATCCGACAGGTTCAGTTCCGCGACAGTCTTTCTGAGATCTGAGGGGTTCGGGCCCACACCGCCGGGCGGACGGGTTCATGCATCGCCCTCGCTCAGGTCCGCGATATGACGAGCAAGGATTCGGGCAACTTCCCCGCAGCGCGCGCCGAGCCGGGAGATAGGGCCCGCCACAGTGACAGCCATCCGCCTGTTCTCGATAACGAGTGGTAGGGCGACGGCCGCAAGATCGGCGTCATACTCGTGCAGGCTCTGGAACCATCCGCGCAGCGAGGATGCGCCGATTTCCTGTTCGACCGCGTCGGGAGAGGTCAATGCCCCTTCGCCGTATTGGACATAAGTGATTGCGGCCAACGCGCGCCGGCGCTCGGCTTCGGAGAGCCGCGAAAGCAACGCGCGTCCCGATGCGCCCGCATGGATTGGCACCCGCATCCCGACGCGCGCCGCATAACGCAGGGGTGTTTCGGGCTCGATCACGTTGACATAGATCGCGTGCCTGCCGCCCGGCACGGCAATAATTGCGGTTTCTCCGGTCTCGTCCGCCAGTGCCGCCAGCATGGCCGACAGCTTCGCGTCAATAGGGTCCGCGCCGACGAGCGCCCGCGCCGTCTCAAACCACCGCCGTGTCGGGTAGTAGCCGCCGCGCCGGGCAGGTTCGTACATGTAGCCGCGCTCGACCAGTGTGCTCAGAATGTTGTAGGTTGACGACCTCGGCCAGCCGAAATGCGACTGGACCTCGCCCAGGCTGGCCGGACTGCCACGCTCGGCAAAGAACTCGATCACCGAAAGTGCGTTTTCGATCTGCCGGACGGTCATCGGATCGTCGTCCTCGCGTTTGATCACCCGGGTGATAATCGCCGGTCGGTGTCTGGACCGCCTCATCTTAGCGTCGTATACTTGGACATACAAGTCACATATATGGACGTTAGATCTGCCAAACTGCGGGAGAGCGCTGAGATGAACATCCAAACCGCTGATTTCACGGAATCCCCGAAAGATCTGTCCGATTGGGTGGCCCCGGACTGCCATGGCCTGAATTTCTTCGAGATCGATCAAAGCCTGCGGGATCTGCTGACGATCTACCTGCCGGAGGATCTGCGAGAACACCTGACACCGCATTTCGACCGTCTCGGCGAGTTGTCGGGCGATCAGATCGACGACTGGGCTCGTATAGCGGACAAGCACGATCCGATCCTGCATCACCGGACGCCGCGCGGACGACTCGAGGACTGGATCGAATTCCACCCGGCTTACCGCAACATGGAAGACGTGGCACTGGGAGAGTTCGGCTTCGCGTGCATGGTCCATAAGCCTGTGCTTGGCTGGGACACGCCGCTGCCTCACACGGCGAAGTTTGTATTCCAGTACCTGTTCGGCCAATCGGAATTCGCGCAGCTCTGTCCGATCTCGGCCACCGAGACGACGGCGACGATGATCAAACTCTATGGCAGTCAAGATGTTCAGGATCGGCTCCTGCCCGGTTTGCTCAGCCAGGACACCAAGACGATGCTGAAGGGTGCTCAGTTCATGACCGAGCGAACCGGCGGGTCGGACGTCTCGAACATCGAATTGGAAGCGCGGTGGGAGGATGGCGCCTGGCGGCTCTATGGCGAGAAGTGGTTCTGTTCCTGCGCGGACGGTGACGTGGCCCTGCTACTGGCAAGGCCACAGGGCGCGCCTGCTGGGAACAAGGG
>JBCCDA010000247.1:0-1849 GCA_039033215.1 Pseudomonadota bacterium | reverse complement strand
TGGGACAGTCTCGACCAGATGCTCGCCCGCATGGACATCGTCAGCGTGAACTGTCCGCACACGCCTGCGACGTTCCACCTGCTCTCGGCGCGGCGGCTCAAGCTCTTGAAACCAAATGCCTATATCGTGAACACGGCGCGGGGCGAGATCATTGATGAGAACGCTCTGATCCGGATGCTGGAGGCAGGCGAGATCGCGGGTGCCGGCCTCGACGTCTTCGAACATCAGCCCGGCATCAATCCCCGCCTGCTAAACCGGCCAAATGTCGTCGTCATGCCGCACATGGCCTCGGCCACCGAGGAAGGCCGGCTCGAGATGGGCGAGAAGGTCATCATCAACATAAAGACGTTCGTCGACGGCCACAGACCTCCCGATCAGGTTCTGCCGGCGATGCTTTGACCTGAGCGGTGGATGGCTCGGGCCCATACGACTGGTTGAATCGCTGGCAGCAGAGCCAGCAGGCATTCTGGTCGGCGGCGATCCAGACCGGGGTCGATAGCGCCGAGGCCTTTGCCGAGCCTGACTGGCAGCCCTTCGACGATGCCATGGCCAAGCTTCTGGCGGCGACCACCCCGGAGCACGAGACCCCACCATGGGAGGCTGCCCGGGACGCAAGCGCCCGCTACCGCGATGTCGTCCAGGCGGCCTTTGCGCGGGTCCGGGATGCCTTCGCAATCCAGTGCCGGGCGATCCACGGATCTGGCGGGGCGCCGCCGGACTGGCGCCTTCTGCGGGATCGGTGGTTCGACCTCGCGGAGGAGGAGTTCGTCCACGTCCTGCGATCCCCGGATTTCCTCGATGCGCAGCGCGATGGTATCCGCTCGGGGGCGGCTCTCTGGCAGAGCTTGCCCGACGACACGCGACAGTTGGCTCGCCAGCAGCGCCGCCTCGGAGCCACCGCCCACCAGACGCTGGTGAAGCTCGGGGCCGAGATGGTGCCGATCGCCCAGACCCCGAAGGATCTGATCTGGGAGGACGGGCGCACGACACTCTGGCGCTACCGGCCGATTGCCGGCAAGGCCACGCTGGGGCCGGTCCTGATTTGCCACGGGTTGATCGGACGTCAGACAATGACCGATCTCAGGCCCGAGCGGTCTTTGGTGCGCAATCTGCTGGCCGCCGGGGTGGACGTGTTGGTCCTCGACTGGGGCAGCGCGGGTCCCGATGACACCGAGCTCGGCATGGATCACTTCGTGGGCGCGAAGATCCCGATGGCTGTGGAGACCGCCTGCCAGGCCACGGGGGCTGACCGGATCGTTCTGTTCGGGATCTGCCAGGGCGGCACCATGGCCGCCTGCCACGCTGCAATGCCTGGGCACCGGCTGCGCGGAGTCATTACAGCTGTGGCGCCGTTCGACTTTCACGCCGACGAACAGGATGCCGACCCGGCGCACGGGTTGCTGCACGTTTGGGCGCGTTCGCTGGACGGGGGCGATCTCGACGCGCTGATCGGTATGGACGGCAACCTGTCTGGTGAGCTGATGGGCCTGGTCTTCAATCAGCTCAATCCTGTCAGGACGCTCGCGAAGTACGCGATCGAGATGCTCGATCACGCCCGCGATCCGACGGCGCTGACAACGTTCCTGGCGATGGAGAACTGGCTGGCCGACCGGCCGGACATGCCTGGGGCATTGGCTCGGACCTGGCTGATCGATCTCTATCAGGACAACGCGCTGATCCGCGGAGAGTTGGACATCGACGGTGCCCATGTGGGTCTCGACCGCATCGATGTGCCCGTGCTCAACATCTTTGCGACAGGGGACCATATCATCCCGCCACCGTGCTCACGCGCGCTCGGGCCGGTGCTGACGGGACGCAATTACCGTGAGCTTGCCGTGCAGACCGGCCA
>JBCCDA010000246.1:0-1890 GCA_039033215.1 Pseudomonadota bacterium | reverse complement strand
GGTGACGGTCCGATCGCGTCAGCGCTTCGCGCGCATGGGGCGCTGATGGGTTTTCAAGCGATCGATGAAACGGACATGGATGCCGACGCGGTGATCATCGCGTCACAAGGCAACGACGACATGGTGGCGCTGCGTCAGGCACTGCTGAGCCCGGCACCCTTCGTCGCCATGGTCGCCAGCCACCGCAAGGCCGCGCATCTATGCGCGCGATTGAAGGCGGAGGGTATGGCAGACGACCAGATCGGACGGCTGATTTCACCGGCGGGCCTGGATCTCGGCGCTATCGATCCGCACGAGATCGCAGTCTCCATCCTCGCGCAGCTGATTTCTCATCGCCGCGGAGGTGGATCGCAGGGTCAATAAGGCGGGCATCCGTCTGCGAAGGCTTTCGACGATTGCGGAATGCTCGAACACTGGCACTTCGAGATTCAGTTGCGATCGACGCGATACGCCGCCGCAGGAAAACACTCTCGAGACAGCGCGCCTCGCGCCGATGTTACGTCATTTCGCCCGACCGAAGCTAAGCCGCCTCCGGCAATCGCAACCAGATCAGGCGCCCCGCGCAATCCCTGCGCCGATGCGGGCCATCTCGCCCGCACGGGCCAAAACCTCGAGCGGGTCCGTGCTGCTGGTCGAGACATTGCCCATTGCCGCGCGCGCCGCGACGCCCTGGATGATGGCCGCGGAGCGAAAGAACGAAAACGCCAGATAGACCGGCCAATCCTCGATCCCGTCACGGCCTGTCGCATCGGCATAGTGTGACAGGATCTCCTGCTCACTGGGCAAACCTTCGGCTACCAGATCCAGCTCTCCCAGACCGGTACGGCCGGCGAAGGCGCCGCGCTGGCGAAACGGCTGACAGAAATAACCAAGATCGCCCAGCGGATGGCCAAGCGTCGAAAGCTCCCAATCCAGCACCGCGACGACCTGCGGGTCTGTCGGATGCGTAATGCAGTTTCCGGGCCGAAAATCGCCATGCGCGATCGACGTCTCGTCCGTGTACGCCGCTGACTCGGTCAGCCAGTTCCGCAGCCAATCAAAGTCCGTGTAGTCAAAACCGGCAGGAAGCGGTGACTTCGAGGCCTCGTATTGCGCGCCCCATCGGGACGTCTGCCGCGCAAGGTACCCGTCCGGCCTGCCAAACTGCTCCATCCCGACGGTTGCTGGATCAACCTTATGCAAAGCTGCCAATGTGTCGGTGAGCGAGAACCATAATGCCCGTCGCGCATCGCGCTCAACCGTCGGCATCGCGGGGTGCGTCACGATCCGGCCCGGCACATGTTCCATCACGAAGAACTCCGCACCGATGACGTCCGGTTCGTCGCAGAACGCAATCATTGCGGGCACAGGGACATCTGTGGCTCTCAGCGCGTCCATGACCCGGTACTCACGATCGATCTGGTGCGCTTTCGGCAGGAGTTTCCCCGGTGGCTTCTTGCGCAGCACGAGGCGTATTCCGCGATTCGTCTCGAGCAGATATGTCGGGTTCGACATCCCGCCCTGGAATTGATGAACACTCAGTCCCGATCGGGCTTCAGCCAAGTGCGGTTCCAACCAGGATACCAGGGCATCAACGTCGATCTGGTGTGCCGCTCCTGGTTCGATGAGCTCCGGCTTGTCGGACGGAACCGGCGTCATGTCATCCTCCTCGTGCTTTGCCTTTGATAACCTTGGCGACAGATGATGTCTCCTGTTCCGCTCGATCTCCGTTGTTCGAAACTTCTTTTGCGGGTTGACCGGATCGCTGATGAAACCATAGCGTGTGCAGAACGTGTTTAGCAGTGTGCGCCGCGCAGGGCTCGTCGTGGGGCTGATGAAAGGCCTGGGAGAGACGCCGCATGACCAGGATGACACTGGCGGATGCCGCGGACCATCTGCTCCGGACCGAGC
>JBCCDA010000245.1:0-1926 GCA_039033215.1 Pseudomonadota bacterium | reverse complement strand
TGACCCGAGAGGCAGCGGATGTGGTCTATCACCTGCTGGTGATGCTGGCGGCGCAGGATCTGACCTGGGATGACGTGCTGGCCGAGCTTGAACGCCGCGAAGGAACTTCTGGCATTGCCGAGAAGGCGGCGCGCGGGCAGGGTTGAGCCATGGCGTTGCCGGTGTTCGTGATCAACCGGCGCATCGACCGCGATCGTCTCGAGCGATTCACCGCCAGTGCAGCCCATTTCGGCATCGTGCCTGAGAGGATCGATGCGTTCGACGCCCACAACCCGGATTTCCCGTTCGTCCTCTATGCCGATCTGATCGGAGATCATTTCTGGGGCGCACCCGAGGCGAAGCCCGGTGCGATCGGGTGTTTCCTCAGCCATCGCCGCGCCTGGCAGCGTGTGCTTGACGCGGGTTATGATTGTGCTTTGATCTGCGAGGATGATGCCGAGTTTCATCGCGATCCGACGAGCTTGAAGGATGTGCTCTCGACGGTTCCGAAGCTTGATCTGCTGTTCGCGAACGGACGCCTTGCGTCGTGGGCCAGCGCTGCTTCGGCACCGCCCTTCGCGCCAATCCAGGACGTCCTGCGCAAGGTGTCCGATCTTGGCGGTCCTGCCATGCTGAGTCTGAAATCAGCGCCGGGCGGCGACTGTTATCTGATCACGCGGTCTGGGGCGCAGAACCTGCTAACCCGTACCTCAGATCAGAAGATCACCTGCGGTGTCGATTGGGCGATGGTCTGGAACGGGGTCGACCGGGTCGACGAGGCTCTTACTTCTGCGTTCCCCGAGTTGAAGATCCTGAACGATCACGGCGACGTCCCATCGCCCATGAACATTTTGGTCGCGGCGGAACCCGTCGCCGATCAGGTGAAAGGGCCGAGCGTTCTGCAACACGCGATTTCTCATCCGATCCCGGATCTTCTCAAGCGAGACAGCCGCCTAACCCATGCTGAGGCGGTTTCGTCCATCTATCTGGGCGAAACGATCCTGAATTTCGCCAGCCGTTCCGGTCCTGACCCGGTGATGGAGGCACACCGCGCCGGTCAGATCTGGGATGAACCGGGGCTGACGGCGCTGCTGCGCAGATTCCCCGAAGGCGGCACCT
This sequence comes from Pseudomonadota bacterium, assembly GCA_039033215.1. GTDB lineage: Bacteria > Pseudomonadota > Alphaproteobacteria > Rhodobacterales > Rhodobacteraceae > Thermohalobaculum. The sequence continues at coordinate 828 of JBCCDA010000245.1, read as the reverse complement.
TCGTCGATATCGGTGCCCATTCTGGCAACCATTCGGTTGTGATGGCTCGGCTTGGCGCCGCCGCTCGTGTTCTGGCGATCGAGCCGAACGAGGAGATCCTCCGGCTCCTCAAGCTGAACATGGAGATCAACGGTGTTGCCGACAGGCTGGACATGCCACCCGAGGCGGTGGCGCTCGGCAGTGTCTCGACTTCTGGGTGGCTGATCCGTAATCGACGCCGGTCGTCGGAAACCATGGTTCGCCGGGAGGCGCCAGAAGCCCAGGACCCTGACAAGGTGGTCCCGGTCAAGATGCAGCGCGGTGACGAAATCCTCGCAGGCGAACGTGTCGATGCGATCAAGATCGATACGTCAGGTTCAGAGGTCGATGTGATCAAAGGCCTGCGTGATACCCTCGCGCGCGAACAGCCTCAGGTGCTGTTAGACCACGCCGAGAACGCCCACCATCGGATCGAACGGCTGGCAACCGAAATCGGATACACGCTGCTCGAAACACTGCCGTCCGGTCGCAAGAAGCGCTTGTCCTCGTTGCTTATTCCGGTTGCGCGCACAGGTGGCGGGCAATGAAACCTCCGGCTGTCGCCACGGCGTGATCGGCCTCCGGCAAGCGCCCTACAAAGATGGGCCAAGCATGCGGTGTGTGACGCCAGAGCTCGAGCGTCACGTCGCCACCTGTGGCCCGCAGCACTTCGGCCATTCGGATGGAATCCCCCAGCAGAACCTCGTGCCGCCCCGCGAACAATAGCGCGGGCGGTGGAGCGCTCCAATCGCCAAAGACAGGCGATACGAACGGGTCCTTGGCATCATGCCCGTTCAGCACAAACCCCGT
>JBCCDA010000244.1:0-1954 GCA_039033215.1 Pseudomonadota bacterium | reverse complement strand
CGACATCTACAGGAGCCTGCTGGAAAGCCTGCTCGGCACATGGCTGGATCCATTGCACGACTTGGATCCAAACGGCGATCCGGCGCGCGAGATCGCAGCGTATATCGAGCGCAAGATCGAGCTGGCACGGGACTACCCGACCGAGTCGCGCCTGTTTGCGAACGAAATGCTCCGCGGCGCGCCCATTCTGGAAGACGTCCTGAAGGGCGAGTTGAAACCACTTGTCGATCAGAAGGTCGCCGTGCTGCGCTCCTGGATGAAAACGGGTCGCATCGCCAAGGTCGATCCCTATCATCTGATCTTTGCGATCTGGGCCACCACGCAGCATTACGCCGATTTCGACGCTCAGGTGCGCGCTGTGCTCGGAACACAAAGCGAGGGACGTTTCCACGATGCAGCGACGTCGCTGAAGCAGATCTTCCTGAATGGGTTAAGGCCGCGATAGCTGAAAGCCCGGATGCGTCGGAGCGAGGTCTTCCACCATCCACTCTCGCGGACGCGACACGAAGTGTCGTGAGAGGTGCAAGCGCGTGGCGGCGAAATCAAACAAGCGCGCGGCGCAACAGGTTCAGTCCCATGATCCCGAAGATGATCAGCACGACATTGCGGAAACGGTCAGCGTCGAGACTTCTCCGGACAGCCTCGCCAATCTGAAACCCGGCAATTGCGGGCAGGGTCATGCCAAGAGAGACCAGCGCCAGCGGCCCGGTCAGCATGCCGTTCGACCAGAACCCGGCGATCAGCGGCAGCGTGCCGATAAAGATGATGACGCCAGAGGCGCGGACGAACTCGTCCTTTCCGGTTTGACGTCCGATCAGGTACGTCACCATCGGCGGCGCCCAGATCGCCGTCAGGCCGCCCAGCGTGCCCGCCGCGGTTCCGGCGATGAACTGCCCAGCCTTGTCGAAGCGTGCCGGAATGTGCGGTGGCTTGAAGGTCAGGCTCATCACCGAAAACAGGACAATGACACAGCCGAGCACCAGCATGATCGTCTCGGTCGGGACCGCCGCCGTGACTTGCGTCGACATGAGCAGGATCATCGACGCCAGCATGATCAGGAACAGCCAATAGCGCTTCAGCGCGCCGACAAGGCCGCCCATGCGCCAGATCTGCCAGGCGTTCGACAGAAGCGACGGAAACACGATCAGCGCGATCGCAACGCGCGGGTCGATGACCTGGCTCATCATACCGACCGAAGCGGTTGGTAGCCCGATCCCGATCAAGCCCTTTATGATGCCTGCCAGCAGAAAGACACCGACGGCCAGCCATAGCAGGTTCGCGTCAAATACCACGAGGGTCAGACCTTCGGGGCAATCAGCATTTCCTTCATGTGGGATTCCAGGAGCGTCCGGTACGACGTGGCGAACGCAGTCACCAAAGCGGGATCAACCATCCCCGGCGCGTGTCCGAAAGACTGAATGACAAACACATTGAACCGAGTGCAGGCGTGCATCATCGCGGCACTGATGCGAGCGGCCTTGTGGTGCTGAACCTCAGCATTGGCGATATCCACGAAGGCATCACCCAGATCGTAGAAGGCCTTGCGCTCGGCCTCCGTGAAGCTGTCGAACTCGTCAAGCACCTCGATCGCAAGCTTCGGGTCCATGCCCGGTTGCGGAGCCGCCCCGGTCGAGGAAAGGGTCTCGGTCATGTGGTCGCGCACTTCCTCTGCAAATCGCGAGACAAGGAACTCCGCGAAGTCGCTGCTGGCCTCAGACGGGTCGCTGCCCTGGGCCTGCATCGCAAACGCGTTGTAACGCGCGCAGGCATAGAGGAACGCCGCCGCCACCTCGTCCCGGCTTTCCGTCTGGGCCAGGTCATTGGCTTTCGACAGGAAGCGGTTCGCCGTTGCGAAATAGGCGGGAAGTTCGGCTTCCGGGATCTCGTTGGGCGTGACGTCCGTTGGCATCCCGGATCAGAACGGGATCTCGTCGTCCATGTCACCGCCGCCCGG
>JBCCDA010000243.1:0-1965 GCA_039033215.1 Pseudomonadota bacterium | reverse complement strand
GGATTCATCCAGCGTCAGGTGCTGGACCAACGGTTCGCCATAGACTCGCATCCCCTTCTGACGCGCGCGCCGGATGGCCTCGTGCGCCTGCTCGCAGGACACGTGTACTATGTAGAGCGGCACGCCCGCGGCATCGGCGATCATGATGGCGCGGTTGGCGGCTTCGCCCTCGACCTCGGGAGGGCGCGAGAACGCGTGACCCTCGGGACCGGTCATGCCCTCGGCCATGTATTTTTCCTGCAGCGCCGCGACGACGTCGCCGTTTTCGGCGTGCACCAGCGGCATGGCCCCCAGCGCGGCACAACGCTGGAACGAGGCGAACATCTCGTCGTCCTGCACCATCAGCGCACCCTTGTAGGCCATGAAGTGCTTGAAGGTGTTCACGCCGCGCTTGACGACTTCGGCCATCTCGGAATGGATCTGCTCGTTCCAGTCGACGATCGCCATGTGGTACGAGATGTCGGTGCAGATCTGGTCCTTCGACTTGGCGTCCCAGCTATCGATGGCGGTCAGCAGGCTGCCGTCCTCGCCCGGCAGACAGAAATCCACCAGCATGGTCGTGCCGCCTGTGGCCGCCGCCCAGGTGCCGGATTCGAAGGTCTCGGCAGCGGTGGTACCCATGAACGGCATCTCGAGATGCGTGTGAGGGTCAATGCCACCGGGAATGACGTAGGCGTCCGAGGCGTCGATGGTCTCGTCGCCCTTGAGATCCGGCCCGATGGCGGCGATCTTCCCGTCCTCGATCAGGACATCCGCTTCCCAGGTGCGGTCCGCCGTGACGACCGTGCCGCCTTTGATGACTTTGGACATTCGAATTATCTCCTATCAAGCTGGTCTTTCACGCAGCGAGCCTCGATGCGACCATGCCATCTTGCTTCCATGGACGACCGCCAGAAGGAAATCCGAGAGGATGGTGATTGCGATAGTCGTCCCGACCCACAGACATCTCATCCGGTAAAAGATAACTCCTACAGCGCCAGACACTAGACACACCACAAGCGCCATCCAGCTGATCAGTTTACCGAAGTATACAAAGAAGCCGACGCCCACGAGAAGACCCAACAACGTTGTGATCCCGTCGGTTTTTGTTAGAGGTTCGAATATCACGCGACAACCTCCGCCGTCTCAAGCACCGCGTCGAACAGGATGTTGGTGCCCTTCACAGCCCAATCTGGCGAGATGTCTTGTGCCGCCTTTCGGCTCATCCCATCGACGCAAACATGCGTACCCTTTGGCTGCGCGCGCCTAGGACCGAACAGTCGATTGGTGCTATCGTAAAGTCGCTTACGCTTCGACGAGTTCCAGACGCTTCTCAATCCGCGTGAGGCGATCATCCATCCGGTCGACACGATTGGAAAGGTTGGCATAGCCTTGTTCGAGCAAACCCAGTCGTTGCTTGATCTCGATAAGTTCATCGGTATGGCGGTCCAGAATTGTCCGGATCGCACGGAGATGCTCGAGAACGACGTTATCGGTATCCATGCCAAACTCCTCACGCCCATTGGACGTTTGAACTCTGAACATAGGCTAAACGCCGTCACTCCACAATCTCCGCCGTCTCAACGACCGCATGGAACAGCACGTTGGTGCCCTTGGCGGCCCATTCCGGTGTGATTTCCTCGGCTTCGTTGTGACTGAGGCCATCGACGCAGGGGCACATGATCATTGATGTTGGATACATCTTGTTGATCCAGCAGGCGTCATGGCCCGCGCCCGAAACGAGGTTCATGTGGCTGTAGCCCAGCCGCTCGGCCGCATTGCGCACGGCGGTCACGCAGCCCTCGTCAAATGCCGGAGGGTCGAAGGCACCGACAATCTTGTGTTCAACGGTGCAGCCGATGTCGGCGCAGATTGCCTTGGCCTCCTCGGTGCACTGCTCGACCATCTTCTCCAGCGTCTCCAGGATGTGGCTGCGGAAATCGACGGTGAACACCACACGGCCGGGAATGATGTTGCGGCTGTTGG
>JBCCDA010000242.1:0-1976 GCA_039033215.1 Pseudomonadota bacterium | reverse complement strand
GGCTGCTCGACGCGTCGACACTTGGAAAGATCGTGGTCAAAGGGCCGGATGCGGGGAAATTCCTCGACCTGCTTTACACCAACATGATGTCGACACTGAAGCAGGGTCGCTGCCGATATGGCCTGATGTGCACCGAGAATGGCTTTCTGTTCGACGACGGCGTCGTCGTGCGGACAGGGCCGGAGGAATTCCTCTGCCACACGACATCCGGTGGATCGGACCGCGTTCATGCGTGGATGGAGGAATGGCTCCAGACCGAATGGTGGGATCTGAAAGTCGCGACCGTCAACGTTACGGACCAGTGGGCGCAGGTCGCTGTTGCCGGGCCGAATGCGCGCAAGGTGCTCGAAGACGCAGTCTGCGATGTGGCGCTCGACAAGGGTGCCGTGAAGTTCATGGATTATGTCGAGGGAACGCTCGCAGGCTGCCCGGTGCGGATCTTCCGGATCTCGTTCTCGGGAGAGCTTTCCTACGAGATTGCGACGCCTGCAGGCTATGGCATGGCGTTGTGGGACGCCCTGCGCGTGGCGGGTGAGCCGCACGGGATCATGCCGTATGGTACGGAGGCCCTGCACATCATGCGTGCCGAGAAGGGCTTCATCATGATCGGTGATGAAACAGACGGCACTGTGACGCCGCAGGATCTGGGGCTGTTCTTCGCGATCTCGAAGAAGAAAACCGACTATATCGGCAAGCGCGCGCAGGAGCGGTCGGACCTGGTGCGCACAGGTCGCAAGCAACTGGTGGGACTGATGGCCGAGGATCCGCAGATGGTCCTGCCGGATGGCGCCCACGCGGTGAAGCGCCGCCGTGAGCATGTCGCGATGACCACGATTGGGCATGTGACGTCCACGTACTACTCGCCGACCCTCGGACACTCGATCGCAATGGGGTTGGTCGAGAACGGTCTGTCGCGCCGGAGCGAGTGGATCGACTTCTCGACCGGTCTGGGCGAATTCATGCGCGCCCAGATCGTTGACCCGGTTTTCTACGATCAAGCGGGGGAGAAACAGAATGTCTGAGGCCGCAAGACCCGTCGCCCCGCTGCGCGCGCCAGTGGCCGACGAACCGGTTTACGCTCCGGAGCCATTGATCGGGATCGAGCCGACCGATGTCTATGGCATGATCACCCTGCGCGGCGATCTGGGATCAGAAGCACTGGAGGCTGCTGTCGACGAAGCGGTCGGCTTGAAAGTTCCAGCAGCGCTCTCAGTTGTATCAGATGGCGATGCCCGCGTAGTCTGGATGTCGCCAGACGAACTGCTGCTGTTCACGGATTATTCCGAAGCTGACGCCGCCGTCGCACGGATCAGTGAGCAAATGGGCGTCGCTCATCATATGGCACTGAACGTCTCGGATGCTCGTGCCGTCATCCGATTGCGGGGCGCACGCGTGGGTGAAGTTCTGTCAAAAGGGGCGCCTTGCGATTGCTCGGATCACGGTTTCTCGGTCGGGACGGCACGTCGCACGCATATGGCGGGTCTCGCCGTGGCCTTCTGGCGGCTCGAGCCGGATGTCTGGGAGATCGTTGCGCTCAGGTCTTATGCGCATCATTTGTTGGCTTGGCTTGAACAAGCGGCGCAGCCCGGATCAGAGGTGTTCGCCTGACCTTTGGCGCGGGCGTCACTCCCGCCGAAGCAAGGTTTCGGTCACGAAGTTACCGATGCCCGATGCGTCAAACTTCTCTGTCAAAGCTATCGGGTCGTATCGCGTTTCAATCCAATCCATGAGCGGAACGTCTTCGCCCGGATGATCGGTCAGATAGGCATTGAACAGGGTATCAAGCACCCCGGTCTTGCCTTGGCGGACATGACCGTAGCGCAATCCCAACTGCCTCTGGGCTTGACGCACTGGAATACCTTCGTGCAGCGCCAGGTACAGTCCCGATATCAGTCCCGCGCGATCCGCGCCCGATTTGCAATGAAACAGGACCGGGTACTCCAACCGTTCGAACATCGCCGTAGCCGCCTGAACAT
>JBCCDA010000241.1:0-1981 GCA_039033215.1 Pseudomonadota bacterium | reverse complement strand
GAAATCGACCACCTCATCGCTGCGGAATGATCCGGGGACCGCGGCATTCAGTACGCCCGAGGTCAGAAGCGGTGTGTCTTCGAGCACCCGCATCGCCCATCCGGCAATCGAATGCTGCATGCTGGCGTCAGTGCCCCAGAAGGTTATCAGGTAATGCAGATCGACTGGCAGACGGGTCTGCAGCCTTTGGCCCTGAAGGTTCAAGCGACCGGCCGGAATGCGATGCGAGCCGTTCTGGATGACCCGGTACAAGAACAGCGATGCGCCTGCGGTGATCTGGTTGGTTCCGAAGTCGCCCGACGTAATCACCCGAAAATCGAGGACTGCCCCGAAATCTGTCGGGTCATGGCTGCCGCGCAGCAGATTGGCGACCGCCTCGCCCACTGCCTGAATTGCACGGCTGTCAGCCATTCGCGCACATTTTGGCGGAACGAGTTGACTTCAGGTCTGCACAAATCGGCATGCGCCCCCCAGCTTGGTGCCGTCAGACAAGAACTCCGGCAGCAAAGGACAGGTTGCAAACGCCGTGCCAGTGTGGCTGGTTCCCAAAGGTTTTATTGTTTACAGTGACTTATGGAGATAACGTCTTTGCGCGTTGATCCGTCTGGGTCATTGGCCACCCGACAACCGAGTCCTTTCCGACCCGGCCCGGGTCGCAGACGACCCGGTAAGCCCGCCGGTACGTGTTATCGCAATCCGTGACGTTTGAGCAGTTTGCCCAACGTTCGCCGTTCGGTTCCCGCCAAGCTCGCTGCGCGGGTAACGTTCCCGGCGGTCGCATCCAGTAATCGCGTCAGGTATCCCCGCTCAAACGTCTCGATTGCCTGAGCCTTGGCAGCATGAAAGCCAGGAATGCCGCCCTTGCAGGGCGCATCGCTTGGGGCTTCGGCTTCGATCTGGACTTCGTAACGGGCGTTCGACGGACTTGTAGGAATGTGGCCCGTGCAGGGGGCGTCCGGCACGATGTCGATCACATCGCCATCGCTCATTACGCAGGCGCGATGGACGAAGTTTTCCAGTTCGCGCACGTTTCCAGGCCAGGGATGGCTGGTCATCGCATCGCGTGTGCGCTCTGAGAATGTGCGCTCCGGCAAATCGTACGTTCTGCAGATCTCCGTAAGGAAATGCCTGGCCAGAAGTTCGACGTCGCTCGGGCGTTCGGACAAGCAGGGTGTGCGCAAGATCAACACCCCGAGCCGGAAGAACAGATCCTCGCGAAAGGTCCCGGCGCGCACTTGGGTCATCAATTCCGAGTTCGCCGCTGCGATCACGCGGACATCAGCGCTTCGGACACGATCGGAGCCGACAGGTCGATACTCACCCGACTGAAGGAACCTGAGCAGCGTGGCCTGACCCTTTGGACTGAGCGAGTCGATCTCATCCAGGAATATCGACCCACCCTCGGCCTCGGCGATCAACCCGGCGCGGTTCTGGCGTGCGTCCGTGAACGCGCCTTTCGCGTGGCCAAACAGTTCGCTTTCCAGAACGGTGTCTGGCAGCGCTCCGCAATTCACCGGTACGAATGGTGCTTCTGCGCGGGCTCCGGACTGATGGATCTCGCGTGCGACCAGTTCCTTGCCTGTGCCGGTGCGACCTTCGATCAGCACGGGTGCATCGACCGCAGATGCGCGCCGGACGGACCTGAGAAGATGGCGTATCACGCTGCTGCTGCCGATGATCGATCCGGCCCCGGTCTCGCAACTACATGCACCAAGCACGCGGCGCTTGAGCCAATCGACGATGTCGCCTTTTTGCGAGGGCCATAACAATTGCCCCGGCACAGGTTCGGTGGTTTGACCGCTAACGCTTTGATCTACCACGACCCTCAGCTCTGGACCGGGGCTGGACGGAAATGCCGCCTGCAATTCGTGTCCGCCGGTGCTGTCGGTGCAGAAGATCAGAATCCCACGATCGGCCCCGGCCGCACACTGCGCTGTCAGCGCGCGCGGCGGCATCAATTCCAACCGCCAGCCCTCGCGTT
>JBCCDA010000240.1:0-1993 GCA_039033215.1 Pseudomonadota bacterium | reverse complement strand
GTTCAGCGCCCATGTGATCAGGATCCCGTGCGGGTGCGCCAGGGAACCATGGCCCTGATATCCCGATAGATGCTGGATCTGTGCACCGAGCGCTTCGCCCCAAAGCACGGCGTCACCAGTGTTACCGGTATGGCCGAAATAAGGTGCACCTGCGATCTCTGGAATGTGCTGGGCGACGAGGACCGGATTGCCGCCATATCCGTTGCATGACAGGATCAGAGCGCGACAACCAATCGACTCGGTCTGGCCGTCCGGACGGTTGATCGTCACCCCCGCGACGCGGCCGTCTTCCAAATGCAACGCGGTCGCGTGGGCCTGATAGGCGAGCGGGACCTCGGCGGCTTCGACCGCGGACAGCAGTCGTGTGATCAGTGCTGTACCTGTTCGCTCCGGGACAGCGTGCATTCGGTGTACCGAGTGCCCAGGATAGAGAAAGTCGTCGAGAACGACCCATTCAAGACCGTGAGTATCAGACAACCATTCGACGGCAGGTCCGATGGCACTGGCGACTGTTCGAGTGATGCCGGGATGAGCATCACCCTTCGCTTTGCCCTGGATGTCGCGCGCCAGCAGATCCGGTGAGTCGTGGACTCCGATCTCTCTCTGATATCGCGTACCTGCCGCTGGGATGAATCCGGACGAGAGCGCCGTCGATCCCGACGACGTCGCATCACGTTCCAGTACCAAAACATCCGCGCCAGCCTCGGAAGCACGCAGCCCGGCGATCAGCCCGCACGCGCCCCCTCCGACGATCGCTACATCAACCTCGATATCCCAACTTTCAGGCGTCGGAGAGATTTTAGCCATCGATCCAAGCCAACGCTTCGGAACAAGTCATGACAGTCGAAATGGTACCCATGTCGGCTATCGCAGTCTCGTGCACGTCGGGCCGGAAGCTCGCACACCCGTCCGACAGCACGATGGTATGGAAGTCCCGGACATGGGCGTCCCGCATGGTCGAGGCGACCCCACCTTGCGTCACGATGCCGGAGAAGATCAGTGTATCGATCCCGGCGCGGTTCAACGCGAACTCCATGCGTGACTGATAGAAGGCCGAGTAGGCGACCTTTTCGATAGAGATGTCGGCGGGTGCGAGTTCATCGACGAGCTCATGCCCCCAGCCGCTGGAGACAAAGTCCCCCTTTCTCAAGAACGGGCGGAGCCTGCGCAGGTGGTCGGCTATGAAAGGTTCGCCGCCCTTGCCTTGTACCAGCGTGAAGTGAGTCGAAACCACCCAACCGCCCTGCCTGCGCAAAGCATCGACCAACGGCTTCAGCCGCGCAGGCAGCGCCGCAATGGCGTCCGAGGTTTGCCCGGCCCGACCATATGCCCCGTCCGGATGCAGGAAATCGTTCTGCAGATCGATCAACATCAGAGCGGTGCGCGCAAAGTTAGGTTGATCCAGCATCTACCCCACTCCGAATGATCAGGTTTCCAAAGGCATCAACTTCGCCACGCAAGCCAGGATCAACAAAGATCGTTGTGTCGGATTGCTCGAGTATCGCGGGGCCTGTGATGATCGCGCCGCGCGGCAGTGACAGACGATCGTAGACCGGTGCAGTGTGGTCGATGCCATCGCACCGAACGACGCGCGTACCGCGCTGCACTTCCTCTAGCTTTCCGTCATTCGGTGGAGCGAAAACCGACATATCGAAGTGTGGGCGCGCGCCGTTTACAGATGCCCTGAAGTTCATAACGCGCACAGGGATACCGTCGAGCAAACGCCCATAGGCAGTAAGATAAGCGCGATCAAACGCCGCCTGAATTGCGTCTGTGGTCAAACTCTGCACAGGATCGAGTGGCACCGACACTGTGTGCGTCTGGCCGAGATACAGCATATCGAGAGCCAGCCCGCGCTCCACCCGATCGAAGCGCACGCCGGATTGCGCAAGCCGCGTTTCGCCCGCCTCCCAGATCTGAACAATCTGCGCGTGCAATGCCGCACAGTCCAGCGTTGCGAGCATCTGGTTGACGGTCTGCACATGGTCGTTGC
>JBCCDA010000239.1:0-2016 GCA_039033215.1 Pseudomonadota bacterium | reverse complement strand
GCCGGAGACCGTGTAGGTGCGGCTCGGATCGATCGGTGAGCCATCCCGCAGCAGCGTCATCTTGGAGATACGGCTGCCCTGCGGTTTTGAGACGTCGATGTGGTAACCCATGCCACCGACGCGGACCATATCGCCGCCCTGTTGATAGTACGGATCCGGGTTGAACAAGTTGTCGGCAACGTCTTCCAGCACAGTGTGCAGGAACTCGCCGGTCATCTGAGTGCGATAGGCCGCAGGATAAGACATTGCGGTGGCGTTGTGCAGGTCTTCGCGTGTGATCGGATCGCCTGGCAGAAGGCTCGGCCCCCAGCGGAAGCCTGGTGACAAGGCGATATCCGCGTCGCGTTCCTCGATCAGCGCATTGCAGATCAGATCATCCCAGGTGCCGTTGAAGTTGCCCCTGCGATAAAGCAGGCTGTCGGTGTGACCGAGGACTTCCGAGAGTTGCTCTGCGTACGGCGCACGCTGCTCGTCGATCAAGGCGGTCATCGCCGGATCGGGGGCGATCACGTCTGAGAAGATTGGGATCAGCTTGTGCCGCAGGCCCTGAAGCCCGCCATCTCGTACATCCAGATCAATGCGGCTGACGAACTTGCCGTTGGATCCCGACGCAATCAATGCGGTCTTGCCAACCATCAGAGGCTCGGGCAGCGCATCATGCGTGTGCCCGCACAAGATCACGTCGATGCCGTCGACGCGGCTGGCCATCTTGCGGTCGACGTCGAAGCCATTGTGGGACAGGACGACGACCACTTCCGCGCCTTCGTCGCGGACCTCTTGCACGACCTCCCGCATCCGTTCTTCCCGGATGCCGAAGCTCAGGGTCGGGAACATCCAGCGCGGATTTGCGATGGGCATGTAGGGGAAGGCCTGCCCGATCACGGCGATCTGCACGCCGCCACGCACGAACATCTGGTACGGCTCGTAAGCCGGTTCGTCCCATTCATTGTCAAATATGTTCGCGCCCAGGAACGGAAAGTCGAGTTCATCGACGATCTCATCCACACGATCCTTGCCGAGTGTAAACTCCCAGTGCGAGGTCATCGCGTCCGGCCGCAGCGCGTTCATGACGTTGACGACGTCCTGCCCCTTGGTCTGCTCGGCGGTGTAAGAACCATGCCAGGTATCGCCACCATCCAGCAGCAGCGTCTCAGGACGCTCGGCGCGGATCGCATTGATCACCGTGGCAACGCGGTCCATCCCGCCCATTCGGCCGTAGCCCTTCGCCAGTGAGACGAAGTCCTGATAGGTCAGCGCATAGGCACCGGGCGAGCCCGCTTCGATGTTGTAGAGCTTCAGGAAATCCTTGCCGGTCAGGTGCGGCGGCAGACCCTTGACCTGGCCGACGCCCAGATTGATCGCCGGTTCCCGGAACCAGACCGGTTTCAGCTGTGCGTGAATGTCGGTCAGGTGGATCAGCGTGACGTTGCCCAGCGCATCGAATTCGAGCAACTGGTCCTGTGTCAGCGCTTGCTGTGCCGCGAGCCGCCCCCAATTGCCCAGACCCGAGGCACCCACGATCGCCGACGCAGCAACACTGGCCTGAAGAAAATCACGGCGAGAGATCATGTGGCGCCTCCTTCTGGCAAGCCCATCCCGGTCGCGCCGAGCGGCGCGTTACGAGCACGAAAAACTGGAAACATGCGATGCGCCCCGTCGACCGGGACGCACCGGGATTATCAGTTCCGGACTGCTGGCGTTTCAATCCCCAAGCCAGCGCCGCGAGAGGCAAGGTAGGCCTCGAGGGCGACGAACTCGTCCGAACCGCGCTTGTACGGAGTCGCGCGTATGTTCTTCATACAGCCCGAGAAACGGCGATGCAGCGAGCCAAGACCCTGCCATTTGAAGCGGTAGGTCGGGAAGCCGTTGATGTTACCTTGGGACAGGTGGTCGGCACGGATCATGTTGCCGTAATTGTCCTCGTGACACTGGCTGCACGCCATGTCGAGCTGACCGACACGGGTGTAATAGAGTTCTTCGCCCTTCTTGATCCAGTCGGCCATCGGGCCATCGGTC
>JBCCDA010000238.1:0-2048 GCA_039033215.1 Pseudomonadota bacterium | reverse complement strand
TTGGCGCGGCGTGATCCGTTACCGCATGGACGGGGACGGTGTCACGGATGCTGACCGGGCAGAGGTCGCGAAACTGACCAGTCGCCTGGGCGAACTGACTGGCCTTGCCTTCGTGCCGAGCGACGGTGCCCATGACATGCTGATCACAATCGCCAGTGCACCCGATCGGCGTCGAATCAGCAGGATGCTGTCGGACCGCGGCTTGGCCACATACCGCGAAAGATACGACATCTGGCGCAGGAAACCCGGTTGGCTGTGCGGTGCGACGCTCTCGTCCAGCACAGAAGATCCCGCCCGTCTGGTCTTTGCCCACGTTTTCCTTGCCGCCGAGATTACCGGCGTGCTGCGCAAGTCCTGCCTGCACGAGGAAGTCACCCAAAGCCTCGGCCTGACGAACGACAGCGATACCGCCCGCCCGTCGATCTTCAACGATGACCACGAGTTCGCGGTCCTGACGCAACACGACGAGACCCTGCTGCGTCTGCTCTACGATCCGCGGCTCAACCCGGGCATGTCAGCAGTCGAGGCCATGCCGATCGCGCGGCGCATTCTGGACGGTATGCGACCGGATCTGAGCGATCTGTAACCTCACGCAGCAAGTTTTCTGCGTGCCATAGCGATTGGCGTTTGAACGAGCCCGATCCAGTCATGGCGGCTGCCCCAGTGCCGTGAACACACAGACGCACGGCGCAAGCATCGCAACTCACGATTTTTGCTATATTTTCTTTGGTCGCAAAGGCATCATTGCATCGGCGGATTACGCCGTGTGGTTTGGTGTTGAAAAGGCGGTCTCACCCTCATGCTTCCACAGTTCCGGGCTCAGATCCGTAGGTCTTTCCTAGGCTTGCCGTGCGTTGCGGTCCTGTCAGCCTGCGCAATACCCCAGACGACCGAAACCGCGCCAACCGCTGCGAAGAGCGTTGCACCGTCCTGTGAACCGCGAGCGATTGATGAACAAAGCGCCGCACTCATCGAGATGTGGCGGTTCTACGAGGCCGAACAGCGAGCCGCCGGACGGCTGAGAACCGAGCGCGCGCCAGTGGATGCCCAGTTCTCGAATGAAGAGCTCTTGCGTGCGTTCCGCGAAGTCATGTTCTTTGACGAGGCCGTCGCCGAGGACGTGTCCTATCGGACGGGGCGAATCGAACGCACGCTCGAGAAACGCCGCGATCCCGTGCGCTACGCGATCTTCGGCGCTGGCGTGACACCCTGTGACCGGAACGATGTCGCCGAAGTGGCCGAGATTATTGCGAAAGCCACCGGTCTGACCTTGATCGAGGTCTCGTCCGAGGCCGAAATCGAAGTCATGCTCCTGAACCGCCAGGAACTGGCATCGCTCGCCGGCAAAGTTCGACAAGCCGGTGCCGAGGCAATGGCCAACGACCTCGCGAGCGGCATGGAAGGCCTAGTCTGCGCTGCCTACCTGTTTCCATCTGAAAAGAAACCCGGACTGGCCGACTACACGATCGTGATTCCCAACGAGGTCAGCGGCATCTTGCGAAAGTCCTGCATCGAAGAAGAGTTCGGCCAGGCCTTCGGCCCGTCGGCCGACTTCGATGGCGCGCGGCCATCGGTCTTCAACGATGACGAAGAGTTCGCGCTCTTCACGAAGCACGATGAATGGCTCTTCAGAATTCTATATGATCCCAGATTGGCCGACGGCATGACCCGCCAAGTCGCGATGCCGATCGCGCGCCAGATCCTGAGAGAGATAAGACCGGGCGTATGATGCGTCTCGCGCAACCGCTCTGAGCCATCGCCTCTTTTGATGCAAAGCATTCGCCCATCGGCAACACAGCTTATCAATGACACGATCGAAAACGGCATGGACGGGTTCGCCTTCATGCCCATCCTGCGCCGGGTTATCGCCCAATTGCAGCCTGACGGATGAATTCTGGTGTTCCTAGCTGGTGAATAACCAAACAGAATCCGATATGGGTTGCGAGACTTACGTGAGGACGGAGAGCGACATGATCTGGGACATGCTGAAGGGCGAATTCATCGATGTCATCGACTGGACCGATGATACGCGCGACACGATGGTGTAT
>JBCCDA010000237.1:0-2063 GCA_039033215.1 Pseudomonadota bacterium | reverse complement strand
GACCCGTGGTCGCCGACCAACCGACCGAATTGGTCACATGCGCCTCGATCTGGCGCACGCCCTCGTGGCCATGGTTCAACATGCCCTCGTACCATTTCGGGTTCAGTGTCCGGGTGCGGGTTTCGAGCGCGACCTGTTCGGACAGGGTACGAACCTTGCCATCGCTGCGCGTCTGGTCTGAGATATAGACAGGGGCATCTTCGCCACCGCGCGCACGCCGCACGGCACGAGAGATACCGCCGAGCGTATCGAAGTAGTGGTCAATCGTGGTCACACCCAGTTCGACCGATTCAAGGTTCTGATAGGCGAGATCGACATCGGCCAGAACTGCGTTCATCAGCTCCGGTTGCGCGGCGGGTCGCCCGTCGCGTCCATAGGCGAAGCATTTGCGCTTCTGGAATGTGTCGGCCAGTTCGTCCTCGTCGTCCCAGGCGCCCGCGTCGACCATGTGATTGACGTTGGAGCCGTATGCGCCGTCAGCATTCGAGAAGACCCGCAGCGCTGCTGTATCAAAGTCCATTTCCTTTGCGTCAGCATGCGCTAGCGTATGCGCCCTGACGTGGTTCATCTCGGCCGGTTCATCCGCGATGGCGGCCAACCAAGCAGCTTCGGCGAGCATCTTCGTCTGAAGTGGAAGCAGGTCACGGAAAATCCCGGACAGCGTCATCACCACATCGATGCGCGGGCGTCGGAGTTCCTCCAACGGGATAAGCTCGGCGCCACACAAGCGGCCATAGCTGTCGAATCTTGGGCGCGCGCCCATCAGCGCCATGGCCTGGGCAATCGGCCCGCCCTCGGTCTTCAGATTGTCCGAACCCCACAGCACCAGTGCGACGGATCTTGGTAGAGAGTGTCCCTCGGCCAGATGGCGTTGCAGCAACCGCTCTGCCTGGCGGGCACCGTCTTCCAGCGCAAAGGTCGATGGCATGCGGAACGGATCAAAGGAATGAATGTTGCGCCCGGTCGGCAAAGCGTGCGGGGCGCGGATCAAATCAGCGCCCGGCACCGGTCGGATGAAACCACCGCTCAACGCATGCAGGATTGCCGGTGTTTCGGTATCCGTTTGCAGATGGCGATCGGCCTCGGTCAAGTCATGGTCCGGCAACGCTTCGGCCATTGTTGCCAGCAGATCGGCACGAACGTCGTCATCCGGCGTTCGTCCGACGACGTGGAGGCCATGTGGGATCAAGGACTGCTCGTATTCGAGCAACTCGACCCAAAGCGCATCGATATCGTCGCACGCCAAGTCAAGTTCCCCGGCTTGCGCACGGATCATCTCCTGCAGTTCGCTCCGTTCGGGCGCGGCAGGATCCCCGGTGCGCCAACGCTCGAGCGAGGCCTTCAACTCGACAAGACCCTTGTAGAGCCCAGCCTTCGCCACGGGGGGCGTCAGATGGGTTACAATCGTCGCGGCGCCGCGGCGTTTGGCAAGTGCTCCCTCGGACGGGTTGTTCATCGCATAGAGATAGACGTTAGGCAGGTCGCCGATGAGTCGGTCAGGCCAGCACTCCGGCCCCATGCCGACCTGCTTGCCCGGCATGAACTCCATTGCACCGTGCATTCCAAAGTGCAGAGCCACATCGGCACCGAAGTCTTCGCGCATCCAGCGGTAGAACGCGCAGAACGCATGCGTTGGCGCGAAGCCTTTCTCGAAGAGAAGGCGCATCGGATCGCCCTCGTAGCCGAAGGCAGGTTGCACACCGACGAAAACCTTGCCGAAGTGCGCGCCCAAGACAAAAACATCACGGCCATCTGTCTGGTGCTTGCCAGGCACCGGTCCCCAGGCGGCTTCGACCTCTGAAAGATAAGGATCGCGCGCCACGATCTCGTCCGCCGTGACGCGCGCCGCCACATTGGCTTGCTGACCGTGAACCTCGGCATTCCCCTTCAGGATCGCGCGGCGCAGATCATCGACCGTCTCGGGCACTTCGACATCATAGCCTTCGGCCGCCATGGCGTTCAGAGTGTTGTGGAGCGATTCGAACACACCCAGGTGCGCTGCCGTGCCGACGGCCCCAGCATTCGGCGGGAATCCATACAGGACTACCGCAACCTTGCGATTC
>JBCCDA010000236.1:0-2066 GCA_039033215.1 Pseudomonadota bacterium | reverse complement strand
TCCAGGGCCCGGTCGAGCATCGCGACCTCTCCGATCCGCCCGTCGAAGAACCATTGCAGATTGTCGTTCTCGCCCTGGCGTGTCCGGGTCGAGGCGCCAATCACCGTATCTTCGGCATTCCCAGCCATACCGTCGGCAAAGCCGTCTTCAGCATCCACAAGTTCGCCATTCACATAGAGTGCGATGGTCTCGGCCGTGAACGTGAAGGCAATGTGGTAGGCCTCGCCTGCCTGGATTTTCTCGTCGCTGTATTTGAGATAGGTGCTGGTGTTGCCATCGTCTTGGAAGCGGAGCTTCAGGTACCCCCCCTCCAGATAGATCGTGAGGTGGCCGCCGGTTTTGTTGCCGCTATGGTCCTTTGACAGAAGCGCTTGCTGACCATTCGTCGGCGCATCAGCAACGAAGCTCAGCGTCCAACTCCCCTCTGCGCGCGCTTGATCTGCCGCATGCGGGATCTCGATTGGGGCGCTGGCACCCGGACCATAGTCAACCATGGCCGCAGCCTCGACCACTGCGGCTAGCGGGCCCGCATCGCCGAGCGCTGCATCATCGATGTATTGCTCTGCCAGTGCCTCATATGGGTTTTCGGCAAAGGCCAAGGGATCTGTGCCAATCGGATCATCGTCCCAATGACGGGTGTCGAGCCCGAGCACCTCCTGTCCGTCGATCGTGTTGGTGCGGGTTTCGCCGGAGGGCGCAAAACCCTCCTGCAGCTCGTCGATGGTGTCCACGATCCCGTAGTGCACACCGGCGTCGGTGGTGATCATGTCCTCGGTCACCATGTCACCGTGCACGACGATGTAGCCGAGCAGGTCCTCATCGTGGGCACCGCCACCATTGCCCTGCTGGGAGTAGGCTTCGGTCACCGAGAGGATGCTGTCCGCCACACCGTCGTCGTCGCTATCATGGCTGATATAGTCGACACGCACATTGGTGGTGTGACCGAGCACCGAGATCTGGTCCTCGTCGGCGTTGAAGTCGGCGATCACATCAATGCCGATGCTGTCGACCCAGTGCTCGTGGATGTACTTGTTCTCGCCCGCTACGCCGTGCCAGCGGATGTCGCGTTGCCCGTCGATCAGGTTGTCCATGATCGCTTGGATGGTGCCGTTGATCTGCAGTTCGAAGAGGAAGTGATCCTCTCCCTCACCGCCGACCAGAATGTCGTCGGCAACAAAGGGCTGGTCGCTCCAGTCCCAAAGCTTGGATGTCGCCTCGTCGATGTACAGAGGGTCGCGCTGGTTGCCGGTGTCGGAGAGCAGTTGCGCTGCCAGGTCTTCTCCGGCGTCTGAGGTCGCGCGTAGCACATCGTTGCCTGAGCCACCGATCAGAAGATCCGAGCCGCGGCCGCCATCCAGCGTGTCGTCGCCATCGCCGCCATTTATCAGGTCGTCGTTGTAGCCACCCTCAATGCTGTCATTGCCGGCGCCGCCATTCAGCGTATCGTCGCCACCCTCGCCGAGAATGGTGTCGTTTCCGCCGCCACCGGAGAACGTATCGGCCGCGGCCTCGATGGGCTGCGGCCCGGTCTCGCCCGCAAAGGAAGAAGCGTCGAAACCAGGCGTCGCAAGCTGCGCGATCTCCGCGGCGGTGAGAGCATCGGTCGCCTCGGAACCGCCGAAGACAGCAAACTCCGCAAGCGCGCCCTCGAAAGCGTTGTCCAGATCCTCGTCATCCGCACCAAAGACTTGGGCGGTCTCGTTGTATTCGGTTCGGGCCTGGTCGGCAGCCAGAACCCAAGGCTCTTCGTTGTTGAGAATGAAGGCCTCTTTGAACGCTCCGGGGTTCGGCACGTTGCCAGATGTGGCCTGCCAAGCTCCATTCGGAACTGCCTCTCCATCAAGATAAACGGTGACGCCGTCCTCGGTGAAGTTGACCGCAACGTGCTGCCACTGCCCTTCGGTGAGGATTGGTCCCGTCTTCCACTCCTTGTTGCCATCACCGTCGCCAGGGGCAAAGCGGAGGAAAAGACCGCCATCCTTGGTGTGGCCCAACCGGAAATGGCCGCCATCCCCGGTGTTGCGCTGATCCTTCGTGACGAACATGCTCTCGTCGTCGAGATCGGC
>JBCCDA010000235.1:0-2105 GCA_039033215.1 Pseudomonadota bacterium | reverse complement strand
GGGATGGAGGTGAATGAAGCCCGCCTTCGCATGGCGCGCATCCCGGACGGTGCGGCACTGATCGAGAATCCGGTCTCGTCGGCGCCCGGCTTTAGCTTGGGGAACGTGCACGTGATGGCGGGCGTGCCGGCCGTCTTTACCGAGATGGTCAAATCAGTTGTCGCCACAATCGAGGGTGGCGCACCTTTGCTTTCATGGTCATTTCGCTGTCATATCGGCGAGGGCGATCTGGCCGGGCCACTCGGAGATTGCGCCGCAGAGTATCCAGACGTCTCGATGGGATCCTACCCTTTTGGCGGGGGGGCTGGCGCCGTGCTGATCCTGCGCCATACCGAATTGACCCGGCTGTCGGAGGCGGCAAACGCCCTGCGGGTTGCTCTTGACCCGCTCGGCGGCGCAGAGGCCGAAACACCCCCCAACTGAGATGCCGTCTGTCCATCATACCTTGAGATGCTCGTCGGCATGAAACCCACGGGCCTGTTCATCATATTCGCCGCATGCCTGATCCCCTGGGTCTGGCTGCCATCGATCGGACAGGGGCGCGATCTCATCGCACTCGTCAGCCAGTACATCGGGGTGATTGCCCTGATCGTGATGGCTTTCGCGCAACTTATCGCAACCCGGCTGCCCGGGGTCGAAACCGTCTTCGGCCCTCTCGACCAGAGTTACCGCCTGCACAAATGGCTGGGCATCAGCGCAATGGTCGCGATACTTCTGCAAGACACGATCGATGCGGATATGCGCGGGCTGGGCAGTGAGACGCTGTTGAACGAGGCCGCTGAAACCGCAGGCGAGATCAGCCTGTACGGACTGCTGATCCTCGTCGTCATCACTATCGCCACGTTTATCCCCTACCATCTATGGAAATGGACGCACCGGCTCATTGGCATCTTCTTCGTGCTTGGGGCGGCGCACTACCTCTTCATTCTCAAGCCATTCAAGAACGGTGATCCACTTGGTCTCTACATGGCGGTAGTTTGCGGCATCGGAGTTCTCGCATACCTCTACACATCGGCGCCGCGTGGCCTGCGTCCGGCTCGCCGCTATACGATAAAGAGCACCGAGGCGGAGGGATCGGCGCTGGCTGTCGAAATGGCGCCACAAGGCGGAGGGTTCCGTCACACGGCCGGGCAATTTGCATTCTTCGCGTTCGACGGCGCGGGACTGCCCGAGCCACATCCGTTCACGATCTCAAACGCGCCGCGGTCAGATGATAGTCTCCGGGTCACGATTGCACCCCTTGGCGACCTGACCAACAGCTACACTCGGGCGCTGAACAGCGGGCAGAGTGTTCGGGTTGAAGGCGCATTCGGCCACTTCGGGCGGTCGCTCAAGGGCCAGCAGATCTGGATCGGTGCTGGCGTAGGGATTACGCCGTTCGTCGCTTTGGCAGAAGCACTGTCAGACGGCGATGGTCCCGTCCAACTTATTTACGCCGTTCGCACGCGCGGCGACGCAGTTCACGTGAAGCATCTGCACGACATCGCAGCTGGGAAGAAAAACCTGGACCTGACAATCTGGGAAAGCGCGGAACGGGGGCGGCTTGATCCAGTTTCAATCGCAGAAATTTCCGGTCACAGCCTCACCGATTGCCGTGTTCTGTTCTGCGGTCCAGGGGATATGAGGCGCGCACTTGCCGTTGGTTTGCAGCGTCACGGCGTCAGCCAGAGGCGTTTTCAGTATGAGGAGTTCGAACTTCGCACTGGGTTGGGCGTGCGGGCGTTCCTGAAGTGGCTCGGAGCACGCATCTAGGCGGCGCGCGCGATCCTGTCCCGGGGCGGCGATTAAACCGCCCCGAAGACCGTTCAGAGTGCGCCTTCCAGTTCAGGCAGCACGTCGAACAGGTCGGCCACGAGGCCGTAGTCGGCAACCTGGAAGATCGGAGCTTCCTCATCCTTGTTGATCGCGACGATGACCTTCGAGTCCTTCATCCCCGCGAGGTGCTGAATGGCACCCGAGATGCCCACGGCGATGTAGAGATCCGGGGCCACGACTTTGCCGGTCTGTCCAACCTGCCAGTCGTTCGGTGCGTAACCGGAGTCGACCGCAGCGCGCGAGGCACCGGTTGCAGCGCCAAGCTTGTCGGCGACCTTCTCGATCAGTTC
>JBCCDA010000234.1:0-2114 GCA_039033215.1 Pseudomonadota bacterium | reverse complement strand
CCGGAGTGCAGGCTGCCCGGCATCGCCGCACCCGGCTGCGGCCAAAGATAGCCATGGGCCATCTCGGCGACGAGCTTGACGTGCACCACACCGTCGGCGTCGCGGAAGACGGCCGTGTCGGGCGAGGCCTCGAGCATCTCCATCGAGGAGACCTCACGCGCCGGTCGCGACTCGCTGTTGTTGGGGTTGTCGACCGTGAAGCTCGAATCCGTCGGAATGTCATCGCCGAGGCTGACGATGAAGCTCTGCCCCCAGTCTGCGTCCCCGAGGTAGAGGCGGAAGTTGTCCTGCTCCGGGGTCCCAAAGTCCAACTCGTAGCTGTAACCGTCGAACAGCGGGACCTGCTGGCGGATCCCGTTGGCATATTCGCCGTCCGACCGCGTCGCGTTGAGATTGCTGAACGGCAGCCCGTGGTTCTTGCCGGTGTTGGTGTCGGGGGTGCCCCCGCGGTCGACGGTCAGAGTCGCGCTCTGCTCACCGCTGGTGGTGATGATCGTGCCCCAATCCCGGATGATCTCGTACTCGGAGCCCGCATTGAAGGCCGCCGACGCAGAGTTGTCACTGCTGAGCTGATAGATCATGGCGCCCTCGACGCCGGAGATTGACCCATCAACATCGACAAGACCGCGCGCCGCGCTGTCATTGCCATAGGCGTTGCCGCCGCCGCTAATGCTGAACTTGGCGCTTTCCACGACGTTCTCGCCCCAGGTGATCCCCATCAAGCCGAAGGACGCCGACTTATGGATCGCATTCGAGGTTTGGATGGCGTGGTCTTCCTCGGTAAACCCATCGAACATCACGTTCGAGATCGAGCCGGGTCCGTCATAGAGCTGCCAGCCCTGGAAGTCGTTGAAACCGCCCGGCAGGCTGCGTCCTGCGTCCCGCTCGTCCTGCGTCTCGGGATTGCCGATGTTGTCGGAGCGGCCGACGATCAGGCTGTCCTCGATGGTGGTGTTCAGACGGAAGCGCCCGTTCGAGGCAAGCTCGGCAAAGGCGCTGTCGGTGAAGGTGCCGTTTGCCGCCTGCGAGTAGACGCCGGTCTGGCTTTTGTAGACGGTGAGCCCAGAGATCTCCCAGTCGTCGGCCTTCTGCGGCTGCTCGGCGCTGCCTTGGGGGTTGCCGTCCTGGGCCATGCCTTGGTGGTGGACGTAGACGCCGCGGTTGTCGGCCGAATGCGCCGCGTTGTCATCGACAGTCCCGAAGTTGGACTTTTGCGCGCCCGAGAGCCGGAAGTAGAAGCCGGTATCATCCGACCCGGCGGCATGGTTGCCAGTCCAGGTGTTGTCGGCATTGGTCGTGTAGAAGTTCGACGGTGTGCCATCGTTCGCGTTCCGGATCGTGCCGAAGCGGCCGACATCGCGCGCGTTGATGGCAAGGTTGTCGATCAGGTCGTTGCCGTGGGTGTCCGACTGTTCGAGATAATAGCTGTGGCTGATGGTCTCGTAGACCACGTTGTCCCGAACCTCGGCGCCTTGGGTGTTGTGGACGGTGATGCCCTTGTTGAAGCTGTGGTGGACCGAGCTGTCCTTGATGTACTGCCCCGTCACATCGCCGGACTCGTGCCAGTGCGCCGGATAGCGCCCGAGGATGCCGGCCTGGCCCATATAGGCCAGCTCGACCCCCGAGATGTACATCTCGCCGCCATGCATCACCATGGTATGGCCGCCGTACTGGTCGTCCTGCTCGTTCAGCGGCTTCGCATCGTCATAGTCGATGTCGCCCTGGATCACGACGTCGCGGCTCAGCAGCCCGACCTCGGCGCGCATGTCCAGTTCGTGCACATCGCCGTCCGTGTCGTTGTAGGTGTCGACCTCGCCGTAGTGCATGTACTCCAGCGGCCGGTCGAGGGTCACCGTGCGCCCGCCGTTCGAGACGCCGACGACCGTGAACTCCTCGGCCTGGTTGAGGTCGAAATCGGTCGAGGCCACGGCGATCCTGTCGCCCACTTGCCAGCCGGTCGCCTCGGTGAAGGTGAGCTGCGTGTCGCCCGCCTCCGCCGTGCCGTCGAGCTGCGTCCAGCTCTCTTTCGCCGCATCGTCGGTGTGGATCTCGATCTTGGCGCCGTCGCCCATCGCCATCAGGAAGGCGTTGTTGTTCTCGACCACATGGTGGCT
>JBCCDA010000233.1:0-2146 GCA_039033215.1 Pseudomonadota bacterium | reverse complement strand
CTAGGCCACATACCCATAAAGGGGATTCCCGAGGGGACGTTCCTGTGCTTCACTTCCGCAGGCGAGCGGGAGGTGAAGATGGCGCGTTTCGATCTTACGGATTTCGAGTGGTCGGTGATTCAGCCTTTGCTGCCGACGAAGGTGCGGGGCAAGCCGCGGGTCGATGACAGGCGCGTCTTGAATGGTATCTTCTGGCGGCTGCGGACAGGCGCGCCTTGGGCCGATATTCCAGCGCGCTACGGGCCGCATACGACGTGCGTGAACCGGTTCAATCGCTGGCGCCGGGTAGGCCACTGGGCGCGCATTCTGGAAGCGGTGTCAGAGGCTTACGACGGCGATATCCAGATGATCGACTCATCCTCCACCCGCGTTCATCAGCACGCGGCCAATGGTGAAAAAAAGATGAGAGATCCAGTTGCATGGGTCGTTCAAGAGGCGGCCTGACGACCAAGATCCACGCGCTGGTCGACGCCGAAGGCCGACCGATCCGCTTGAAGCTGACCGCTGGACAGGCGCATGATGGACGGTCGGCGGCGGACATGTTCGAGACAGTTCAAGCAGGCGACATCCTGCTCGGCGACCGGGCCTATGACAGCGACGGCCTCCGAGCGATGCTCAAAGACCGGGGCGCCTGGGCCTGCGTGAAGCCGATGCCCACCCGCGTCAACATCCCGTCCTTCAGCCCATGGGTCTATCGTCAGCGCAACGCGGTCGAGCGGTTCTTCAGCAAACTCAAGCACTTCCGAGCCGTCGCCACCCGATACGACAAACGCGACGACAACTTCCTCGCATCAGTTCAACTCGCGTCAATAAGGATTTGGTTGAGGACTTATGAGGCGGTGACCGATAGTCGGGCAGATCGGACAACAGTTCGACGGCCCGGGCCTCGATCTCGGTGCGCTGGCGGACAAGGCTTCGCCCCTCGGCGAGCACCAGGCGGAACATGCGGACAGCATCGGATACTGGCGTGACCGGCAGCCCGACCGAGCCGATCGCAGTGGCGTTAACTGTAAACCTTCAAACTTGATCTGACGGCCGCCTCAGCTTGCGCCGCTGAGACTGGCTTGCGCGCTGTCCGACAGGTCAGGCGTTTTGATCGTCTTCTCGACGGCGATGTGTAGCGTTTCGCGGAAGGTCTGCATAGGCGTTTTGCCGTAGCAGTATCTACCCGAGTGAGGCCGCTTTTCGTTGTACTTGGCCAGCCATGCGTCCAAACCGGTCTGCAATTCCTTTACTGAGCGGTACAACTTCTTGCGGAATGCGATGTCGTAGAATTCGTCTTTGATCGTCCGATGGAAGCGTTCACAGATGCCGTTGGTCTGCGGGCTGTTCGCCTTGGTCTTGGAATGATCCACATCCTCGACGGCTAGGTGAAGCTGATAGGCGTGGTTCCCGACCTTCCCGCAATATTCCGCGCCCCGATCTGTCAGGACGCGCAGCAGTCCAATCTTGTGCTCAGCAAAGAACGGGATCACACGGTCATTCAGGAAGTCCGCCGCCGTGATCGCGGTCTTTTCGGTGTAGAGTTTGCAGATCGCCACGCGGGCATAGGTATCGACGAAGGTCTGTTGGTGAATCCGCCCCACGCCTTTCAGCGCGCCAACGTAATAGGTGTCTTGTGAGCCAAGACAGCCCGGATGACGGCTCTCGATCTCGCCATGCGCCTCCTTCTTCTGCTTGGCCTTTTCCAGCGCGGCCATCTGGTCTTCGGTCAGAAGGACGCCTTCCTGGGCGGCGCGGGCTTCCAAAGCCTTGAGGCGCTTTTTCATGGTCTCAAGGTCGTTCCTGAGCCAGATCGACCGAACGCCCGAAGAGGAGACCATGATCCCCTTCCGCCGAAGCTCCCGGCTGGCGCGCTTCTGACCCAGGGCCGGGTTATCAAGCGCCAGTGCGATCACCGCGCGTTCGACGTGCTCGGGCGCCCGGTTCTTGAGGATCGGTTTCTTGCGACTGAAGTCCATCAGCGCCTCTTCACCGCCTTGTTCATACAATTCCTTGAAGCGATAAAAGCTGTCTCGTGAATAGCCCATGACATTGCAGGCCTGCGAAACGGACCCGAGCTGCTTGGCGAGTTCCAGCAGCCCAAGCTTCGGTGTGATGATCTTCTCCTGAATGCTTGTCATTGATCGACACTCCTTGTTGCGCT
>JBCCDA010000232.1:0-2161 GCA_039033215.1 Pseudomonadota bacterium | reverse complement strand
GACGGCAGACGCCGCGTGTCATGGTGCGGATAGACCAGCAACTCGTCCGGGTCGGCAACGACCACCCAGCGCCCGGGCCCGTACCGCGCCAGGAGCGCGTTCATCCAGTCGACACCGAAGCGCGAGGCTTTGTAGCTGGCATCGGTCTGCCAGAAAGAGACATCCCTGGCCCGGCCCAGCAGGTCGGGTGTGGTGTCGGTCGATCCATTATCAACGATCACGAAATGAACGACGCCGAGCTTGCGGTAATGGTCCAGGAAATGCGGCAGGCGCACAGCTTCATTTCGCACGGTCGAGAACAGGATCGGGCCAGCGGGCATTTGCGACGTGCGGTCGTTCACAACCCGAAGCTCCCGCGCCTTGCACATCGCACGCAGCTGAAGCCCCCTACGCTCGAGGCGCAGCGAGATCCGTTCGCGAATTCGGTGGATCAGGCGCATGTCGTTTCTGCCCCGGGGGCCCTGTCTGGGGTTGGTCGATCGATCGGTGTTTTAGACTTCGTTACTGCCATGTACCAGAATGGTTTCGATCGCGTTTTCGATGATCCGGAAATGCTGGGCCCAGGTCGGCGCCCGCCAGTCGGCCAGGCGAGCAAGTTGTGCCGCGCGGGCGGCAGATTGCGGGGCCGCATAGCCGATGATCACGCGCTGCCAGGTGTCGCTGTCTTCGGGATCGAGATACTCCGGAACGCCCGCGCCGACCTCGCGCAATGCGGGCAGGTCCGACGCGATCACCGGGACCCCCGCCGCCAGCGACTCGGCCAGTGGAAGACCGTAGCCCTCGGCATGACTGGGGAACAGCAATGCGATGGCGCCCGCCATGTGTTCCGCCAGTGCTGCATCGTCGGGTGTACCAGCCTCGATCACGGTGCGGCCCATCATCGGCTCGCTGTCGAGCATGCCGAATACCTCGCGGTTTTCCCAGCCCCGGCGGCCCAGGATGACGAGACGGGGAGAGGCATCACCCAGTTCGTCCCAGAACCTCCGCCAGATCTTCAGGAGGAGCGCGTGGTTCTTGCGCGGCTCGATCGTGCCGAGTGTGACGAAGGCAGCGGGTGCGGCGGTAATGGTTTGCTCCGACGGGTCGATGCCAAGCGGCGCGACGGTAACGGTCTGCTTGGCACCGTGGGCGCGCAGGCGCTCTGCCGTGTGGTGCGAGTTGGCCAGCAGCAGGTCGGCTTGCAGGGCAGCCGCGAGCTTGTCGCGGAACTTTTCCACGGTCCCGTCGCGGGCGAATTCCGGATGGTCCAACGGGATCGTGTCGTGGATCATCACGGCCCGCCGGAACCCTGCCTTGGCAATCGCCGCCATCATGCCGCCACTCAGATTATCGTGCCCAACGTTCAGATAGAGCCCGCCAGCGGGGAGATGCTCGCTGAGCATCCTTGCGATCCCGGTTGCAGTCGCCACGGCCCGCGCCATTGACCGCACCAGCGACTGAGCGGCCCGAAGGTCGCGGTCGCGCTGGACCTGCAGCCGCCCGCGCAGATCGAGCCGCGGTGGATCATCGCCGTCTTCCATCCAACCCAGCAGATCGCCAACCGCATCGACATCCAGCAGATAGTGCCGCCCGTCGAACGCCGCCAGGAAGCGCCCGCCCCGGATCGAGGCCCAACGGATATAGGCGCGCTCGACCCGGTCGATCCCGGTCGGCGCGGGCAGGCGCGCCCGGGCAACGGTTCGCGAGATGTCGAGCAACAGGGGCGGGCTTTCGCGCATCCGCTCCCTCTGCCATGGTGGGCGTCTTGGGACAACGCTTTGGATGTTGAGGGGACGGCACCGACCATGAAGATCACGCGTATCTCGATCTACCAAGTCGACCTGCCGCTGAAGGAGGGCTCTTACTCCTGGGCCAGCCAATCCTTCGCGTCGTTCGACACGACCGTCGTGATCGTCGAGACCGACGAGGGCATCACGGGCGTCGGCGAAACCTGTCCGTTGGGTCCGGCCTATCTGGCGGCTTATGCCGAGGGCGCTCGGACAGGCATCGCGCATATCGGACGTGACTTGATCGGACAGAACCCAACGGAGCTGGACGTGATCAACGCCCGCATGGACGCCTCGCTGAAGGGCCATCCTTACGCGAAATCGGCGCTCGATGCCGCTTGCTGGGACATCCTGGGGAAAGCGACCGGACAGCCCGTCTGGAAGCTGATCGGCGG
>JBCCDA010000231.1:0-2174 GCA_039033215.1 Pseudomonadota bacterium | reverse complement strand
GTGGCACGCAGATCGGGATCGGCTGGGGTCCGGGCCTGACGCGGGAACTGGCGCGTTGGATGGTGCATGGCTCGGCCGATATCTCGATGCGCGAATACGATCCGCGCCGGTTTGGCGGCTACGCGACCAAGGACTGGCAGGTCACCAAGGCGCACGAAGACTATTGCCTGCGTCACGAGATCCCGTTCCCGCATTTCAACCGGTTGGCCGGGCGGCCGATCAAGCCGTCGCCGCTCTATGACCGATTAAAGCAGAAGGGTGCGGTCTACGAGGAGGTTTATGGCCACGAGCGTCCGCGCTGGTTTGCCCGGAACGGTGTCGCACAGCAGGACCACTACTCCTTCAAGCGCAATGAAGTGCACGACATGGTCGGGATCGAGTGCAAAGCGGTGCGCGAGAGCGTCGGGATCATGGACGTCTCGGCCTTCACCAAGGTTGAAGTGGCCGGGCCAGATGCCGAGGCCTTTCTGGACGGGCTGGTCGCAAACCGCTTGCCGAAAAAGGTGGGTGCCATCGCGTTGACCCACCTGCTGAACCGGCGTGGCCGGATCGAGCTCGAACTGACGGTCGTGCGGCTGGCCGAGGATCGGTTCTACCTGGTCTGCGCGGCGTTCTTCGAGCAGCGTCTGCTGGACCATCTGGACCTGCACCGGAATGGTGAGGATTTGGAGGTTATCCTGCGCTCGAACGACTGGGCGGCATTGGCGTTGAACGGTCCCCGGTCTCGTGACGTGCTGGGCGCCTGCACCGATGCCGACCTCAGCAATGCCGGGTTCCGCTGGCTGACTGCGCAGGAGATCGAGATCGCAGGCCAGACGGTCTGGGCTTTCCGCATGTCCTATGCTGGGGAGCTGGGCTGGGAGTTCCACATCCCACTTGAAAGCACGCTGGCCGTCTATGACGCGCTTTGGGCAGCGGGCGAGGCGCACGGAATCGTCGACTACGGTTCGTTTGCCATGAACGCGATGCGCATGGAGAAGGGCTTCAAGGGTGCGGGCGAGCTGACGAACGAAGTGACTTTGCCGGAAGCCGACGTGATGCAGTTCGTCAAGCTCGACAAGGCATTCTTCGGCAAGGCCGAGACCGAGGTCAGTGCCAGGGCGAACGGATCCATGCCGTGGGTCTGCGCTTATCTGGAAATCGAGCCGGATGGCGAGGTCGATGGTCATGGCGGCGAGGCAGTGCTCGTCGATGGCGAAGTCGTCGGTTCGACAGCCTCTGTCGCGTACGGACATACCCACGGGAAGGTTCTGGCGTTTGCTTACGTCAAGCCGCACGCCAATGTGCCAGGGCGCGATGTCGAGGTCGTGGTCGCGGGCCAGCCTCGGCCCGGGCGCATTCTGGGTGATGCGGTTTATGACCCGGAAAGCAGATTGCCCAGGACAGACGCATGACCGAAATCCCGGAAACGATGCATGCCGTGGTGCTGATGCGCCATGGAGGGCTGGATGCACTCGAAGTGCACGACGATTGGCCCGTGCCGGTGCCGATGGGCCAAGAGATCCTGATCAAGGTTGGCGCCTGCGGGTTGAACAACACGGATGTGAACACGCGGTCGGGCTGGTACTCCAAGGCAGTGCGCGATGCGACGACCGGAGACGCCTATACCGAGGTCGACGATGCCGATCCGACCTGGGGCGGTTCTGGGATTTCCCTGCCACGCATTCAGGGCGCCGATGCGGTGGGCCGGATCGTTGTGTGCGGGCCGGACGCTGATACCGCGCTGATCGGCAAGCGGGTGATGGTCGAAGGCTGGCAACGGGACTGGTCCGATCCCACCAACCTGAACAAGGCCGGTTACTTCGGCAGCGAGTTCGACGGCGGCTTTGCGCAATACACCAAGACCGACCAGCGCAATGTCGCGGTGATCGAGTCCGATCTAACCGATGCCGAACTGGCGACATTCTCGTGTTCGTACACTACTGCCGAGGGGATGCTGACACGCGCGAATGTCGGCGGTGATGACGTGGTGCTGGTGACAGGTGCGTCGGGCGGCGTGGGCTCGGCGATCATTCAGTTGGCCAAGCGCCGGGGTGCCAAGGTTGTAGGCCTCGCCTCGGAAGCCAAGCACGAGATGTTGTCGCCTTTGGGGGCCGATGCTTTGCTGGGGCGCGCGCCCGAGGACCTGCCCGCAGCGTTACAGGCCGCGATCGGCCGTCCGGACGTCACGGTTG
>JBCCDA010000230.1:0-2199 GCA_039033215.1 Pseudomonadota bacterium | reverse complement strand
GCCCAGATCATCATCGAACAGTGGCGGAGGCACTACAACACAAAGAGACCGCATAGTGCTCTGGGCTACCGCCCACCAGTACCGGAAACCATCGTCCCGATGGACCAGGTTCCGGTCATGTACTAACAATCAAGATGGACCACTCGGATAGGGCTGCTCAGTTCTTCGACCCGGAGCACGGCAGCGCTTGGAGCCTTTTGCACCCCCAGAACCCTGTCTCCACCCTGCGGGTTGTCGCGATTGTGACAATTTATGCTAACGTCTCCGCAGTGAGGGGAATCAATCACAGAACCGTCCGGTCGCCAGACCGACGCCAGTAGGCATACGGAACCCGCGGGCGCGGGTGAATTCTGGCGCATGTTCCCGCGCGAGTCTCGGGCATGGACGGATAGTTTCAAAGGGACGCAGTGCAGTCACCGCGAGGGGGGCAGACATGACACCAACAACCTGGCTCGACAGCTTTCAGGTAAACACCGGCACGGCTGCGACTGGCAGCCAATCACAGCCGCAGATCATCGGGTTGAACAACGGATACTTCGTTGTCGCCTGGGTCGAAGCCACCAATGGCACGATCGGCGAACCCCCGGCAGGTCAGGATATCATCGCCAAGATCTACGACGCCGAGGGCAACGTCGTGCGCGACAGCTTCCGGCTGAATACATTCGGCAATGCCGATGACGAGCAGGATTTCGACCTCGTGGCGACACACGACGGCTTCGCGATGGCCTATGTCAAAGACTATATCTCGGCCACCAACCAGACGCAGATTCTTTATGAACGCTTTGACTTTGACGGCGACCGTCTGTCGGGCACGGGCACGGGCACGGCAGGCAGCCTCGCGATTGAAAATGTCGCGGCTGATTTTCTGCGTAACCCGCAGATTGCCTCAAACCTGATCGCCAGCAACGATGATCTGTTCGTGGCCTACGATGATGACGTGGGCGCCGATACCGACATCAGAGCGCGGATCATCACGGAAACCGGTACCGTCATCGCCGAGTTCGGCGCGGCACAAAACAGCAGTGATTTCGACCGGTTGGGTGACACGACGGTTCTGAGCAACGGCAACTTCGTCACCGCCTATCTGGAAGACGACAACGGCACCACCAGCCTCGAGTTCACGATCCGTGACCAGGCGGGCGCGACCGTCGGCGTCAATGCTCGATTCCTCGCCAGCGAAGGAACGGAGGTGAACGTGTCCGCGCTCGAGGGCGGCGGGTTTGTCGCGGTCTACACGCTCAACGACGATGTTCTGTTCAGGACGTTCGACAACGCAGGCGCACTGCAGGTCAGCGGGACCGTCGCTTCCGGCACCAACGTGCAGAACGAGCCTGTCGTCACGGCGCTGCCCGATGGCGACTTCGTCGTGGCCTGGGACGATGTTACCACCGGCAACCTGTTCGCGCGGCGCTTCGATGCGGACGGCACGCCCGATGGGTCGCAGTTCACGGTGGAAGACGTCGGTACCACGAACATCGACATCGGCACCACCGGTGACGGGCGCATCCTCTTTACCTGGATCGAGCAGGGCGGCGAGATCATGGCCTCGATCTGGGATCCCCGAGGCGCGACCATCGATCCCGCTGACTACGATGTCGAGCGCGCGCATGTGCTGAACTCGGATGTGATCACCACCGGTATCGGCGGCTCGACCGTGCTGGCGGGCATCGGCTTCAAGACCGTGTTCGGCCAGGGCGGTGACGATACCATCAACGCCTCGAGCAGCGGCGGCGAGTATTTTGGTGGTGCCGGTAACGATACGATCTCCGCCAGCAACACGGCCTTCGAAACGCTCGACGGCGGCACGGACATCGATACGCTGGACACGAGGCTGTTCAACGGCACCTACGAGATCGATCTCGAGACGGGTGCGACCAACTTCGCACCGGAAAGCTTCGTCAACTTCGAGAATGTGGTTACCGGCAACGGCAACACCACAGTCACCGGCACGTCGGCCGACAACACAATTACCACCGGCAACGGGAACGACGTCATCACTGCCGATGGGGGCGACGACGTGATCTACAGCGGCGATGGCAACGACGTCCTCGAAGGCGGGGCCGGCTCAGACGCGCTCTACGGCGGCGACGGCAACGACACCTTCGTCCATGGGAATGGCGAGGTGCTGGACGACATCTTCGGGGGCGATGGTAACGACATCGTGGATCTCAGCGCTGAGCTGACCAGCGGCGTCGATGC
>JBCCDA010000229.1:0-2219 GCA_039033215.1 Pseudomonadota bacterium | reverse complement strand
TGTGGATCCGTTGGCATCTGCCCGGTCAACAAAACCCAGCCATCGCTTTCGACAGCATGGCTGAACGGGGCGACGGGGCGTGGCCCACCGGTGATCATGTGGAAATCGGGCATGTTCGGTCCTTACGTGCGACGCAGGCATAAGTATCTTGCACTGGGAACGCGTCCTTTCGCCATCGGAAGTTTGGCCTTTGCGGCAGGGGATTTCGTTGAGGATTCGCCACAGGATAAAAATCACGCAATTCTTCATTAACTGGATATCCGTCCGGTATTTGCCTGTCGCCCGCGTCCTACATCTCTCGCCCGGCGGCATACTCTGCCCAGCGAATTTTCGCCGTCGCGCCAAGCCAGGCGAGCGGGGCAGGCGGCAGCCGGGCCGGGGTCGCCGTGCCGGACATGAATCGAAGCACATCGCTGTCGTGCCCGAGCGCGAGATCGGCGGCGGCCATTCCCGCCAGCGTACCCTTCGCCGTGCCAAGCCCGTTCTGGCAGCAGGCGGCGATCAGGCCGGGCGCGGTCTCGCCAAAGGCTGGCGCGTCATTGCGCGACAGGCAGAGCCGCCCGCCCCAGCGGTACTCCATCGTGACGTTCGCCAGCATCGGGAATCGCGCCGTGAAGGCCCTGTCATGGCTGTGCGCCACGGCGTCGATCCGGGTCCGGTCGACCTCCATGGACGGGTTATAGGTGAACCGGTTGCGCACAACGATCCGGTCACCGCCGATGCCTGAGATCCGGCGCACCGTCGTGCCCATCGGATCGGCGGGCGTTGCCGACCAGGAGGGCTCGCCCCCCAGTCGGTTCACCTCATCCGCCGCCAGGGCCCGTGTCATCGAGGCGTAGGTAAAGACGTGCGCGAGGCGCCCCTGGAAAAGCCCAAAGCTTTCGGCGTGGCCGTTCACGGCGAGAACGACTTTCCCGGCGGTCACGGAGCCCGCGGGCGTGGCCGCCCGCCAGCCGGTACCGTCGGCGTCGAGTGCAGTGACCGGAGAGCCTTCGCAGATGTGCACGCGGTTCGAGCGCAGTCCGCCCGCGAGGCCACGGACGAACATCGCGGGTTGGATGATTGCGGCATTCGGCGTGTAAAGCCCGCCCCGATAGTAGTCGATGCCTGTGATCGTTCGCATCGTCTCGGCGTCATAGATGTCGTAGGGCTCATCGAGTGCTGACAGGTGCCGTGCGTAGTCCGTATTGTGTGTCAGACCGCGTGCGCTGGCGGCGGCGTTGATCTTGCCGGAGCGCTGGATCGCCTCGTCCGGCAGGCCAAAGGCTTCGGCGGTCTCCAGCGCGAAGTCGATCGCGGCCCGGTTGGCACTGATCTGTGCGCGGTCCTTGTCCAGCGCGCCGCCATAATTGTCGGATGCAAGGTCATGCGGCAGGTCGATCATGAAGCCGGAGTTGCGCCCGGCCGGTCCTTCGCCCACGCGCACCGCGTCAAGGACGACGATCCGAGCTTTGGGCGCGCCCAGGGACAGGCGCCGCGCGGCTGCCAGACCAGCAAATCCCGCCCCGATCACCAGGAAGTCGGCCTGCATGTCGCCATCCACCGGCGTTGGCGGCTCAAGCTCGGGCAGGATCGCGCTCCACGCCGCTGGGCCCGGATCGCGCGGGAGTTTGGTCACCTTCATGGCCGGCTCCGCTTTGCCGTGCGGCCACCGATCTTGCGGCGAAACTCGGCAGGATCGCCGAGGCTTTCGATGAGACTCTCGTTCACCGCGGTGTCGATCCATCCGGGGCGACCGCACTCCAGCGCACCCTGGCCGCGCCCAAGACCAGCGCGTTCTCTCCCACCAGATCGCTCATGGGAACGAGACCAGGAAGAGTGCGGCGCCGTCGGGGTCGTAGATCAGACGGGCAGGGCGGTCGCATAGTTCGACCGGCTGGCAACCTGTTCCACCCGCTGCGATTGTGGTGTCCGCGGCGGCGTCGAGGTCGTCCACAGCGAAGAAGATGCCCCAGTACTGTTCCTTACCCCGGATCTCGTCCGGTTGCTGGTAGGCGAAGCACACCCGGTCACCCGCGGCTGTCGCGATCTGCCACGCGTCGCCGCCGACGCTGCGATAGGTCCAGCCGAACAAGGCTTGGTAGAACGGTTGGACGGCAGAGAGGTCCGAGCAGAAGTATGCATGTCCCGCGCGCGTGCCGTGGCCGGACCAT
The DNA here is from genome assembly GCA_039033215.1 of Pseudomonadota bacterium. GTDB lineage: Bacteria > Pseudomonadota > Alphaproteobacteria > Rhodobacterales > Rhodobacteraceae > Thermohalobaculum. The sequence goes on along the minus strand of JBCCDA010000229.1, from coordinate 66 downwards.
CGCTCGTCGGCGTGAAGTTCAGCTGGTCTCCACTGCAGATCGACGCGGCCGCAGGAAGGTTTGTGA
>JBCCDA010000228.1:0-2237 GCA_039033215.1 Pseudomonadota bacterium | reverse complement strand
AGCACACGAGCGAGGCACGACGCGAGAAGCCGATCGGCTTGGCTGTGGCTGAATGGACGGGAGCGACCGTCGACGGCGAAGAGCGGGACGGCGGCGCGCGGTCAGAGCACGGGAATCGGACCTCGAGGGCAGCGAGATGCGCGGCCGCATTACAGACGTGATCGCGATCGTAAGGGAGGTAGATCGGCGTAGAGCTGAACTTGAGGCCGAAGGGGTCGGCCTTGCTCGGCGGGGGAACGACGACGGCCGCATCGCCGGGAGATAGTGAGGCCGCGAGGGCCGGCGACAGCGCGGCGTGGTATGAGCCATGAACGAACCACGTGAGGCTTGCGCGCGACAGACGGCCGGGACGGAAGGACTCGCCGTCAGGAAGCGCAACCTCGGACTTGCGGAAACCTGTCTGCAGAAGCGTGCACAGCATGAGTCGAGCCCATCAGAGCGATTGAGTGTATGCACCTCGGTCGTGGCATCGATCAAAGCGGATCTTATCGCGGAACCGATACCCCCGTTCGCCCCCAGTACGAGGGCTGATTGAAATCGTCGGGATGCCAAGTTCGGTTGTTCGAGCGGATCAGAGTGTCCGCTCGATCTCCTCGCGTGTGAAAATCTCGATCACGTCGCCATCACGGATGTCGTCATAGTTTTCAAAGGCCATGCCGCATTCCTGGCCGCCCTGAACTTCTTTGACCTCATCCTTGAAGCGCTTGAGGGTTTTCAGCGTGCCTTCATGAATCACCACGTTGTCGCGGAGCAGACGCACACCCGCCGACCGCTGCGCGACGCCCTCGGTAACTTCGCATCCCGCAACCTTCCCAACGCCTGTGACCTTGAAGACCTGCTTGATCGCTGCATACCCGATGAAGGTCTCTTTGACCTCGGGGCTGAGAAGGCCGGAGGCCGCTGCTTTCACATCGTCGACAGATCATAGATCACCGAGTAGTAGCGGATCTCCACACCCTTCTGGTTCGCGGCCTCACGGGCAGGCGCGTTGGCCCGGACGTTGAAGCCGATGATCGGGGCTTTGGACGCGTCGGCCAAATTGACATCCGACTCGGTAATCGCACCGACCCCCGAAAGAAGAAGCTGGATCGATACCTCGTCGTTCCCGATCTTCTCAAGCGCCTGGCTGATCGCTTCGGCCGAGCCCTGAACGTCAGATTTCACGACGACCGGCAACTTCGAGACGTTCTCGTCCGCCTGTGCCTGCGCGAGAAGCTGATCGAGCGATGTTACGGCGCCCGCACCTGTCGCCGACGATTTCTCGCGGGTCTTGCGCTGACGGTATTCCGAGATCTCGCGCGCTTTGGTCTCATCCTCGACCACGTTCAGAACGTCGCCAGCTTCAGGGGTTCCATTCAGACCCAGAACCTCGACCGGTTCCGATGGCCCCGCTTCCTTCACACGGTCGCCCTGATCGTTGATCAGCGCACGGACCTTGCCCCACTGCTCGCCGACGACAAAGATGTCACCGGTGCGGAGCGTTCCGCGCTGTACGAGCACGGTGGCGACCGGGCCGCGGCCCACATCGAGCTTCGCCTCGATCACCGCACCTTCGGCGGGTCGTGACGGATTGGCCTTGAGGTCGAGAAGTTCCGCCTGAAGGGCAATGTTCTCGACCAGTTCATCAAGACCCTGCCCGGTGATGGCGGAAACCTCGACATCGAGCACATCACCCGACATGTCTTCGACGATCACTTCGTGCTGGAGAAGTTCGGTCCGGACCTTCGTCGGATCTGCGCCTTCGCGGTCAATCTTGTTGATCGCGACAATCATCGGGACTTCTGCTGCCTTGGCGTGTTTGATCGCCTCGATCGTCTGCGGCATGACGGAGTCGTCTGCGGCTACAACAAGGATCACAATATCGGTGACCTGCGCCCCGCGTGCCCGCATCGATGTGAACGCGGCATGGCCCGGCGTGTCGAGGAATGTCAGCTTCTGACCGCTCTCACTCTCGATCTGATAGGCGCCGATATGCTGCGTGATGCCGCCGGCTTCACCGGACACGACGTTTGTCTTGCGCAGTGCATCGAGGAGCGATGTCTTCCCATGATCGACATGGCCCATGATCGTGATGATCGGCGCGCGCGACTCGAGGTCTTCTGACTTGTCGTCAGTCGTCTCGATCGCGTCTTCCACATCGGCCTCTGAAACACGGATAACCTTGTGGCCGAACTCCTCGACCAGAAGCTCGGACGTGTCCTGGTCGATCAACTGGTTCTGAGTGGCCATAATACCGT
>JBCCDA010000227.1:0-2247 GCA_039033215.1 Pseudomonadota bacterium | reverse complement strand
CGTGACGGGTGGAACCGGCGGCCGCGCACGGATGGCCGAATGGCAGGTTGCGGGCAAGACCGGCACGACGCAGAAGGCCCGAGACGCCTGGTTCATAGGCTTTACCGCCGATTACGTAGCCGGCGTCTGGATGGGGTATGACGACAACCGACCGTTGACCGGTGTCACCGGCGGAGGCCTGCCCGCCGAGATCTGGCAGGAAGTGATGAACCGGATTCACGCCGGGCGGACACCGCGCCCGCTGAATTCAATCGCTCCGCAACCGCGTGAGCCGTTGATTGCCGAACGCACACCGGACCGTGACGGCGGCGCCGGTGGGGGCGACTCACTGGTCGAGCGCATCTTCCGGGACGTGGTCCGCGACCTCACCGGCGATGAGCCCGCACAGGCGCCTGATTGGAATCCAGAAGCAGGCAGTGATCGATAAGCCGCCGCACGGGCCTGTGGGCCGGACCGCTCGATCCCGGTCGCACTTCCTAAGCTGCGCGGTCGACGATCTCTTTCGGGCCGTGCAGACCTGCCTGCGAATCGAGCGTTGAGACATCGACGTCCGCTTCGGTCAGCTTGATGACGACTTCCTCTGCCAAGAGGTTGGAGAGACCGTTCATGTCGACTCCGGCATCCGCGAAGGTTCCCGTGACCTCCTTGTGCGCTCGAAAGTCCTCCATGAGTTCGCCAATATCGGCGCTGTGCATCAACCGTGACGTCTGACCCAAGATTCCGGTGAAACCGAACATCGCAGTCTCCCTGTTGTGCTGACGATTAGTTGTCGAAGTGAGGGCAACCGCCATATAGACAAGCGTGTCGAACCACGCGGATGGATAGGATTGTCCTATCGTCGTCGTGGGCTTCTAGGTTTCCAGCATCAGGGATGGGAATTGCTGCGAGGCGACATCCCGGATCAAGTCTGCAATCACGTGATAGGCCCGGGCGCGCCCGGCGCTCTTGCGCCAGACCAGACCGACCGAGCGGCTGATGCGCTGACCCTTGATCGGGCGGACGATAACCTCGCTTTGTGGACCGATCTCAGATTGAGCATAAAGCGCCGGCACAAAGGTCAGGCCCATATTCATGCCGACCATGGTTCGAAGTGCGTCCAGACTGGTGCCTTCGTAATCGCGGAGCAGCGTTGCGCCGAACTGCTCACAAAGTGCCGAGATCTGGTCGTGCAGGTGGTAATGTGGGTTCAGGGACAGGACCTGCTCACCGACCAGCGCCTCGCCCGGGATTGCATCGCGCGCGGCCAGTGGATGCTCCCTCGGCAATGCCAGGTACAACGGTTCGCGAAACAGGCGGCGGGTTGTCAGTTCCGCCCCGGCGACCGGCAGCTGCGCGAGGATCACATCGTGAATTCCGTCAGCAAGTTCGAATTCCAGTTCTCGTGGCGCGCCCTCACGGACGTACAGCTTGAGCTGCGGATTTTCGCGATGCAGCCGCGTCACGATATGTGGGAGCAGATAGGGTCCAAGGGTCGGCTTGGCGCCGAGCTTAATCGTACCGATCAACCCATGCTGTGCGGATGCTGCGAGATCGGCGATGTCCTGTACCCCGTCGATCACCTCGCGCGCGCGGGCCACGACTTCCCGGCCGATCGGGGTCATGTTGACACCAGAACGTCCACGCTCGACCAGTTGCACGCCCAAGACACCTTCGATGTTCTGAATCTGCGCACTGAGTGACGGCTGACTGATGCCGCATCTCTCTGCCGCGCGCCGGAAGTGATGGGTGTCTGCCAGAGCGAGCAGATAGCGGAGCTGTCGAAGCGTGATGTCCGTGGCGTCCATAATCTTCCTGCAGTGTCCGGTCGCGCGAGATGGTGGTAAGCGCAGAAAGTGTGCCGAGCACCTGACTCGCGCGAAGCTGATCGGGTAATCCTATCAGATTTATAAGACTCGTCTGCTTTTTCCGAACGAAGGTTGATGCCACCTTTTGCGAGGGCGCCGCGCAAGACGTTCTTGAGGATCTGGTCGAACGGGATGTGACGGTGCCCACCACGACGCAAGCACACCGATGACAGAACGAAGCAAGGAGGTTTCAGATGATCCTGAATATGCAGAACGTGAAAACGAGGTCACTGCTGCATTGGAAAGAGACGGTCGAACGCCGACGAGCACAACTCTCTGAGGAGATCGATGGCCAACGTGGGCGGCCGTTACCGGATTTCCTCGCGATTCAGGGTTTGAAACGTGAGCGCGCTCGGTTGAAGGATGATCTGACCTTGATCGAGGGCGTCTTGCGGACGATCCG
>JBCCDA010000226.1:0-2271 GCA_039033215.1 Pseudomonadota bacterium | reverse complement strand
GGATATGTTTTGACGGTGATCCGGGGCAACCAGCGGCTGCAGTTGCGGTTTGGTACCTGACCGGGTGCTACCCGCTGTGGCAGGCCGGACCGGGTGGCAAGAGGATGCCGGGGCCGGCGCGCAGACCGGCCCCGCGGGATGTCAGAGATCGGTGGCCGCGGTGTGCTCGATCTCTTTCCAGTTCTCCGCCGCCTTTGCGATAGTGCCCGCCTTGTCCATCAGGAAGGCGTTGTAGATCTCCTCGTTCAGGAAGACGTAGAGCTGGTCATCGACAACCGCGGCAAAGCTCGGGTCTCCGTCGAACTTCTTGCCGACCGACACGCCATAGGTGCAAAAGCCGCCGTTTTCGGGAATGTACCGGGCGGGATTGGCCTCGAAGGTCGTGCGGTTCGCCTCGGAGGTGAAATAGTAGGAAACGCCATCGTGGACGACCGTTTGTGCCGCGACTCCTTCGACGTTCTTGCCGTGATCCAGAAGGGCGACCGGATCGGCGCCGTGCAGTCCCAGCGGTGCGCCTGCGGCGGTCAGGCCCGGGGCCACGTTGACTTCATCGGCGGCCATGGCCGGACCAACGGCGCAGATCGCGGCAAGGGCGGCGGTGGCGAGTGAGAGCTTGAGTGACATGTGATGTCCTTTCGAGGTTCGAGTGAAGGCACCGGCCCTGATGGGCCGGAGACACCGAAACAGGAGGGTGGGACGTGCCGAAGCCACTTGTTTCGATGTACCCGAAGAAAAGCGCAGTTCTGATGAACTTTTAATGCCGGTACGTTCGCATATTCTGCGAGATCGTTCAGAACTCCGGACGTGTGTTGCCGAAGGCGCCGCTGGCCGGGTTATGCCTTGCCCGGGTTGCGCTTCTGACGGAGCTTGCTGAAGTACTCCAGGCGCTTGTTCATCTCACGCTCGTAGCCGCGATCGGGCGGGGCGTAAAAAGACTGGCGCTCCATGTCGTCTGGGAAGTAGTGCTGGCCGGAAAACCCGTCTTCGGCGTTGTGATCATAGGCGTAGCCCGACCCGTAGCCTGCGTCTTTCATCAGCGTCGTGGGGGCGTTCAGAATGTGTTTGGGCGGCGGCTCGGAGCCGGTCTGTTTTGCGCTCGCCATCGCGCCCTTGAAGGCCACGTAGGCTGCATTGGACTTTGGCGCAAGCGCGAGGTAGAGCACGGCCTGGCCGAGGGCCAGTTCGCCCTCTGGAGAGCCCAGCCGTTCGTAGGTGGCCCAGGCATCGAGGCAGAGCCGGTTCGCCTGCGGATCGGCCAGACCGATATCCTCGACCGCCATGCGCGTGATCCGGCGGGCGAGAAAGCGCGGATCCTCCCCGGCATCGAGCATGCGCGCCAGCCAGTACAGCGCCGCATCGGGGTCGGAGCCGCGCACGGATTTATGCAGCGCCGATATCAGGTTGTAATGCCCGTCCCCCGATTTGTCGTATTGCGCCGCCCGACGCTGCAGCCGCGTCGAGAGATCCTTCGGTCCAAGCGGTGCCTCCGCCCTGATGGCCGCGACCTGCTCGATCAGGTTCAGAAGGGCGCGGCCATCGCCGTCGGCCATCTCGGTCAGGGACAGCCTCGCGTCTTCGGTCAGCGGCAGCGTGTGGCCCAGCATGGCTTCTGCCCGCGTCATCAGTTCGGTCAGCGCTGCGGCATCGAGCCTGCGCAGGATCAGGACCTGCGCCCGCGACAGCAGCGCCGAGTTCAATTCGAACGAAGGGTTTTCGGTGGTCGCGCCGACGAGCACGATGGTGCCGTCTTCCATATGCGGCAGGAACCCGTCCTGCTGGGCCTTGTTGAAACGGTGGATCTCATCGACGAAGAGCAGCGTGCCCTGCCCAATGCGCTGGCGTGTCTTGGCGGCTTCAAAGACCTTGCGCAGTTCGGATACCCCGGAAAAGATCGCGCTGATCTGCACGAACGCACGATCAGAAGCATCGGCCAGAAGCCGCGCGATGGTGGTTTTCCCGACACCGGGCGGGCCCCAGAAAACGAGCGAAGAGAGCGTGTTTGCGGCAAGCATGGCCCCCAGCGGGGCGTCGGCGGACAAGAGATGATCCTGACCGATCACCTCGTCGAGCCGCGTTGGCCGCAGCCGGTCGGCCAGCGGTCGGTCGCGCGCCTCGTTCCGGTCGGGAGCATCGCTGTCTGGCAGGTCGCCGAAAAGGTCCGTCATGGGGATGGTCTTATCTTACTCCGGATGGATTTGAAATTGCGATATGAGCCGGAAGTCGGTCCGCCTGCCGGGTAGGTCACCGTTTGCAGGGGCGTTCCTTGCCGCG
>JBCCDA010000225.1:0-2293 GCA_039033215.1 Pseudomonadota bacterium | reverse complement strand
GACGCCACGGTCAAGGGCGGCACCTACTACCCGATGACGGTCAAGAAGCATCTCCGCGCGCAGGAAGTCGCGATGGAGAACCGGCTTCCCTGCGTTTATCTGGTCGACTCCGGCGGTGCGAACCTGCCGCAACAGGACGAGATCTTCCCCGATCGGCATCATTTCGGCCGCGAGTTCTTCAATCAGGCGAACATGTCCGCGCAAGGTATTCCGCAGATCGCGGTGGTCATGGGGTCTTGCACGGCAGGCGGCGCCTATGTGCCGGCGATGTCGGACGAGGCGATCATCGTGCGCGACCAGGGGACGATCTTCCTGGCCGGACCGCCGCTGGTCAAGGCGGCGATCGGAGAAATCGTGACGGCCGAGGAATTGGGCGGCGGCGATGTGCATACGCGCCTGTCGGGCGTAGCCGATCACTTGGCGCGCGATGACTACCACGCATTGGCCTTGGCGCGGCAGGTTGTGGCGGGCTTGAACCACGAGAAGACCGTGGATGTGAAGCTCCAGCCCTCTGAACCGCCCGCCTATGATCCCGATGAAATCCTCGGCATCGTTCCTCAGGACTGGCGTGTTCCCTATGATGCGCGCGAAGTGATCGCCCGGCTGGTCGATGGCTCGCGATTTGAGGAGTTCAAGGCGCGCTATGGGACGTCGCTGATTTGTGGATTTGCACATCTTCACGGCATTCCGGTCGGCGTGATTGGCAACAACGGCGTGATCTACTCCGAGAGCGCGCAGAAGGCCGCGCATTTCATCGAGCTGTGCTGCCAGCGCAAGATCCCGCTGGTCTTCCTGCAGAATATCACGGGTTACATGGTTGGCCGGAAATACGAGGCCGAAGGCATCGCCAAGCACGGCGCCAAGATGATCCATGCGGTCGCGACGGCGCAGGTGCCCAAGGTGACCATGATGATCGGCGGCTCGTTCGGCGCCGGAAACTATGGCATGTGCGGCCGGGCCTACGGGCCGCGGTTCCTGTTCTCCTGGCCCAATGCGCGGATCTCGGTCATGGGCGGCGAGCAGGCGGCGGGCGTGCTGGCGACCGTGCGCAAGGAAGCGGTCGAGCGGTCGGGTGGTACGTTCACCGAGGAAGAGGAACGCGCCATCAAGGACCCGATCATCGCACAGTTCGACCGGCAGTCGCATTGCTTATATGCCTCGGCACGGATCTGGGATGACGGCGTGATAGACCCGAGGAAGACGCGGGATGTGCTGGGACTAAGCCTGTCGGCGGCGTTGAACGCCCCGATTCCGGACTTCCACTTCGGCGTCTTCAGGATGTGATGACAAGGGATCGTAAGCACCTCACAACAGCGCCGGTAAACCGATCGCTTCGTAGGTTTGGCAAGCGCAGGCTTCCCAAGGGGGCAGGCGGCCGAGAAGTCTCGGGAACTCATGGGAGGTGGCGGCCATGGTTAAAAGTTCTCGTACTCGCACTTCTGGCTGGTGCTACCGTCTATGCCCGAGAAGCTTATCTTGTCGCACGTGGAGCAATTGTCGGTGGCACTTGTAGCGTTTCAAGTGTGATTGATGGGGATACGGTCCGCCTGTACTGTCCTGGCAGAGGGTTGATCAAAGCGAGATTGATGGGCTTCGACACGCCAGAGGTGTTCTCGCCGTCATGCATAACCGAATTTTGGCTCGGTACCCAGGCGACTTGGACGCTCCGGAAAAAACTATGGTTCGCCAAAGATGTAGATATCGTCCTTGGTGGACAAGATCGCTACGAACGACGCCTCGCCACTTTGCTGATTGATGGAAAGAGTGTTGCTGAGGCGATGATCTCTTTAGGACTGGCAAAGCCTTATCGAGGCGGGCAACGCAGCGGGTGGTGTTGAATGTTCTCTAAAATCCTTATCGCCAACCGAGGCGAGATCGCCTGCCGCGTCATACGCACCGCTCGAGACATGGGTGTTGCCACGGTTTCGGTTTACTCGGATGTCGATGCCCAGGCGTTGCACGTCCAGATGGCGGACGAGGCGATGCATATCGGTCCGGCGCCCGCGCGGGACAGTTACCTCAACATGGACATCATCATTGACGCGGCGCTGCGGACCGGCGCGCAGGCGATCCATCCGGGATACGGGTTCCTCAGCGAGAATCCAGATTTTGTCGAGGCGGTCGAGGCCTCGGGCCTGACCTTCATCGGCCCTTCGGCGGACGCGATCCGGGCGATGGGCCTTAAGGACGCCGCGAAACGATTGATGGAGGAGGCCGGTGTCCCTGTGGTTCCCGGATATCACGGCGATAACCAAGATCCGGCCTTCCTGGCTGCCGAGGCCGAAAAGATCGG
>JBCCDA010000224.1:0-2335 GCA_039033215.1 Pseudomonadota bacterium | reverse complement strand
GGGGCGGTCCTTGCTCATGGTGGTGTTTGCGGAGGAGGCAATCTGGTTGCCGAGGTCTTTCACTTCCGTTGCGGTCAACGCCTGGTCCAGCTTTCGCATGAAGTGATCGCCCTGGAATTCTCCCCAGCAGCTACCATCGGGATTGATGCAGATCTCGATGACATCGTCGCGGGCGGCGGCGTCGATCCGATCAAGCGAGGTCTGGAGATAGCTCAGCGACATGGGTTCAAAAAATCTCCAGATCGCGGTCGACCATGACCGTCACGCGCGCGCCCTGGTCGACATAGATGACCGGTCCGATGGAGAGGTAGTCGCCGATCACGCTGTCCGTAGCATCGGCAAGATCATCGCCCACGTCTTCGAGCACATCCGCTGCGGTCTCATCCTGCACATTTGTAGCGGCCGCACTTGGCGCGGCGGAAATCAGCGAAATCAACGCCGCTGAGCCGAAGCGCTCATCAAACCGGGTGTCGACAAAACCTGTGACGCCGGAGCGGCCAAGTTCATCGCCCCCGAAGGAGCTGATCTGGATCGTCTGGTTGTCAGGCAAGATGACCCGGTCCCAGGCGATGGTGACCCGGCGCTGCGCGATATCAACGCCGGAGCGATAGCGCCCGATCAGGCGTGACCCGCGCGGGATCAGAAGGCGGGATCCATCGAAGCTGAACACATCTTCGGAAACGACGGCCCGGGTCTGGCCGGGCAGGGAGCTGTCGAGGGCGGTTTCCATGACGGCCTGAATCATCGTGCCCTGGATGATAGTGTTGGACGGATTTGCGATGACCTCTGCCTGCGTCACAGAAGTGGGCAGCGCGCCATTCAGCACGAAATCCGTCACTTCCCCGAAGGTGCGTTCGGTCAGCGCCGTCTCATTCGCGCCTGAGGTGCCACCGAAAGCGATGGTGGGCGAGGTGATGCGCCGCTCCTGAAACGCGCGTTCTTCAGCCGCGCGGCGTTCGAGTTCCGCGAGCCGTCTTGCTTCCTCCTCACGGCGGAGCCGTTCTTCTTCCCGCGCGCGCAGCTCGTCCTCAGATGGGCCCAACGGCGCGGGGGCGGGGCGATTGGCTTCGAGCTGCGCGAGTTCGAGGTCCATGCGGAGTTGCTCCAGCTCGCGATCACGGGCTGTGAGCTCGTCTCGGAACTGCTGCTGCGCGGCTTCCGACGCGGCTTGCAGCGCCGCGATCTGGGCTGTCAGTGCGTCGATGGCTTCGGCAGCAGCCGTGTTTTCCTCGACGACGGGTTCGGGGGCATTTCGCAATTCTTCGATCTGGGCCTGAAGGGCGGCGAGCTGGGCGAGAAGCTCGGCATTGGGTTCCACAGGTTCCGGTGCGACCAGAACGACTTCGGGCTCCGGTGGGGGGAGGGTTTCGATGGCGCCAAACCCGTCGCCTTCGTTCTGGAACACATCCGGCGTGGCCGTAGGCAAAGCTTCCTCTTCTTCCGGTTGGGACAGGAGATAGAGCAATGCACCGCCGGCACCGATCACGAGGACGACGACCAAAGCGAGCAGCGGCGAGCGCCGTGGGGCAGGGGGTGAGCTCGCGCCTTTGCCTTGCTCGAGGGCGGCGAGTCGTTTTTCGAGGTCCGCGTTTCCAGTATCGCTCATGAGCCTACCCCCGCAGGTGGTGTGGCCTCGATACAAACCACCTCGTCCCCGATCCGCAGCACCCATTGCCTGTTCACCCCGGAAACCCGGATCACGCCGTCCTCGGTGGCTTGTGTGTTGACCGTCCGTTCTCGGCCATTCGCGTAGCGGAAGATCGCGGGCACCGGCGCATTCCGTGGGAATTCGAAATACGTGAAGGTCCCGTCATCCCAGACGCGCATCGGGGTGAACTCGGTGCGCGCGCTGGCCCCGTAATTGTAGTTCGGTGCTTGGGCCGCGATGGCACGTGTGGGCCGTGCATTGTCTTCGGGGTAGCGGAACTGGACCACGTAAAAGGTCGGGCTGCGGGTCTCCTGGACGTTAAAATAATAGCTGCGTCGGTTGGTATAGACGGTCACGTTGGTATGGACAGCGCGCGCGACAGGCTTGATCGCGAAGGCCTGCCCGCCCGGTACACCGTCGATCTCGAAGCCTTCCGTGTCGCCTGCAATGATCGAGCGAATGCTTTCACCCTCGCCGAACTCGACGGTGGTCACATGGGTGAGAGAGACATTGAGACGATAGACCTGGCCTTCCTGGTAGGTGGCCAGCCGGACGCGGTTGTCGTTGGGACCGCCACGCGGGATGGCTTCGGCATGGGCGAGGCCGGGCAACAGGGCAACGACAAAAATAAGCGATCTTATGAACAACAACGTCAGTTCTCCAATCTGTCGGAGCGGATGGAATATT
>JBCCDA010000223.1:0-2357 GCA_039033215.1 Pseudomonadota bacterium | reverse complement strand
GATTCCGAGGATACCGAGTCCACCGGGCGCGATGGATCCGGCGGCATGCGGCAACTGACGAAAAGCACGCAGGATGCCGAGATCCTGTTGCGGCGCATCGTCGATGATCCCGAACGCGTGCTCGCCGCACGCCTGCGCGCCATCGACCGCCTGCGCAACGAGGCCAAGCGATGAAAAGCACCGGTGTCTTCGTTGTGCTCTTCGCGGTTATGGCCACCCTGGTCCATGCGCAGCCGACGCAGGCTCCACAGAAGCCCGAGCTCAGGGTCGACGCGTCCCCCGCGCCCGCGCTTGCAACCAATGGATACATCGACGGGCAGATCGTCCTCAGGGTACAGCTTCTCTCGCGCCACCCGTTCGAGGCGCTTGACTTCAAACTGCCCCAGATCGCCAATGCCGAAGTCGTCGAACTGATGCGCCCACGCACACGCAAGGTGACAGGCTATGCCGGCCAAGGCTTCGTTTTCGAGACATCGATCGCGGTCTTTCCGCAGAGAAGCGGCGTCCTGACAATTCCACCGGTAACTGCCGTCGGCTTCGTCCAGACCGAGCCTGACGGCGAATTGCAGTTCGATCTCGCGTCCGATCCGGTGGAGATCAAGATCGCTGGCATATCCAGGCACTATGACAATCCCTGGTGGCTGGTCTCGGACCGCGTCGAGATCGAAGAGACATGGTCCACACCGCCCGACGAAATCCGGGTTGGCGAACTTGTACGCCGAACCGTCAGCTTGCGCGTCTGGGGTGTCGACGCCGAGCGTTTGCCGGAACTGAAGCACGGCCGCACGCGCGGTGTCCGCGTCAGCCTGGCCGGGTCGGATCTGAAGACCAAGAAAAGCCCGGATGGCCTGGTGGCGCACGCGACCTATTCCTGGGATCTCGAGGCCGAGCCACAGCAGGTCGCCTTCGTCACGCCGATCGCCTTGGACTACTGGGATCCATCAGAGCACCGCCAGCGCAAGGCCGCCCTGCCCGCCCTGAGGCTGGAACCGCTGCCCGCAGACAGTGAGAAGATCGCGGCGGACTTGATGCAGGAGGCAACGCAGAACCGCGAGCAGTCGGTCACGATCACGGCCGTTCTGGCCGGGGCGCTAAGCCTTCCCGTCTGCCTTGCGTTCGGGGCGTTCCTGCTGACGAGACTTCCGACACCAGCGGATCGAAGGCTGCGCGCCACGGTTAAAGACAACTCTGCCACCGGTCTTTACAAGGCAGTGGAAAACTGGCTGTCACAGTCCAAGGCATCTGCCACAGACTTCGACCGGGGCCATGCTTCTCGGCTCAAAATAGCCCGTCATCTCTTCGCACCGGGACATCCTGACGGTGCGTCCAAAGATCAGGTCGTGTCGGACGCCTATCGATTCTCGCGGCAGCGAAGGCTCGCGCGACTTCTCGACCGTCTGAGCAACTTATGGTATAGTTGAGCCACAATGAGACAAATTTGACTTAAATTGCCAATGTGATCGGGCGCGATTCGATTCGGCTAAGCACTTGTCAGTTCCCTGATTCTTTGACAACGATATTTGAACTCTGAATTCAGAACTCAGGGCGAACTTAGAACCAGACCAAATGACCGCATCCTAATGCGGCGATAGGGAGGATCCGGTGGCGAAGAACCGCCGTAACGAGGCTGAAGAACAGCCTCCGACCGCACTGCCGAACAGGCGCGATGTCCTGGGTGTCGGCGGCGGTTTGTTGATTGGTGCGGCGCTGACTGCACCCAGTGGCGCCTCTGCCGCCAAACCACCCGAGAAGATGGTCGCGCAACCAGGCGATCGCATTCAGATAATCAAGGGTGCACTCAAGGACCAGATGGTACGGCCAGAGTTGCTTGAAGCCGGTGCGAAACCGTTCGAAGCCTTTCCGTTTGATCCCGAGAACGGCGTGCTGCGCCGAAAGTACCGGCTGAACCGGATGCTTGTTCTGCGTCTCGACCCCGCCGAGATGGATGACGCAACGCGCGAGCTCAGCGCGGACGGTGTGCTGGTCTTCTCGGCGCTCTGCACCCACCGGGCCTGCACCATCAAGTCGTGGAAGGCCGAGGAACGCCAACTGCGCTGCCACTGCCATCTCTCCGAATTCGCCGCCCTGGCCGGCGGAAGCGTCACGGACGGTCCCGCAAGGCGGCGCCTGCCCATGGTGCCGCTTGGTCTGGACGACGAAGGCTTCATCGTTGCCAAGGAAAGCTTCAACGGCAAGGTCGGAGCCGCAAAGAAATAAAGAAATAGAGCGAGGGAAGAACCGCCCGAACAACGGGCTCAATCGGGAGGAAGCAAATGCGACGACTATCAACCTGCCTGGCCGCAGTGGCCATTGGCAGCATCGGGACGGTCGCGTCAGCCGACAATTACAACCCGGTC
>JBCCDA010000222.1:0-2359 GCA_039033215.1 Pseudomonadota bacterium | reverse complement strand
TGCACAAACTCTCCCGGCGGGCGCGGACGATGCGGACCCTCACAGGCCCAGTCCGCCGTGCCGGCGAGGATCAGGAAGGTCTCGGCAGCCGCATGGCGCCGGATCGGATAGTCGAGCCCCGCGCCCTGGAGGAAGAAGCCAACGCGGATCGGCGCCTCGAACATCCCCTTGTTGGGCCCGAGGATGTGGCATGTCGCAAGCCCGAGCGCGATCTCGCGGCGGATACGTCCGTCCTTGAGCCCAGAAAACTCCCAAGACAAAGAGGGCGCGGCGGCGGCAATCTCTTGCGTCACGGGCAGGGCGCCCGGCGCGGTCAGCGTGGCGTTGAGCACGGTCTGCAGGGTCGACGGGATGCGTGTGGCTGCGGGGCTGTCGAGCGCGCCCGGCAGCGCGTCGTTCAGGGCGCGTGCGGCGGCGTCTCCGGCGGCCGTGCCCTCCTCGGCGAACAGATCGGCGAGCCGGCCCATCAGATTGGACAGCGCCGATCCCTGAGGCGGGCCTAGGTCCGGAGGGCGGCCTTTCTGGGTCTTGTACATCGTCATCTCCTTCGCGTTTCGTCTCCCTTGGCCACCGCGCGAATTTTTTGCTGGCCGCGTCGATGAACCTGTGGCAGCTAATGGTACAAGTGAACCATCGTCAATGGATATAATGCATGCGACCCAAGGATGTGATCATGCGTGTGGCCGATGGGCGCTCCGGGGGGGGCGTGCCTTTGGGGTCTCGCCGACCGACGACGGAAGCGATCCTGGACCGGCTGACCGAGCGGTTTGAGGATCTTCCGCCGCAGCTCCAGCGGGCGGCGCGGTTCATCATCGACAACCCGCGGGCCGTCGGCGTGCAGTCCATGCGGGCGCTTGCGGGCAAGGCGGAGGTCCATCCGAACACGCTGGTCCGGTTGGCGCGCGAGATCGGTTTCTCCGGTTATGACGACATGCGGGCACGGTTCCGCGATTTCCTGGTTTCCGATGGTATGGGCGGCTTCCGCAACCGGGCGGCTTGGCTGCAGGCGCTGGAGGCCAAAGGTGGCACCGCCGCGGTCATCGCGGAGATGGCGACGGCCACGGGGGAGAACGTCGAATCAACTTGGCGGCGCCAGGACGCGGCGGAGCTGACGCGGGTCGCAGATCGCATCCTCGGCGCGCAGCGGGTCTTCGTGCTCGGCATGGGCTCAGCCTATTCGCTGGCGCACCAGTTCTGGTACGTCGCACGCATGGGGTTCGAGCACATCCAGCCGATCCCGCGCCATGGCAGCCACCCGGTCGATGATCTCTCCCATGTCGGCTCGCAGGACGTGCTGATTGCGCTCACCTTCCAGCCCTACCGCTCCGAGACCATGCAGGCCGTTCGGTTTGCAACCGAGCGCGGGGCCCATGTGATCGGCATCACCGACAGTCTGACCTCGCCGCTCGCGCGCGCGGCCAACACAGCGCTCGTCGCCCCCACCCACACGCCGCAGTTCTTCGAGAGCCACGCCGCCGTGCTGGCTTTGCTCGAGGGGCTGGTCGCCGTCCTGGTCGCCCGCGGTGGCGAAGAGGCGGCGCAGCGGATCGCCCGGTTCCACCAACAACGCCTTGAGGCTGGGCTCTACGAGGAGTCCGACGGTCTCGCGGGCATCGGCTAAGGAGCGCATCATGGACGTCGAGACCCTGCCCCCCGCGCAACGCCGTGCCTTGCCGGCGTCGATCTACACCGACCCCGCGGTTTATGCCCGTGCGTCCGAGCGGATTTTCTTTCGCTGCTGGCAGTACGTCTGCCACGCGACCCTTGTGCCGGAGCCGGGAGATTACTACGCCTTCACGCTGATGGATCAGGATCTCTTCGTCGTGCGGGGGCGCGACGGGGGGCTGCGGTGCTTCTACAATGTTTGCCAGCACCGGGGGCATCCGCTGGTCTCCGACACCGGGCGGGCTCGGGTGCTGGTCTGTCCGTACCACGCCTGGGCCTATGAGCTGGACGGTCGTCTGCGTGCAGCGCCGGGGTCCCGCGGGACCGGGATCGATAAGGGGTCCGTCTGCCTCACCGAGGTGCGTATCGAGGTTTTCCTCGGCTTTGTGTTCGTCAACCTCGACGGCGAAGCGCCGGCGATGGACGTCTGCTATCCCGGAGTGGCCGACGCCGTGCGCGCCCATTGCCCGGAGATCGAGACCCGCATCTTCGCCCATGAGCACAGCGCTCAGGAGGGCTGCAACTGGCTGGTGGCGGTTGAGAACTACAACGAATGCTACCATTGCGGGCATGTCCACAAATCCTTCTCAGACGGCGTGATCGATCCCGGCAGCTATGACATCCAGCCCTTTGGCACGGGTCGTGTGCTGCGCCACACCGCCGAGCCAGCCCGCGGTCAGGGTGCCTGGTACGA
>JBCCDA010000221.1:0-2379 GCA_039033215.1 Pseudomonadota bacterium | reverse complement strand
TCGGCGTCTTCGCCGTGAGAACAAGCGGTTGCGGCAGGAGCGCGACATCCTCTCAAAGGCGGCGGCCTGGTTTGCGCAGAACGACACGACCGGTCCAAGGTCTTCGAGTTCATGATGTCGAACCAGGCCGAGTTTCCGATCGAGACCATGGCGCGCAGCATGGGCGTGTCCCGGAGCGGTTTCTACGCCTGGCAGGCGAGAGAGCCGTCCGCGCGGGACATCGCCGATCAGGAACTGACGGACCTGATCCGCCAGGTCCATGCCGCCTCAAGGGACAGCTACGGCGCCTCGCGCGTCCACGCTGAACTCGCCGACAGCGGCGTGCATGTCGGTCGAAAACGTGTCGAGAGGCTGATGAGAGCGGCGGGCCTAGCGGGTGTCAGTCGTCGCCGAGGCGCACGGACAACCATCCGCGATGAGCGCGTGCGTCCCTCTGCGGATCTGGTCGACCGCAACTTCTACGCTGACGGGCCGAACATGCTCGGGGTGGCCGACATCACCTACGTTCCGACCTGGGCCGGGTTCCTCTATCTGGCCGTCGTGCTCGATACGTTCTCCCGCCGGATCGTCGGCTGGGCTATGGGTGCGAACCTGAAGACGCAGCTCGTCCTCGACGCGATGAACATGGCGATCGGTCAACGCAAGCCTTCGGATGTGATCCACCACACCGACAGTCATACGATTTGCGCCAGTTCTCGGGTGGTTTGACTCGAACACCGATCGACCATTCGCTGGGTTGGTGCCGCATGGCTTTCCGGTGTGATCTGACCCTCACAGCGATCGACCTGTCGAGTGTCTTTCCCTGGACCTGTCGACCATCCGGGAACGCCCTGCGGCGAGCTTGTCTCGAAGGTGCTGCTGTGACCCGAGAAGGGCGTGACCATCCGGTCTGATGACTGTCCTGTCCCTGCATTCTTCTAAGCAAAGCTCGTTCATGCGCAGGAAGAAAGGACGACCGCATGGCCGAACACCTCAAAACATCTCGCGTCGTGGGAGGCGTCGATACCCACAAGGACTTGCATATGGCGGCGGTCGTCGATCACCGAGATCGCGTTCTCGGTGTGGAGAGCTTCCCCACGACCCGCCATGGTTACCGTTTGATGCTCGCCTGGATGCGGTCTTTCGGCGACTTGCAGCGCGTCGGCATCGAATGCTCGGGCAGCTATGGCGCCGGGTTGCTGCGGTATATGCAGGCGGCCGGTGTCGAGGTCTTGGAGGTCACGGCCCCCGACAAGCAGGACAGACGCCGCCGAGGTAAAAACGATGACTTCGATGCGGAAAGCGCGTCTCATGCGGCATTCGCCAAACGACACGCCGTGACACCGCGAAGCCGGGATGGAATGGTCGAAAGCCTCCGCGTTCTAAGGGTTTACCGCAAGACGGCCGTCCAGGCCCGCCGCATTGCCCTGCAGATGATCCAGACCACGGTTGTCTGCGCACCCGACAGATTGCGGGATCCACTGCGCCGGAAGACGCGCATGCAACTGATCCGGACCTTGGCTGCTTGGCGGCCCGATCTCACGGCATATCGGGAGGTCGAGGAAGCCTACCGCATCTCGCTGAAATCGCTGGCTCGGCGTTATCTCGAACTGCATGACGAGATCGCCGATCTGGATGACATGATCGAAGCCATCGTCAAGGATCTCGCCCCGAGCTGCTTGAACAGACCGCGATCGGCCTGAACAGTGCCGCCCAGATGCTGTTGACGGCGGGAGACAATCCCGAGCGCCTGAAATCCGAGGCCAGCTTCGCCGCGCTCTGCGGCGTCAGTCCGGTGCCTGCTTCGTCCGGCAAGACCGTTCGCCATCGTCTGAACCGCGGCGGTGATCGCGCGGCCAACAGCGCGATCCACATCATCGCGGTTGGTCGGTTGCGACTGGACCCGCGAACCCAAGCCTACGTTGCCAAACGCATCGCCGCCGGCGACTCGAAGCTGGAACCAATTCGCAACCTCAAGCGCTATATCGCCCGAGAGGTGTTCGGCATCATCATGCGGCGCCAGAAAGAGATCAATCAGACCCAAATCGCCGCTTGGCTCTCAGAAGGGCGTCCAAGGGTCGCAGTTCACGGCCTTCGACTGGACGGACCGGCTCCGGCGGGCGGGGGTGCGCATCTCCATGGACGGCGAGGGACGCTTTCTCGACAATATCTTCCCCCTACGGCATTTGCAGGCAAACGCCCCCGGGCAACGATCGAGCGGCTCTGGCGCAGCCTGAAATACGAATGCGTCTACCTGCGTGCCTGGGAGACCGGGTCCGAGGCCCGCGCAGGCCTTCGGACATGGTTCGACTTCCACAACCACCGGCGGCCCCGCGCCGCCCTCGACGGACGGCCGCCGGACATGGTCCACCGCGCCGGCGCAACGATCATGCAACCCGT
>JBCCDA010000220.1:0-2435 GCA_039033215.1 Pseudomonadota bacterium | reverse complement strand
TGCGCTCATCCAGATCCTTCTCCTGGATGTCAGCGTGGCGGTCGAAATGGACGATCCCGATGGTCTTGGACGTGCACTCGGCAATTCCGCGCACGCACGGAAACCCGATCGAGTGGTCGCCGCCGATGATAATCGGCGTCGAACCACTTGAAAACACGTGAGAAACAGCCCTGCTTATCTGATCGAACGTCTTCTCGATGTTGCCGGGGATGGTGAAAATATCGCCCGCGTCGCACAGTCTCATCTGCTCACGCAGATCGACACCAATCTCGTAGTTGTAAGGCGTATAAAGCGCCGAGATCTTGCGCACTCCTTGCGGACCGAACCGCGTGCCGGGGCGGTAGGTCGTGCCGCCATCGAATGGCGCACCCAGCACACAGGCATCGTATTGGCCGACCTCGGTCACGTCCTCGGTATAGGGCGCCTTCAGGAAGGTGTTGATCCCGGCATAATGCGGCAGCTCACCGCGCGCGAATGTGGGGATCGAGCGGTCCTCGATCGAATCCGCCGCCGTCAGGCCCATGCGCAGCGCCCAGGCCTTCTCCTTCTCCCATTCGTCGTCGGGAATGTCCGCCTCGGCCCGCGCCGACTTCCAACCCTGCAGCTTGGTCAGGTCCGGATGGTGGCAACGCCGGTCCGGGATGCGCCGGTCGGCCGGATGGTGTGACCTGGTGCGGTCAGCGGGTAGATACGACATGGTTTCCTCCGAGGTTCCGGAACATCGTTTTTGTGCTTTTCGCCCGACGTGTAGCATCCGATACGGACCGTGCAGAGCGAATCCTCCAAACTGGCCTCAACATGGCGGGTAAGCCGCCCAAGAGGTCCGATGGAGGCTCAGGATGAAACCGGTTCTGTTTGATTTCGACGGCGACGGCGCTGCGGACCTCTCGTTTTTCGGCAATCCGCAGGACGGAACCTTCGGGCTGAACGCGGCGTTGCAGGACGCGGCCTGCGCGGGGGCGCTGGTGCTTGCGGTAAGCACTGCGGCGGCTGGCGAGACAGGACTGATCGGCGCGCCAGACATGAGAAGTGCCGGGCCGAATGGTCCAGCGGACGCCGACGCGGTCGGGATCAGGTTTACTATCTTCGTCGAGGACGGAACGCCTGTGCGCGCCGAGGCACAGACGCAAGTCTCCAAAGATGCCTTCCATGTCGACTTCGCCTGGGACGGCATTCCCAGTGCTGCGCAGATTGCCGCGCCCTTGGACATCGAGCATGGAAACACCTGGGCCAACCCGCTTGCGAACCGAGAAGCTGATGGCGTCGATCACCTGTCTGCGAGCTTCGTGCAGGACGTCGACCCGAACGATTACGAGGATTATCGCTCGCCCGGAAATTCCGACGTTCTGATCTTCACGACGGACGTTTGCGTTGAAGATGCTAGTGTCTGGATCAAGGTGGCGCAACCCGGTGCGGGCCATGATGCGGTCGATCAAACTCTTGCGCTGCATGAATGCAGCACGCTCTTGGACGTCTGTCTTACCGATGCGCAGTCCGATTCGGACGGCGCCCAGACGACGGATGCCTCGGCCAGCGGTTATACGGCCTTCCCTGATCTTGATGCCTCGGCGACCGTCTCGGTGGTCTCGGGCGATAGTGCGCCCGAAGTCGACGAAGCCATCGACGTGATAGTCTTCGATCTCGGCTGAGCTAGGCACTCCGCCTCTTTCCCGCGCCACAAAACATTCATTTTCGTCACGCCCGTCCCTTCGTGCTAATTGGCGCGGGCGGACTCGCGAAGCGCCATGTCGCTGCGGGTAGAACGACAGGAGGTGTGTGACATGAGCGATGACAGGTTCGAGGCACGGGACTGGCTCGAAGCCGAGCTGATGGACGAACTTGACGAGGATTATGAGCTCGAACTGGAAGATGCCGAGCTTTCGCTGAAGATCCGCGAGATCTACGATGCCAGGCTGCGCCAGAAGATCGATCCGATGCCGCGCCGGGAATACTTTACCAACCTGCTGCGCCTCCAGGCCGAACTGATCAAGATGCACCACTGGGTGGAGCAGACCGGTGCCAAGGTGTTGGTGATCTTCGAAGGCCGCGACAGTGCGGGAAAGGGTGGCGCGATCAAGCGGATCACCCAGCGGCTCAACCCGCGCTCGTGCCGCGTCGTCGCCCTGCCGAAGCCGTCTGAGCGCGAGATGTCTCAATGGTATTTTCAACGCTTCGTGCCGCATCTGCCTGCAGGCGGCGAGATCGTGCTGTTCGACCGCTCGTGGTACAATCGATCCGGCGTCGAGCGCGTCATGGGCTTTGCCTCGGACCGGCAGGTCGAGGAGTTCTTTCGCGACGTTCCCGAATTCGAACGCATGCTCGTTCGCTCCGGCATCACGCTGATCAAGTACTGGCAATTCCAAGCGCCGCGACATCCTCTCGCTTTCGATGATTTTGCCGAGTCTCCTCAAGCGCGAACAACCTGGGCGCCCTCG
>JBCCDA010000219.1:0-2448 GCA_039033215.1 Pseudomonadota bacterium | reverse complement strand
TCACGGTCTGAGCCCGCTGGATCCCCGGTTTCCGCCAGCGCATCTATCCGGCCGGACTGATAGACAAGTTCCGCACTTCCCTCGCCGCCTACGACGATCGTAAGCAATTCATCCAAGGTGGTCGCGGTCGTCGTCGTCGTGATGCTCAAATCCTCGACCGCGTATTCTACGCGTGCGGCCTGGCCATCGGCATCGCCGTCAACCTCCAGCTTCAAGCGGTCGAGTGCTATGTTCGCGACCCGGTCCGATCCGCGGACCGTCTGCCTGCTCTCGACGCCGTCGGCCTGAAGCACGATCCGGTTCGGGAAGTCTTCCTGATCAACGCGCCAGACAGATCGCTCTGCGGTGACCCGGAAATCCCTGCGGGCGCCTGCGATGATTTCGACCGAAAGGCGCAGACCGTCGTTCTCTCCCACCAAGTTTATAACTTGCGGCAGGCGCGGATCGGTTTGTCTGGTTTCCTCTGCAATTGGTGCGGTTATCCGAATCTTACCCAGAACGTCGGCTTCGATCCGTTCGATCGACGCCGCATGCAGACGCGATCGAACTTCCGGGATCTGCAAAAGGATTCCGCTCTCCTGGTCGGTGACCGCCACGTCCGTCAGGCGAAGATCGTAACCCATTGGAAAACCGTCGATCTCCCGGGTTCCCCAAGTGATCGTCTGGCCCTGCGCCTCGGCACGGGCAAGTTCTAGATCAATCTGCTTGCTCAGCTCCGATCGCCCAAGAAACCATAGCGCCGACCATCCGATCGCCGCGACGGCGACGATGCCGCCGATCCAGATCAAACTCTTCTTCATCACTGGCCTCACCTGCCGAGCCGCCACGCTGCTTCATACCCGATCAACCTCCCGACGCAATCGGCGGAGTGTTGGCCCATCTACCCTAGGACGAAAAAACGCACTGCTGAGCAATCACTGGATTAATGGTTTGTTAACCTGGGCAACGGCAGCCTTGTGGAATGCTCGGTACACCTGAACGTTTCTACGTGCTCGATATCATTCGTGCCGCCGCGGCGCTGATCATCGTCGCCGTCCACACCAAATACTTCTATCTCTTGCCCGACGGCACGTACCCCGACGGCTTAGCGCACAGTGACCGGATCTTCTATGCCGTGCTGTCGCCGATCTACCACTATGGCGCGACAAGCGTTCAGGTGTTCTTCTGCATGTCGGGCTTCATTTTCTTCTGGCTCTATGTGGACAGCATCCAGACGGCGCGGACCTCGGCCTGGGCTTTCTTTGTCTTCAGGTTCTCGCGCCTTTATCCATTGCACTTCGCGACGCTGATCTTCGTGGCATGCGCCCAGTGGTGGTTCGCAGACGTCTCGGGCGGCCACATCGTTTTCGGACCGAACACTCAAGAACAGTTCTTCTACCAATTGTTTCTCGCCAGCGAATGGGGTGTGAGCGGAACCTTATCCTTCAACGGACCGATCTGGACGGTCTCGGGCGAGGTCGCCGCCTACGCGGTGTTCTTCCTGATGGCGTCTACGCGTCTTGCGGGGATCCACCATGTCGTCATCGCCATGCTCCTGGCCGGTTTGGTGCACGAGGTGAACCACCGGCTCGGCCACGCGCTGTTCTTCTTCTTCACCGGCGGTTTGATCTACCTCGTTTGGAACGCACTAAGGCAACGGTTCTCCCGACGCGTCTTCCTTCGATTTCTGCTGCCACTTGCGACGCTGGCTCTGACTGGCACTTGCGCCGCCGTGCCCTGGCTGCCCCGGTTCGAAGGGCAGTTCGTACTCTGGTTCGTCGTCGCTCCATTGTGCGTTGTTGTCCCGGTACTCGTGCAAAGCGCGTGGCCAACGCTCGGACGCCACTGCGCCCCGGCGGGCGATCTGAGCTACGGGTTTTATCTGCTCCACTTTCCCATCCAGATCGTGATTATCGGTCTTGCGTGGGAAAACGGCCGCTTGGTCAACGTCACTCCGACACTGTTCTTCAGCTATATGATCGGGCTCGTCATCGCGGCAGTCCTGGTCTTCTACTGGTTCGAGAAGCCTTGTCAGACTGCGATCCGACGGGCGTGGCTGCGCCCGCGCCGGACCGTACTTCCGACAAGCTCCGGTTCCGCGCCGCAACCCGCCAGCTAGACCAGCGTCTCGGCGCCCTCGCCCAACGGCTCCTCCGGCTTCGAGATCATCGACCGCGTCACCCAGTGCAACCGCTCCTCGGCCCGCGTGATCGCCACATAGGCAAGCCGCTTCCACAGCTGGATCCCTGCCTCCTCGTTGCCCGACCACGCCGCCGTCGACAGGTCCTGCGCGAACACCTGCACATCCGGCCACTGAGACCCCTGCGCCTTGTGGATCGTGCACGCCGCCCCGTGCAGGAACAGCGCCCCCGACCGCGCCGCCGAGATCACCACCGGCTCCCCTGATCCGGCCCCTCAATCTGGATGATCGACGCGACCGAGATCCCCGGCTCCTCGGTCCCCGCAATG
>JBCCDA010000218.1:0-2451 GCA_039033215.1 Pseudomonadota bacterium | reverse complement strand
CCGTCATAGACAACCGACCCGCTGATCTCGGCACTTGCCGCCAGCAGATCCACGGTCGAGAGTGCTGTGACGGATTTCCCCGAACCGCTCTCGCCGACCAGCGCCACCGTCTCACCATTCCGAACATCAAAGCTGACGCCCTTGACCGCATGGGTCACAGCACCGTCCTGGCGGAACCGCACATGCAGGTCGCGCACCTTCAGGATCGTGCTCATACCAAGCCCCTATCATTGGCCCTTAAATAATCTGAGGGGGTCTGGGGGAGCAAAGCTCCCCCAGCCGGTCGGCGGGCGAAGCCCGGCGAAACAAACATCATCTTGGTCATTGGAACGTCTTCCTGGGATCGAAAGCGTCGCGCACACCCTCGAAAATGAAGACCAGCAGCGACAGCATGATCGCGAAGGTGAAAAACGCGGTGAAGGCCAGCCATGGCGCCTGCAGGTTTTGCTTCGCCTGCAAGGTCATTTCGCCCAGTGACGGCGCCGAGGAGGGGAGGCCGTAGCCCAGAAAGTCCAACCCGGCCAGCGTGCCAATCGTGCCGGTTACGATAAAGGGCAGCAGTGTCAGCGTCGCGACCATGGCGTTGGGCAGCATATGGCGGAACATGATCGTGCTGTTCGACACGCCCAACGCACGGGCGGCGCGGACATATTCAAAGTTGCGTGCGCGCAGGAACTCGGCCCTGACAACGCCCACCAGGGCGGGCCAGCCGAACAGGATCATGATGAAGACCAATAGCCAGAAACTTCGCCCCAATATCGCGAAGAGAATGATGATGATGTAAAGCTGCGGCGTCGAACTCCAGATCTCCAGAATACGCTGGAAGATCAGGTCCAGCCAGCCGCCGAAATAGCCCTGTACGGCCCCCGCAGCGATCCCGATAATTGACGTGGCGACAGTGACCATGATTGCGAACATGATCGACAATCGGAACCCATAAATCACGCGCGCCAGAACGTCGCGCTTGGTGTCGTCGGTGCCGAGCAGGTTGTTCTCATCCGGGGCTGACGGGGCAGCCCCCTGGATGTCGACGATCGTATCAAACTTGTAAGGAATAGGCGGCCAGACAACCCAGCCCTTGTCGACCTCTTCGCCCAATGCCGTGCCGTTCTCGGCCACCTCTGCCAAAATACCCTCGGGGTCGTCATAGCAGTCGATCACACCACCGGTGACGATCAGGCATTCGATGTCTTCGTATTGGTACTGCGCCTCGATGGGCAGATCACCGCCAAATGTCGTCTCGGGATAAAAGTTGAAGATGGGCATATAGTATTCGCCCTTGTGCTTCACGATGATCGGCTTGTCGTTTGCAATGAACTCGGCAAAAAGGCTCAGGCCAAACAGCACCGCAAAGATAATCAGCGACCAGAACGCGCGCCGGTTCTTGCGGAAATTTCGCCAGCGGCGCTGGTTCAGCGGCGACAGCCACATGCGGCGTTTTTCGGGAACGACCAGCGGTTCGGTGCCGGCCGGAGCGTCACCCTCAGCGGGGATGTCTTCGCGCAGCGCCATCGATCAGACCTCCCGCTTTTCAAAGTCGATGCGGGGATCGACGAAGACATACATCAGGTCGCTGATGATCCCGACCAGCAGGCCGATCAGACCAAAGGCAAAGAGCGTGCCGAAGATCACCGGATAGTCGCGGGCGACGGCCGCTTCGAACCCGAGGCGGCCAAGCCCGTCGAGTGAGAAGATCGTCTCGATAATCAGCGAGCCACCGAAGAAAATGCCGATGAACGCCGCCGGAAAACCCGCGATCACGATCAGCATTGCGTTGCGAAAGACGTGACCGTAAAGCACGCGCGCTTCGCTCAAGCCCTTGGATCGGGCGGTGACGACGTATTGCTTGGATATCTCATCCAAAAAGCTGTTCTTGGTCAGCAGCGTCGAGAACGTGAAGGCCGAGATGCTGAGCGCGGCTAGGGGCAGGGCAAGGTGCCAGAAATAGTCGAGAACCTTGCCGATCAGTGACATGTCTTCGAAATTGTCCGAGGTCAGGCCGCGCAGCGGGAAGAGTTGATAATAAGACCCGCCCGCGAACAGCACCAACAGCATGATCGCGAACAGAAACCCGGGGATCGCATAGGCCGCGATCAGGATGCCTGAGGTCCAGGTGTCAAAGCTGGACCCGTCGCGCACGGCTTTGCGGATGCCCAGCGGGATCGAGATCAGATAGGCCAGCAGGGTCGACCAAAGCCCGAGGGAGATTGAGACCGGCATCTTTTCCAACACAAGATCGACCACGCTGACGGATCGGAAGTAACTCTCGCCAAAATCGAACCGCATATAGTTCCACATCATCTCGAAAAACCGCTGATAGGCCGGTTTGTCGAAGCCGAACTCGCGTTCCAACTCCTCAATAAACTCGCGGGGCAGGCCACGCGCGCCGACATAGCCGCTGTCACCGCCATCCAGCGCTTGCGTGTCGACGTCCCCGCTGCCGCCTGCGAT
>JBCCDA010000217.1:0-2467 GCA_039033215.1 Pseudomonadota bacterium | reverse complement strand
CTGGCTCTGCGTCGAAGGTGCCTCCGGCGGGCTCAGCTTCTTCCCGCTCGCCGGGTTGATCATCCCCATCGCGTGGCTGGGCGTCATGTATGCCGCGTTCACCTGGATGCGCAGCGCAAAACCGGGCGGGTTCTATTTCTCGGACCTCTGGTACGAGTTCTTCATGGGTCTGGTCCCGCCAACGGTTCTGATCGCCTTCGCGCTGGGGTCGATCCTGGCCGGTTGGGCAACACCGGTGGAGGCCTCGGCCTGCGGTGCTTTTGGTGCGATCCTGCTGTCGCTGGGCTACCGGAAGTTTACCATCTCCGGTGGCTACGACTCGATGATCAAGACGCTCGAGATCACCGTACTCATCATGTTCCTGGTTGCCGCATCGAACTTCTTTGGCGCCGTGTTCTCGAACCTCGGCACACCGAAAATGCTGACCGAGGCGATGCTGGCGTTCGAACTGTCGCCGGTCTGGACCATGGTCCTGATCCTCGCGCTGGTCTTCCTGCTCGGTTGGCCACTGGAGTGGGTACCGATCGTCCTGATCATCGTGCCGATCATCCTGCCGGTGGTCGAGCAACTGGACTTCGGGCTGGAGCGGGACGACCACCTGATCTGGTTTGCGATCCTGGTGGCGGTCTGTCTGCAAACCGCGTGGCTTTCGCCCCCGGTGGCGCTCTCGGCCTACTTCCTGAAAGGCGTCGTACCCGAATGGGATCTCAAGGACATCTACTTCGGCATGATGCAGTTCATGGTCATCCAGCTGATCGGCCTCGGCCTGATCTTCTACCTTCCTGAAATCGCCCTCTGGCTCCCCGCTTACCTAGACGGAAACTGATATGCCTGAATACCTGAAGAAGGCCGCCCGCACGTCAACTGACGATGCGGGCGATGTGCGGGACATCGTCCAGAACATCCTCGACGAGATCGAGGCTGGTGGCGACGCCAAGGCGAAGGAGTACGCCGCCAAGTTCGACAAGTACGCCGGAAACGTGGTTCTGACGCGGGATGAGATCGCGGCGGCGGCGGCTAAGGTTCCCCAGAAACTGAAGGACGACATCCAATACGCCCACGACAATGTTCGCCGCTTTGCCGAGGCGCAGAAGCAGACCATCCAGGATTTCGAGTACGAGATCGCGCCCGGCCTGATCGCGGGGCAGAAGGCGATCCCGTGCCAGGCCGCCGGCTGCTATGCCCCGGGCGGGCGATATGCCCATATCGCGTCGGCCATGATGACCGTGACAACGGCCAAGGTTGCCGGATGCGGGAACATTGCAGCCTGTTCACCGCCGCGTCCGGATACCGGCGTACACCCGGCAATCGTCTACACGGCTGATTTGTGCGGCGCCGACCAGATCCTTGCCTTGGGCGGCGTTCAGGGCATTGCCGCGATGGCGTTCGGCCTGTTCGGTCTGCCGAAATCGGACATCCTTGTTGGCCCTGGCAACCAGTTCGTCGCCGAAGCCAAGCGCATCCTGTTCGGCCGCGTCGGCATCGACATGTTTGCCGGGCCGACGGACTCGTTGATCCTGGCGGACGCAACGGCGGACGCCGAGATCGTCGCGGTGGACCTGGTGAGCCAGGCCGAGCATGGCTATAACTCCCCGGTCTGGCTCGCCACCACCTCGCGCGCGCTGGCCGAAACCATCATGGCCCGCGTGCCAGAGTTGATCGCCGACCTGCCGGAACTCAACGGAAAGAACGCCGAGGCCGCGTGGCGCGACTATGCCGAAGTGATCGTCTGCGCCGACCGAGAGGAGGTCGCCAGGGTCTCGGACGAAATCGCGCCCGAGCACCTGACCGTCATGGCGGACGATCTGGATTGGTGGCTGAACCGGCTGGAATGCTACGGCTCGCTGTTCCTGGGCGAAGAGACGACCGTATCCTATGGCGACAAGGCCTCGGGCACCAACCACGTGCTGCCGACCTCGGGCGCTGCCCGCTACACGGGCGGTCTGTCGGTCCACAAGTACATGAAACTGGTCACATGGCAGCGCATGACCCGCGAAGGCTCGAAGCGCGTGGCCGAGGCGACCGCGCGGATCTCTCGTCTGGAAGGCATGGAAGGCCATGCGCGTGCCGCCGACGTGCGACTGGCCAAATACTTCCCTGGCGAGAATTTTGATCTGAGTGCTGCTGACTGAGGCAGTTTCAACTGAGTACCTCCTGAGGGGGAGGCGGGGCGTCCCGGTTGGGGGAGACGGGGCGCCCCACTTTTTTGGTGTTAGGCGCTACCCTGGGCGCCGGTCCTGAGACCCGTCGGTGCGCAACCGAAGAAGCGTTGGAATGCCCGATTGAACGCCTCACCAGACGCATAGCCATATCTGCGCGATACGGCCTGAACACGGTCACCACGCTCGAGATCTTTTCGCGCCAGGACAAGCCGCCAGCGCCTCAGATACGCCAGTGGTGTTTCGCCGACGGCCTCGACAAACAGTTCGGCAAACCGGCTGCGGGACAGACCGGCGATCTCGGCCAG
>JBCCDA010000216.1:0-2472 GCA_039033215.1 Pseudomonadota bacterium | reverse complement strand
GTTTTGAACACCAGCAACCCGCACTCCAGTTCGTTCAGCCGCAGATGCAGGATTGCGTCATCGAGCTCCCGCGCCGCGCGCAGCATCCATGCGTCAGGCCCTTCGGCGTGGAACGCGTCCATATCGGCGGGCGCGACCTCGGACGGACCGTGGATCGTGATCTCGGCGCGGCGTGCGTCCCGATCCACCGCGACCTCGACGGTCGAATAGGTGATCGATCCGTCTGTCGCGATCGTCTTTGCAATGGGTGTCAGCTTGACGCCGTCCGCATCATCCGGGCGCGAAGACTTCCCGGCATACTCTGCGACCCGCGCCGCGACCGTCTCGTCGAACTTCGAGTTGGGCACCACGTCGTCGACCAGCCGCCAATCCTTGGCGCGCTTGCCCTTCACGCCTTCTTCCATCGCGCAGAACACGTCGGCCAGGTCGCGGCGCACCTTGCGCTTGTCGGTGACCCGCGTCAGTCCTCCGGTTCCGGGCAGCACCGCCAGCAGAGGCACTTCGGGCAACGCGACCGAGGACGACATGTCATCGGCCAGGATGATGTGGTCGCAGGCCAGCGCGAGTTCGTAGCCGCCACCCGCGCAGGCACCCTTGATCGCTGCGATATAGGTCTGGCCGCTCTCGGTCCCTGCGGCCTCATAGGTGTTGCGGGTTTCGTTGGTGAACTTGCAGAAGTTGACCTTGTGGGCGTGCTCAGCGCCGCCCAGCATCCGGATGTTGGCGCCAGCACAGAACACACGCTCCTTGCCGGACTGCATCACCACGACCTTGACGCTGGGATGCTCGAACCGCATCCGCTGCACGATATCGGCCAGTTCGATGTCCACGCCGAGGTCATAGGAATTCAGCTTCAGCTCGTATCCGTCGAACAGGCCGCCAGTTTCGTCGACATCCATGAACAGGTTCGCGACCGGCCCGTCGATCTCGATCCGCCAATGTCGATAGGCTTCGGGATCGCATTGAAAGTCGATGGTGTTTGACACCGTATCCTCCCGGGATCTTTTCGGATGTCTTACTTGGATCAGGGGTTTGATGCAATATTGTTCATCATATTGGTTGGATGCCATGAATACTATGCAATATAGTGCATTGAATTGGATGGCTCATGCGAGGCTCAGCACACACTTCATGCGGATCAAATGAAGGTTTGGAATGCCGAATCTCGGCGAAGCGCTCCGCAACCGAGTGTGCGCCTTGGATCAGATCAAGGCCTGGAACGTACGCCCTGCGACCTGTTCGTAGACATCCAGCGTCGCACGCTGCATCGCTGACACGGTATAGCTCGTATGAATACGCGCCCGACCGGCCAGTCCCATATGCGCCCGTGCCGAGGGATCCATCTCCAGTGCCTGATGAATCGTCGCCGCCAGCACCTCGGAATCGCCCGGGGGATACAGCCAACCACTTTCGCCATGGGCCACCGTCTCGCGCGCGCCACCATGCGAGGTCGCGATCACCGGACGGCTCATGGCCTGCGCTTCAACGATCACACGCCCGAATGCTTCAGGTTCGATCGAGGCCGAGACGACGACCGAAGACAGCTTGTAGGCCGCCGCCATGTCCTGGCATGCGCCCGTCAGGTAAACGACATCTCCGGCCCCGGCCGCATCGATTCGCTTTTGCAAGGTTTCGCGGAACCCGCTGTCATCATCGTCGCCAACCAACAGCACGGCGAAGTCCGGCCCGCGCATCTCCTTCAGCTGCGCCGCCGCATCGATCATGCTTTCGGCGCCCTTCCAGCGCGTCAACCGTCCTGGCATCAGGACGATGGCGCGCGGGTCCTCGATCAGACCCCAGCTTTCCGCAAGCTTGATGGCGCGCTGGTTGCCCACCGATTCTTCCGAGAATACGCCAATGTCCGCGCCGCGCGGGATCGTGACGATCTGTTCCTGGGGCAGGCGGTAGCGCTCTATGATCAGTTTTCGGATGAACTCGGAGTTCGCAATGACGGGACGCCCCCGCGCCATGATGGAGTTATAGAGCTTCTTCAGCCCGAACTCTTCATTGTACGTGCCGTGGAACGTCGTCATGAACGGCGTCCCGGAGCTGCGCGTCGCCCAATAGGCCGACCATGCAGGCGCTCGCGACCGCGCGTGCACGATATCAACGCTCTCTTCCCGGATCAGACGGCGCATCAGGCGTGCGTTCTGCCACATCGTCAGCGGGTTCTTGGAATCCGCATTCATGTGGAAAATCTCGCCGCCGGCGCGCTGAATGCGAAATTCGAGCTGCCCGCCAGCAGTCGCGACCAACGCCCTGCCACCCGCCGTGCAGATCGCCTCGGTAATCTCCAGCGTCGTACGCTCCACGCCGCCGGTGTCCAGGCGCGGCACGACCTGCAAAACGGTCAGAGGTTTGCGGCCCTTGGCAGTCTCGGACGCATCGCTATACGACAACGACGAGCGCCCACCAGTGGCCTCGGCACCAAACGCAGCATCGGAGGACACTGATGTCATGAAAACTCCGGAT
>JBCCDA010000215.1:0-2480 GCA_039033215.1 Pseudomonadota bacterium | reverse complement strand
TTGACCATCCGTGCCTGGATGTCGGCAAAGGTGTCGACGCCTTTCGAGCCGATTTCGATTGAGTCGCTGGTTTCGTCGAAGTCTGTGATAACGTCGCTGCCGGCGCCATCGTAGAATGCAATTACGTCGCTACCGCTTCCTGTCTTGATCGTGTCATCGCCGATACCACCATCGATACGATCTGAACCGCTGCCTCCTTCGATCTCGTCACTGCCGACGCCACCATAGGCCGACATGTCACCGCTGCCGCCCTTGATAAACTCGTCGCCGTCGCCGCCATAGACGATCCCGCCGCTTGCGCCGAGGTCGAGTGCATCGTTTCCAGCGCCGCCATAGACGATATTGAAACCGGACTTAGCATCGACGACGTCGTCGCCCGCGCCACCGTAGACCAGATCATTGCCTGAATCCGTCTTGAATTCGTCGTCGCCGCCGCCGCCGAAGATCGTATCGTTGCCCTGCTGTCCGTCGATCTTGTCATCATCGTCGCCGCCGAAGATTGTGTCTTCGCCCTCGCCACCCTTTAGGTCGTCTACGCCGGTGCCGCCATAGATCGTGTCGTCGTCGCCTTCGCCCTCGAGCTTGTCGGCGCCGCCACCGCCATAGACGAGGTCGTCGCCGTCATTGAACTGGACGTCATCCGAGCCAGAGCCACCAAAAAAGGTGTCATTTCCAGTCGTACCAGACATTCTGTCGCCTCGACCAAGCCACGCCCTATACTGATGAGACGTGTGTGGTTAAGGTTGTGTGTAAGAAAACAGAGAAAGGTGAGCTGAATTCGGGCTTGTAAGTCTTACAGTCTTTTCGCCGCACTCCGTATGCACTGGCTGTCTGTGCCCTGAAAAGACTAGAGTTTTACGCTCAATACTCGCAATCAGCAATGTTGTGCCGTGGGATCTCGACCTGCCTTGCGCGATCTTAGTGTGCAGATGTCGCGGTCACTCGGCTCTCTGATATCGCCCGCCAGTTGAGACGCACGGGGCGTATTCGTTGAGCTTTAAGATCCGCCAAAGGATCGCAGGCATCCGCCCGCGTTGAGCGGGCCTGAATCCAGGCAAAAGCTCTCAGATCAGCAATGCCGTTCTAGGAAGGCAAGGACCTTTGCCCATGCCTGACTTGCCGCGTCAGCATGATACGCGTCCCGATGATCGTTGAAGAACGCGTGCTCGGTGCCTGGGTAGACCGTTATCTCCGTTCCCGGGTTGTCTTCCAGGTCCGCGCGAAGGCGTTCGACATCTTCAGTCGGGATAAGGCCGTCCGTTTCCGCGAACACGCCGAGATAGGGCGACGCGATCATGCGCGTGATCTCGATTGGCAGGAATGGTTTGTTGGACATGCGCGGGAAGTTGATCCGGCCATAGAAATTGATCGCCCCTGCAAGCCGCGTGTCGAAGGCTGCCAGATTGTGCGCGAAGCGTCCGCCCATACAAAAACCCCATGCAAAGACGCGCCCGAAATCGTGCCCGTCCGGTCCGGAGAGCGCCCAATCCAATGCATGACGGCAATCGCATGTCGCCCGCACGTCGTCGAAAGAC
This sequence comes from Pseudomonadota bacterium, assembly GCA_039033215.1. GTDB lineage: Bacteria > Pseudomonadota > Alphaproteobacteria > Rhodobacterales > Rhodobacteraceae > Thermohalobaculum. Next base: position 945 of record JBCCDA010000215.1, on the reverse strand, counting down.
TTGAACGTCTCGCCCCACGTCTCTGCCGGGTCGCTTGGGACGGGTGGTTTCACCCCCCGGAACAGGTCACAGACGACGGCCGCGTATCCTTGTGCCGCCAGCCGGTCCGCAACCTCGCCCATATGCGCTGTCAAGCCCCAAAGCTCGACCTGCATCAGGACCGTGGCCTTGGGCCTGCCATCGGGCAGGCTGAGATAGGCGTCCATCTCGCCACCGGTTGCCGGGATCGTGCAGTTCGGCGCGCGCATCGGGCGGGTCTCCTTACCGGAAGAGAACAGAGGGCAGCCACGTGGCAAGCGCTGGGAACACAAAGACCGTGGCCAGTGCCAGAAGCTGGATCGCGATGTAGGGCAGGACGCCGCGATAGATGTCGGTTGTGCGGACCTCGGGCGGTGCCACGCCGCGCAAGTAGAAAAGTGCAAATCCGAATGGCGGCGTCAGGAAAGAGGTCTGAAGGTTCAGCGCGATCAACACGCCGAACCAGATCGGGTTGATGTCCGATTGCAGGATGACCGGTGCGACGATCGGCATGATGATGAAGACGATTTCGATGAAGTCGAGGAAGAAGCCCAGGACGAACACCAGCAACAGGACGGCAAGCAGCGCGCCGTTGGCTCCGCCCGGGATCGACTGCATGGCTTCCAGAACGATTTCGTCACCACCCAGCGACCGGAAGATCAACGAGAAGATCGTGGCGCCGATCAGGATCGCGAACGCGAGCGTCGAGATGCGCATGGTTGCCATCATGGTGTCGGACAGAGTTCCGGCACAGCGCAGGATCCAGAGCGCGGCTGCGACACCGGCAAGTAGGACGGCCGAGGCGATCAGAGCGACGATGATCGCGCCGGTGTCGAAGGCCGAGATGTCCTGGGCACTGAGCCGAAGATCAGCGACAGACCGCAGGACGATCAGCAGGAACGCGGCGGCCAGCCCGGCCAGCACGAC
>JBCCDA010000214.1:0-2519 GCA_039033215.1 Pseudomonadota bacterium | reverse complement strand
GGGCGCCTGCGGTCCAAAACCGGCACCCTGTGTCACGGATGCAAGTTTTGCGCGCTGTGCGGCGATCACGTCATCGCTGACCGAGTCATGCGCGCCGTCCGCTGCCAGCACCGCACCGCAGACAAGGACGAGCGCACCCGTGAGCGCACCGATTCTGAGTGTTTTCCCGTTCATTTGTAAGTCCTTCGTTTCTCAAGGTTCGCGAACATCTCGTCCTTTCACCCCACAGAAGACGGAGACCGCCGGCTCCTTTAAAACATCCGTGGGTTGATTCCTGCAATTCCAAGACGCTCTCACAAGCCATCACATAAATATCATTTTAAGCATTACAATGAGCTGTAGAGCGGCCCAACATTCAAGATCGCGACCTTGCCCGCCTCGGGGTTTGTGCATCGCTCAACAAACCCTCCCGACGTGAGTCACCGTTTGCCACGCAAAGAACGGGGTTCGAGACCCCAGGCGCGCGCGTCCTGGGCTACCGGATCAACGAGGCGCAGCGAGACCGCAGCCTCCCGTGCATCGGGAAAGCGCAGGTCATCCGAACGCAGACTGACTCTCGACTTCGACCACGGCACGCATGGTCAGTTTTAGTCAGATTGCGCTCACCCTACTTCAAGGCAGGCGAGACCGCCTTGATGGTTGGGCAAAACCATCTAACATGCGGCCTGGGTGATCGGGTGAAGTCTGGGAGATAGCGACTCAGAGCGACTGACGAGAACGGGAGATGCCTGCAATGGCCACGTTTTTTTTCACCGTGCGTGGAGACCAGATCGGTACGTTCTCAAGCATTTCCGGAACGGGCAACGGCGCCGAACGTCTCGTGACGCTCGCGGGGGTGACCCCGATCGGATCATCCGACGAACTCTTCACGATCCAGATCGATCAGGCGCAAGACACTGAAACCCAGTTCCGGAACGGTCAGCTTCTGACAATTCTGGACGCAGACGGCAATGTCGTCGCCGCCCGTACCAGTGTGCAACCCGATATCGAGCAAGGCCTTGGCGCCGGGGACGAACACCTGATCATTCAACAGGGAAGCGTCGTCATCAACCTGCGCGGTGTGGTGGACCCGGATAACCCCGGCACTCTGGTGTTCGAAAACGGTTCGCAGGTCGCCGACCCCTTGCTGGGCGACAACGATGGTGAGCTTGACTTCGTAGATACAGTTTCGAACTTCCCCTGCTTCTCAGCCGGAACGCTGATTGCGACGCTTGGGGGAGACCTGCCGGTGGAAAGCCTTCGCCCCGGCACGATGGTCCTGACCCGGGATCAGGGGCCGCAGCCCGTTCTTTGGATTGGCGGCAGAACTCTGCACTTTCCTGGCGCACTACCGTCGCAGAAGCCGCTGGCCTTCAAGGCAGGCAGCCTCGGCCCCAACCAGCCAGCGCGCGATCTGATCGTGTCGCCTCAGCACAGGATACTCAGACCGGATCCCTCACGATCGGGCGAGGTGCTCGTTCCTGCCAAAGCCCTGCTTGGCCTGCGCGGCGTTCGTGTCATGAAGGGCAAAAGGTCTGTGACCTATGTCAGCGTGTTGATGGCGAGACATCAGATCCTCGCGGCCAATGGCGCATGGGTGGAAAGCTTCTATCCAGGCCCCGTTGCCATGGACCTGATCACACCCCAACACCGTCGAGAGATCGCCAACCTGATCCCGGGTTTACAGGCGGACGTGATCGAGGCTTACGGACCCCCAGCACGCCCATTGCTTCGGGTTGGCGAGGCAAAGCGCGCACGCATCACGCAAAGTCGCAAACTCGATCCTGTCTGAGAGCGCCTGCGTCGGCGGCGCTCGTCACCCAAGCTTCTTTTGCCGGGCTGCTCTCAAACGCGCGAAGTCATCGCCCGCGTGGTAAGACGACCGCGTCAATGGGGTCGCGGACACCATGAGGAACCCCTTGGCGTACGCCGTCTTCTCATAGGCCGCGAACTCGTCAGGCGTCACGTAGCGATCCACCGCGTGATGCTTCGGCGACGGTTGCAGATACTGCCCGATCGTCAGAAAATCGATGTCCGCCGCACGCATGTCGTCCATAACCTGATGGATCTGCTGGCGCTCTTCGCCAAGCCCGACCATCAGCCCGGACTTGGTGAACATCGACGGATCCATCTCCTTCACCCGCTGCAACAGACGCAGAGAGTGGAAATAACGCGCCCCTGGTCGAACCTCGGGGTACAGCCCGGGCACAGTTTCCAGGTTGTGATTGAACACATCGGGCTTCGCTGCGACGACAGCCTCCAGCACCTCGGGCGCGCATCTCAGAAAATCCGGCGTCAGAATCTCGATCGTCGTGCCAGGACACTTGCGCCGGATTGCCCGGATGGTCTGAGCAAAGTGCTCGGCCCCGCCATCCTCGACATCGTCGCGGTCGACCGAGGTAATCACGACGTGGTTCAGATCCAGCTTCTCGACCGCCTGCGCAACCCGCCCGGGCTCGAAGACGTCCAGCGCCTCGGGCTTGCCGGTCGCAACATTGCAGAAGGTGCAGCCGCGCGTGCAGATCTCGCCCATGATCATC
>JBCCDA010000213.1:0-2602 GCA_039033215.1 Pseudomonadota bacterium | reverse complement strand
TCGGGCAGTGCGAAGGTTGCATGATCGGCGGCAAGGATCAGATCGCAGGACAGAGCGATCTCGAGCCCGCCACCGCAACAGATCCCGTTCACGGCACAGATCACGGGCTTGTCGAGGAAGCCGAGCTCCTGCAAGCCGCCAAAGCCGCCGATGCCGTAGTCACCGTCGACGGCGTCGCCTTCGGCCGCGGCTTTCAGGTCCCAGCCGGGGCAGAAGAATTTCTCACCACTCGCGGTCAGGATGGCGACGCGCAGTTCCGGGTCGTCACGGAAGTCCTGGAAAACCTCGCCCATGATCCGGCTGGTCGCGAGGTCGATCGCGTTGGCCTTGGGCCTGTCGATGGTGACTTCCAGTACATGGCCATCGCGGTGGGTCTTGATCGGGTCGCTCATTTCGCTGACTCTCATGCGGTGCTTGTTTTTGAGTACCCTAAGCCTGCCGGAGGTTTTATCACCATACGCAGGCGACGACCGATGGCGCAGATCCGCTGTTCCCTGAAGATTTTATCGAAGTTTTAAGTATCCTTGCTTAGAACGGCCGCCGCTAGCATGGGGACACATCCCCGAGTGCGAGTGGACGAGCGCGCAGCCACGGCAGAGCGGCAGCTCCCGATGTCGTGGGGTCGTGTCAGACTATCTGTGGCGGGCCTGCCGCATCCCGTTTTCCTGGAACGGACAAGACGACTGATCCGAGGCGGAACGAAAGCCCGCTCGCATCACGAGCCACGCGGCATCGCACGTCCCGTTTGGACACTCGGCCGGACGCTGGATGTGTTCCGAAGTTTGTACCGGCGGAGATGCGCGCAGGAAGACGATCCTTAAGAAGCTGCAAGTAGGTGCAGCACTTTCTCCGCGTGTGTCTCTGCGGATTTAGTGTCGCCCTTTTGAAGATAAGCGCGTGCTAAACATTTGTGCGCTTCGGCATAGTCCGGATTCAGTGCGATGGCAGCAAGCCCTTGAACAATCGCGTCATCCGGTCGTTTACGCTCTTCCAGCGCACGGCAGTAATCCGAGTGGTAGCGCTCCGTTACGGCATCTTTTGCCGTGAGTTGACGAAACGCGGTGTCGAAGCATCGGTCGTAGACGTCGCTTTCCGGGTACAGCTGGTGTGTCGTTACACCCAACCCCCAATAGCTGTCTGGAAAGGATGCTTTCGTAGACAGCGAATACACGAAGAAACCCATGGCCTGGTAGTTGAAGCCTTGCTTCACGCGACGCCACGCAAAAAAGTCTGCTGGTGGGCATGACGCTCGCTATAACGTCCTGTTTTGATCGGACCAGAGCGGCAGAGCTTCTCGACGTAAATCCTTGGGTCGCCAAATCGGGCTTCAAATTTTTCCCGCCCTGCTTCATCTGACCCGAGGATTACAGTGTTGCGAAGAGCGTCAGGGTCACGGTATCGCCCCGGAGCGTAGGATTGCAGAAGCAGTGATGACAACAGGAACACTGTGAAGATGCGCATAAATACCCCTCAAGACAGGTCTTACATCTTGCAGAGGCGCACGCCATGCGCCTCACACGTTACTTCCGCAGCCGAGGATCCAGCGCATCGCGCAGGCCGTCGCCCATGTAGTTCACGCTGAGCACTGTCAGCGAGATCGCCAATCCCGGCCAGATCACGCGGATCGGGTACTGCTGGATGTAATTGGTGGAATCGTAGAGCAGCCGTCCCCAGGTCGGGAAGTCCGAGGGGAAGCCAAGGCCCAGGAACGACAGCGCCGACTCGGTTATAATCGCGTTCGCAATACCCAGCGTCGCCGAGACCATGATCGGGCTGAGCACGTTTGGGAAGATGTGCCGGGTGATAACCTTGCCTTCACGCGTACCGATCGATTTAGCGGCAAGAACGAATTCGCGCTCCTTCAGCGACAGCACGTCGCCACGCACGATCCGGGCGGTCTGCATCCACGAAGTGATGCCGATCACGAACACTATCAGGAAGAAGATACCCATCTCGGGCCCGAACATGTTCCTGAGCGTGTCACGGAACAGCATGATGATGACCAGCAGCAGCGGCAGCAGCGGCAGCGCCAGGAACAGATCCGTCAGTCGCATCAGCGGGCCGTCGAGCCGCTTGAAGTAGCCCGCAAGTACGCCGACCAATGCGCCGACCAGCAGCGATAGCAACATTGCGGTGAAGCCGACGGCCAGTGATACGCGCCCTCCAGCCAAGACCTGGGCGAAGATGTCTCTGCCGACTTGGTCCGTACCCCTCGGGTACTGCCAGCTCACACCCTGGTTCTTGTCGCGGATGCTCAGGTATTGCGGATCGGTCGTATGAATAAAGGGACCGAGCAGGACGATCAGCACGATGGTCACGAAGATGCCCGTTCCGATCAGCGCACCTTTGTGGGTCTTGTACTGAGACCAGACATCCGCCCAGAGCGACCGGTGGGCGCGGACCGGCTCGTCGACAACGGTCTGCGTGGCATCAGTCATAGCGGATCCTCGGGTCAAGAATGCCGTAGAGCACATCGGCGACGAGGTTGAAGACGACGATCAGCACCGCAAAGATGAAAGTTAGTGTTTGCACAAGCGGATAGTCGGCGCCCTGAATGCCGATGATCAGAAGCTGGCCGAGCCCGTTTACCTTGAAGACCTGT
>JBCCDA010000212.1:0-2628 GCA_039033215.1 Pseudomonadota bacterium | reverse complement strand
GGAGCCGACGATGGGCTTGCGTGGTATCCCGGAGGCTGAAGTGATCCTTCAGGACATGTTCGTTGCAGACGATATGGTTCTGGTTCCCGAGGGGGATGCCCGCCGCGGCTTCGCGAAGCTGATGACGGCCTACAATTCCCAACGGGTTGGCGCGGCGACCGTGGCGCTGGGTGTGGCGCAGGGTGCCTACGAGCACGCGCTAGCCTTTGTTCAGGAGCGCGAACAGTTCGGCCGGCCGATTGCGGAGTTTCAGGGGCTGCAGTGGATGCTGACCGACATGTCGATCGGTCTGGCGGCCAGCCAGGCGTTGATATGGAAGGCGGCAGCGTCGGATCAGGGTGGCTTTCCGGACATGGCGCTTGCGGCGCAGGCGAAGATCCTGGCGGCCGAGACCGCCGTCAAGGTCACGAACGATGCGCTGCAGTTGCACGGTGCGGCGGGCTACTCGCGGGCGCGGCCGTTGGAGCGCATGGTGCGGGATGCGCGTATGTTCACGATCGGGGGCGGTACCGCGCAGGTCCTTCGGACGCAGGTGGCCAGCGGGCTTCTCGAGCGCAAGTTGCCCCAGACGCGCGATGGGTATGCTGAGACATCGCCGGCGCCGCGCCGGGTGGCCTAAGCGATAATGCCCGGTCGTCCTTTGATGGCCGGGTACTGCATATGGTGGCGTGAGCGGAAGGCTACGCCGCTTCGGCGAGGGTCACGCGGTTCCGCCCGCCGTTCTTCGACGCATAGAGCGCCTCGTCAGCACGTTTGACGATCTCGAACACTGACTCCGATTCCTGCAATACGGCATAGCCGATCGATACGGTTATCGGCAGCAAAGTGCCGTCTGCGGCAATCTCGAACTCGGGTGCTTCGGTCTTCATCCTGACACGTTCCGCGATTTCGGCGGCGAGGCCGACACTGACGTCCGGCATCAGCACCATGAACTCTTCTCCCCCCATGCGGGCGACAAGATCGATGTTGCGAACGTTTTCACCAAGTCGCCGTGCGAATTCCTTGAGCACGTCGTCGCCAGCCGCGTGCCCATACGTGTCGTTGACGTTCTTGAAGCGATCGAGATCGAGAAGCATTACGGCAAGATCGCTCCCCCGTTCCCGTGCCTGCTCGATCATGGCATCCAGATGCACATTGGCATAGCGACGGTTGTACACACCGGTGAGCGGATCCGTGACAGCTTGCACCATCGTTGTGCGCATGTTTTCGCGCAGCCGGTCCGCATAATGTTTGCGTCGGAGCTGCGAGCGGATGCGGGCGGTTAGTTCGACCAGATCGATGGGACTGGTTATGTAATCGTTGAATCCGATCTCGAGCGCCTTGCTCGCGAGGCCGAGCCCGTCCGACGGTACCACGAGCACCGTTGCGGCCTGCCGCGTTTCGGGCCGGGCACGCAGGACCGAACCGAAGCGCAAGGGATCGCCGCCGGGCAGACCGTCCTCGATCAACACCGCATCGACCCCAATGAACTCAACCAGCGAGGTCGCTTCTTCTATACTCGTCGCGATGTCGACCTGGCAGCCGATAGCGCGCGCGATGGCATCACGCATGGCTCGAACCTGCACTTCCTTCGGGCCGACGATCAGCACTTGGCTTTCGGGGAAGACCGTGGCACGGGCCGCGTCCATCAGATCCTCCGCCCCGAGGCCGGGTGACGTCTGGCCGCGCAGGATCATCTCGTCGACCATCATCTTCATGCGCGTCAGCGAGGCGACACGGCTCATCAGGGCAACGTCGTCGAACGGTTTCGACAGAAAATCGTCGGCGCCCGCTTCCAGACCGGTTACGCGGTCCTCACGCTTGTCGAGGGCAGTCAGCATGACGACGGGAATATGCAGCGTTTCGGGCGTCGACTTGAGCCGTCGGCAGACTTCGAACCCATCCATTCCGGGCATCATGACATCCAGCAACACCAGATCGGGACGCTCGGATGTCACCAGTTCCAGCGCCTGCTCGCCGTTCTCAGCCTCGACGACGTCATAGTACGCCTGATTCAGGCGCGAGCGCAGCAGCAACCGGTTCGTCGCGCTGTCTTCCACGATCAGGACACGGCCGGGCATTATTCTACATACTCTCCGCTCTGGCGAGGTCGTCGCCTGACCCTGCAGGGGCATAGCGCGCACCTGCTGAAGAAACTGTGAAGCGACCTTTCATCGGGCCTTCCGTCCTCACGTTCGCTGCGCAAACGCCTGCCGCCATCGGTGTGGCTGTACGCCATGACTAATCCGCCCGGTGCCGACGACGGCCGGGCGGCAACGCAAACGACTCTCTCTGCTTGCTTGCCGGATAGGGTTGGGGAAATAGGTTAACGATCTCTTTCGATTTGCTCCAGTATCACGCCACGTCAACGCCCCGGGAGATGGCATGCAAACCGGTTCGCTCACCCCCCTGCCGCGCGATGCGGCGGAAGTTCTGGCGCTGGAGGCGCTGGGCTGGCTCGCTGCCGATCCCGACCGCGCGGAGCGCTTTTTTGCGGTGGCGGGAACCGGAGCCGACGAGATGCGTGAGAGGGCCCAGGATCCGGACTATCTCGGCGCGGTGCTGGATTATCTGCTGATGGATGAGCCCCAACTGCTCGCGTTCTGCGCAGATGCGGCCATGGCGCCCGATCGGCCGATGCGCGCCCGC
>JBCCDA010000211.1:0-2632 GCA_039033215.1 Pseudomonadota bacterium | reverse complement strand
TCTTCCCACGGGGCCTGTCTCACGGTACACGCTGTCAGACAGACCCCGTGGCTCAACTGGATAGAGCAGCCCCCTCCTAAGGGGCAGGTTGCAGGTTCGAATCCTGCCGGGGTCGCCAAAACTGCCTGAAAAATATAGCTTATTTGCAAGGGGTTCTGCAGGAGCGTGCAGAACCGCCCGTTTCGTTTTCCGCCGAATTCTCCGAAAACGACCGAAATCTCGTACAAAACCTGTATAAAATTCGCACGTCCGTGCGGCATTTGGGGCCATCCGATGAGCTGGCGTGTGGCGAACGCGTGTGCTGAGCGGAAGTTTGGCAGTGCTACGCGCAAGCAGATCATCATGTTTCTGGCGGACAAGGCCTCTGATGATGGGTCGGGCATCTGGTGTTCAAAGGGCACGATCCAACGGCACACGGAGCTGGGAGAGACCACTGTCAAGCGCACGATCCGCGACTTCCTGAAGGAAGGCATCCTGGTCGAAACGGGCGCACGGGGATGCAAGAACGGTTTCACCGTCGTATACCGGATCGATCTTGCCGTGGTCGAGGCGCTCGAACTGATCGCCGAGCCCGACATCGAGACGGGGGCCACAGTGGACCCCGTCCAGACTGGACCTGGAACGGGGGCCACAGTGGCCGGGGTACCGGGGCCACCACGGCCCCCAAACCATCCTGAAACCATCCATAAACCACCTACGCGCGACCGCGAGGCGGAAGAGGAAGCCGAGAAGATATTGGCTGCCTATCCGCCCGACCGTATGCGCGGGAAGGCAGAGTGTCTCGGGCGGATCAGGGACATCCTGGATGCCGGAACTGAGGGCGAGGACCTGTTGCAGGCTGTGAAGGCATACGCGGCTGAGAGCGCAGGCTTCACCCGCTCCAAGGTCTGTTTTTGCGATAATTGGTTCAAGTCGGGACGCTGGCGCGGCTATGTCGAGGACATCGCCAAGAACCGCGAAGCGGCGAAGGCCAAGGAATCCGAGATGCTGGCAGGCTTGGCGAACTGGGTCACAGACAAGCATCCGCTCTGCCGCCACATCACACCCGGTCAGATCGATGCGCTCTTGGCTGCTGAGCTGGTGACACAGGCGCAAATCCGGGCGGCGGGCCTTTTATAATGAGCACCACCGATCCCACCGAAGCGCAAACAGCAAGGCGACCCATGTCATACGGCTGCGCCGATCACACGGGACCTTGCGAGGGGCGGCAAGCCTCCCCTTCGAACCCCTCCGGCGCGGGCAAAGCCCCCGCCAAAGAGCCGCTGACCGAGACCTTCGTCTTCCGCTGCACCGCGTCCGAGAAGGCCCAGCTGCGCGCCAAGGCTGAGGCCGCTGGCCTGCCTGCTTCGACGCTTCTGCGCGAGGCGCTCGGCCTGACCGAGGCGCGCCGCCGCAAGCCGGTCCCGCGCGTCGATCCGGCGCTGGTGCTGGCGGTCGGGCGCATCGGCGGCAACCTCAACCAGATCGCGCGCTGGCTGAACCACGCCATGAAGGTCGGGCGCACCGATCTCGACATGTTGACCGTCGCGCGTCGCCTTGTGGTGATTGAACGCCAGCTCGCTGCGCTTCTCGATGAGGCGCGGCGGTGCTGATCAAGTTCTTTCCCAACGGCAAGGGCGCGGGCGCAGGACCGGTTGGGTACCTCGTGGCCGAGCGCGTGCTGGCCTATGACGACAATCGCGACCTGATCCGCGACGCCGACGGCCAGCCTAAGACCGTTACCCGCGACCCACTGCCCGAAGTTCTGCGCGGCAATCCCGAGCGCACCGAGGCGTTGATCGACGCCAGCCGCCACCAGTGGACCTACCGCGCGGGGGTGATCAGCTTTGCGGACAGCGACGACCCGACCGAGGACCAGCAGGCCGAGGTCATGGACGGTTTCGAGCGGCTGGCCTTCGCGGGACTGGACCCTGAGCAATATGAGGTGCTCTGGGTCCGCCATCGCCACGAAGGCCGGGTCGAGCTGCATTTCTGTACGCCGCGCCTGGAACTGACGACCGGCAAGAGCCTGAACATCGCGCCGCCCGGCTACCAGGACGCCTATGACAGCTTGCGCGACGTGATGAACCAGCGCCACGGCTGGGCCGACCCGATGGATGTCGAGCGCGCCCAGGAGGTCCGTGACACCGTCGAAGCCCCGACCCGCGCGCAGGGCCGTGACGAGCTGCACGCCTGGATACAGGACCAGATTGATATGGGCCTGATCAGTGACCGGGCGAGCATGATCGACGCGCTCACCGACGCAGGCTTCGACCTGCCGCGCACCGGCAAGGCGTACATCACCGCCCGTGATCCCGAGACCGGCGAACGCTGGCGGTTGAAAGGAGAGATTTTCCATGAAGACTGGCAAGCCGACCCGGCTGAGCGAGAAGCTGAACGCGGAACTCGACGCGATCCGGGCCGAACACGTCGCCTCGATCTCGTCCCAGCTCAAGAGTTTCAGGATCGATTTGAAGAACATTGTGGGCGCCGCGCAGCATACCATCGCGAGCGATACGCGCCGCTTTCAGACCGAGACAGCGAGTATGTTCGAGACGCGGCTGAGGACGATCCGCCTGTGGCTGACGATCTCGCCCTGGCTGATCGCGGCGATGGTGCTGACGGGGATCGCCTTGATGATGGCCGCGAGCTT
>JBCCDA010000210.1:0-2699 GCA_039033215.1 Pseudomonadota bacterium | reverse complement strand
CGGGGAGTAGCCCCCTATCGGCTCGGACACCCCCTGAGGGGATGTCGTTCGGTGCGATATCTGACTGCGATATCTGGCCGCGATATCGATGCGATATCTGCGACATCCGTCCGGTCTCTGGTGAGTCAGATAGTTGACAAAAATACTCAGCATCAAGAGTATCCCACCTACGCCAGTGACGCCTTCCGCCGAGCCAGCCGCACACCAGCAGCATCGGGGGACGCGGCTTATGGACTTCACGCGAGTAGAAATTCGACGGCCTGGCCGCAAACTGGGCCGAACGGCAGCGACAGCTGCGAGCGCTGTTCTGATCGGCATAGGGCCCGGCGTCGCGCCCGCCAACGCTCAGGAACGCGGCTTCGGCGAGGACGCGATTGTCTTGGACGAGCTTGTCGTCGAGGGCGAGCTACAGACGCGCAGCCTTCAAGACACCCAGACCAGCGTGGCCGTGATCCCGGGCGAAGAGCTCGAGCGTCGGGGCGACCTCGACCTCTACGATGTGATCGAGCGCACCCCCAATGTCACCAGCAGCTTCGGCGAGAAAGGGTTCGCCATCCGCGGCATCGATCAGCGCGGACCGGGAGCGGCGGGGTCGGGGCTTTTGGTCACCACCCGGGTTGACGGCATCACACTGCCGACCAACCAGACAACATTCTTTGGCCCCTACAGCACCTGGGATCTCGAACAGATCGAGGTGCTACGCGGCCCGCAATCCACCCAACAAGGGCGCAACGCACTTGCGGGCGCCGTCATCGTTCGCAGCGCTGACCCGACCTTTGCCGCGGATCTCCAGGCGCGCGTGGACGTGGCCGAACGCAACCAGTTCGGCGGCGCGGTTGCCTTCAACGCACCGATTGTGGACGACGTCCTCGCTGTTCGCTTCTCGGCCGAGCACATCCAGACCGACGGGTTCGTGACCAATCCGACCCTTGGCATCGATGACTATGACAACCGCGAGCAGACGACGCTCCGGGCCAAGGCGCTCTTTGAGCCGACGGACGCCTTCCAAGCCATCCTGTCGACCACCTATGCGCGCAACTTCGGCGGCGAGGATTTCGTCGAGACCGCACAGTTTCCGGATCGGCGGGTGAACCTCTCGAACATCGCCGCCGAGGAAGGCAGTGAGTTCGGCCTGTTCAACCTACGCATGACCTATGACCTCAACGACGCATTCACCCTGCGCTCGGAGACCAGCGGTCTGCTGAACGACTACACCCGGATCGAGGATTTCGACCAGACACCGGCCGATGGCGGTTTCCTGAGCCGCGACGCAGACAGCCACAGCTTCGAGCAAGAGGTGACGCTGGCTTATTCGAGCGACCGGATCGAAGCGGTCGTCGGGGGCTACATCACCGGCATCACTGACAATGACGCGACCAGCGCAATCCTCCCCGGCACGTTCGTCGACCCCAATCTTCCTGCTTTCGTGCAGATCGACCGGACCACCGACAGCACGGCGGAGACGCTCAACCTCGCGCTCTTCGGCGAGGCCGAGATCCGGGTCCTGCCCCAGATGCGACTGATCGCGGGAGGGCGGTACGATCGCGAAACCGTGGATTTCGAGGACACAACGGTTGTCACCACCAATGTGCCGCTGCCGATCCCACTGCCCCCCGACAACCGGGTGTCGAGCCAGACGACCTTCAGCGCGTTTCTGCCGAAGGCGGGTCTTGTCTATGACTGGACCGATGACCTCTCGACCGGCTTCACCGTGCAACGCGGCTATCGAGCAGGCGGCACGCAACGCAACACCCTCACCGGCGTGATCAACGAGTTCGACCCGGAGTTCACCTGGAACTACGAATTGGCGTTGCGTTCGCAATGGTTCGACGGGCGGCTCACGGCGAACGCCAACGCCTTCTACACCGCCTGGCGCGACCAGCAGGTGAACGTCATCGGCCCGACCGGGCTTGATGCGGATTTCAACACGATCAATGCGGGGCGCTCGCGCCTCTTTGGCGGCGAGTTGGAGCTGCGCGGTACCCCGATGGACCGGCTGGAGCTCTTCGGATCGGTCGGGTTTGTACGCACCGAGTTTCTCGATTTCGTCGATGGAGACGACGATTTCTCGGGCAACCGGTTTCCCGATTCGTCGCCCGTGACCGCGGCCTTCGGCGGCACCTACAGCTTTGCCAACGGCATCGTTCTCGGAGCGGATGCAAGTTATACGGCCGGTGCGTTCTCGGATCCGGACAACACCGCGACGACGAAGTCGGACAGCCGGCTCCTGCTGAATGCCCAGATCGGCTACGAGGCGGAGAACTGGGCCGTCACTCTCTATGCCCGCAACCTGCTCGACAATGATTATGTCACGCAGTTCACCGATGACCGCAGGCTCGCGCGTACCGGGGAGCCGCTGACGGTCGGCGCCTTTGCGACACTGCGGTTCTGACCGAACGGACAGCGGTTTTTCCGCAGTGCAGGAGACCCCCGCTTGACCGTCGCCGGCTTTTTCTTGATTAATACGCTCAGGATTAGCCACCGCTTGGTCTTGCGGAAGCCAACCAGTCTCTCAGCAGGGCGGTCGGCAGGCTGATGAACACGGCGAAGGATATTGATGAGGCCAATCGGCACCGGACCATGTCGGCGCAAATGCGTTGGTGGCTCGGCGGATCGGGCACCATCGCGTTCGCGATCTTGGCAACCGCTGCCATGCCGCTCTGGCTTCCCGAGGGGTCGGCCGGCATCGATCACATCGT
>JBCCDA010000209.1:0-2707 GCA_039033215.1 Pseudomonadota bacterium | reverse complement strand
GACCGAGGGTAAGCTGGCCACGCTGATCGAAGGCCCCGGCGTCGCCATTCAAGACATCGATGGCCTGGCCGACCAGCCCGGTCCGGTGCGTCGCCAGGTCGAGGAGTTGTTGTTTCATCTGATGAACATCGCGATGGCCGAAGGCATTTCTCTGCTGGTGACTGGTCGTGCGGCACCGGCGCACTGGAAGATCGAGCTGCCCGATCTGATGTCTCGGCTGTCGGCGATGGTCCACGTGCGGATCGCAGAACCGGATGACGCATTGCTGTCATCGATCCTGAATAAACTCTTTCGCGATCGCCAGATGGTGGTCGGAGAGGATGTGACTGACTATCTAATCAAAAGGATGGAACGGTCATTCTCTGCAGCGGAACGCATCGTTGCGGAGTTGGACCGGGTGGCGCTGGCAGAACGGCGCGGCATCACCAGGCCGCTTGCAGCGAGCGTGCTGAATGATCCGATGACGGAGTTGGGAGAACCCTGAGACATGCGCGGTGATTTTCTGAACCTTTCCCTGGCCGAGACCGCGCCCGAAGATCAGGCAGATCCTTTCCTGGTCGAAACCCCGTCGCGTTTCTTCAATCGAGAGATGAGCTGGCTTGCGTTCAACTGGCGGGTTCTCGAGGAAGCTGACAACATCCGCTCGCCGCTACTGGAACGGGTTCGCTTTCTGTCGATCTCCGGCTCGAATCTCGACGAGTTCTACAACGTGCGGGTTGCCGGCCTGCGTGCGCAGATGCGTGAAATGGTCGAACGCAGATCGCTCGACGGACGGACCGCGTCGCAACAGCTCGATTTGATCGACGAAGAAGCCGAACAACTTCAAAACGCCCAGCAACAGACCTGGCGGGAGCTTCGCCGCCTGCTGGAAGCTGAAAACATCCACGTGGTCTCCGGCGCGGGCGTGACCGATGCAGACCGCGCGCATCTCTACGATCTGTTCATGGGACAGATCTTCCCGGTTCTGACCCCGATGGCGATCGATCCGGCACATCCGTTCCCGTTCATCCCGAACAAAGGGCTCGCGCTGGCACTGCAAATGGTGCTGGTCAGAAATGACGAGCCGCTGAATGCTCTGGTGCTCGTGCCGCCCCAGCTTCAGCGCTATATGCGCCTGGCCGATGGCGAGGACGGCGCGATCCGGTTCCTGCCGCTCGAGGTTCTGCTTGAGCTTTATCTCGATCAGCTGTTCCCCGGCTATCGAGTTGAGGGCCGCTGCATCTTCCGCGTCTTGCGCGACTCGGACATCGAGGTCGAGGAAGAGGCCGAGGATCTGGTGCGTGAATTCGAGACGGCGCTGAAGCGGCGGCGCAAAGGGCGGGCTATCCGCCTGAAGGTCAATGTCGATGCGCCGGACGCACTGAAACGGCTGATTGCCGACGAACTGGAGATCGGGAAGGACGAAGTCATCGAAGTGGACGGCGTCGTCGGCATCGCGGATCTCAACCAGCTTGTCACCGATGATCGTCCGGATCTGGCGTGGGTTCCGTTTCAACCGCGGATGCCAGAGCGCGTGCGCGATCACGAAGGCGACATCTTCGCGGCGGTGCGTCAGAAGGACATGCTGCTGCATCATCCTTATGAAAGCTTCGAGACGGTCGTGCAGTTCCTGCAACAGGCGGCGCGCGATCCGAACGTCGTGGCAATAAAGCAAACGCTCTATCGGACGTCGAAAGGCTCTCCGATCGTAAAGGCGCTGTGCGAAGCGGCCGAGGACGGCAAGTCGGTCACGGCTCTGGTCGAGTTGAAGGCCCGGTTCGACGAGGCGGCGAACATCCAGCTTGCGCGCGAGCTTGAGCGCGCCGGTGCTCAAGTCGTCTTCGGCTTCGCCGATTGGAAGACCCACGCCAAGATCTCGATGGTCGTGCGCCGCGAAGCCCAGGGCCTTGTGACATATTCGCATTTCGGGACCGGCAACTACCACCCGATCACGGCCCGGTTCTATACCGACCTCTCGCTCTTCACCTGTTCGGCAGTGCATGGCCGGGATGCCGCGAAGATCTTCAACTTCGTGACCGGCTACGCCGAACCCTCCGGGCTCGAGGCCGTGCGCACGGCGCCGCTGTTCATCAAATCGCACCTGATCGAGTCGCTCGAGCAAGAGATCGAACACGCGCAAGCCGGACGCCCGGCGCAGGTCTGGGCGAAGATGAATTCACTTTTCGAGGGCGAGTTGATCGATGCCCTCTACCGCGCCAGCCAGGCAGGCGTCCGTATCGATCTGGTCGTGCGCGGCATCTGCGGCCTCCGCCCCGGCATTCCAGGCCTCAGTGACAACATCCGCGTGAAATCCGTGATCGGCCGTTTCCTGGAACACTCGCGGATCGTCTGCTTCGGCAATGGTCACGGTCTGCCCTCGGACCGGGCACGGGTCTACATATCGTCCGCGGACTGGATGGACCGCAATCTGAACCGCCGGGTCGAGACACTTGCCGAAGTCACCAATCCAACCGTGCATGCCCAGATCATCGATCAGATCATGGCCGGGAACCTCGCCGACGAAGCGCAGAGCTGGGTCCTCCAGCCGAACGGTCGCTACATCCGGGCGCGCGGTGATGCGGACGAACGTCTGTTCAATTGCCACGAATTCTTCATGAAGTACCCCTCTCTCTCGGGGCGGGGCCGTTCAGGCACGGCCGATGCGCCCCGTCTGACCCGCAATGCGGTTGCCGCGGCCGAATAGGACGGGTAGGAGCCTTACCTCAAG
>JBCCDA010000208.1:0-2714 GCA_039033215.1 Pseudomonadota bacterium | reverse complement strand
GACAAGATCGAAGGCGTGTTCTGTTTGCTCAGCGTGATCGCGCTCTGGTTCGCCTGCTATTTCGGGATCCACGCCACCTTCGCCAATGCGCAGTTGCCGATCTTCGATGACAGCCCGTATCTGGCGTTCATGCTGGCGACCCTGGTCCCCGTGGCTGGGCTGGCCGTCAAACTTGCAGGCCATGTCTTCGACGACCCGGCGAACCGGGTTCGGTACCGCAAAGCCGTGGTTTTCGCGGGCATCGGGGCGTTCTTCCTCTGGATCCCGATGTTCGGTGCCTTGTTTGAAGGCCTCTCAGGCGTCTTCGATCCGTTCAAGGAAGCCAACCATCTGCTCGGCTGGGCCTTCAATGTCGGACACATCTTTGCCGAGGTCCTGATTGCGGCAGGCATCTGGGCGTATCTGGGCGCGATCCTGAACAAGTACGCACCAAGCGAACTGGTCGACAACCCGGCCCGTCCACCGCTTCTCCGGGCGCAGACACTGCAGATCGAAGTAGTCGAGGGCTGGGTCCGCGAAGTCGGCCGGATCGAAGGCGAGCTCGCCCGGCTCTACGGCATTCGCGACAGCGCCCGGAACCTCGTCGAGACGGCCATTCGCCAGAAGATGAACGAACAACCGCGCGTCGGGCTGCTCTGACGGCCCGGCGCTTTTCCCAATCCCGACAAGGAGATCAGACAATGTTGAAGACGCTGATGAAGTCCGTGGTGGTCCCGCTGGCCGCTCTGGCGATCGCCGGGCCCGCCACTGCCAAGGAAGCCGTGATCGGGCTCTCGCCGTTTGGCACGGTCGATCAGAAGAAAACTGAGATTCGGGCGGTGGCCAGCCACCTGCTCGAGACGCTGGAGCCGGGTGAGACCGGCTGGGTCGTGAATGCCTGGACCCAGGAGCAGATCGCCGAGATCACCATCCCGACCGATCCGAAGAAGTCCAAATCCATGCAGCGGCGTATGCGCAGCGCACCCGCGTTCTTCGCGAACCTGAAGCGCTTCGCGGAGAATGCGCAGGCACCGGACAGCGAGACCTTTGAAGGCCAGATTGATCTGCCGGGCTTCCTGCGCGCGGTGGGCGCGAACTATCCGGCCGACGGCGCCCGCGACCTGATCCTCTACAACACCTCTCCTCTGACCCACGACGTTCGCACGCCGGCGCTTTCCATGAAGGAGGGTGCTGTGCCCGATGATGCCTCGATCGCCGCGTCACGAGCCGAGAACGTCTATGGGGCCGCAGGCGAAGCGGAACTGCTCACCAACTACACGGTGCATTGGGGCACCAGTGGTGAGGGGTGGAGCCTGTCGGATCGCCATGCCCATCACCTGCAGCGCTTCCTTTCCCTGTCGGTCACAGAGCGCGGCGCCTCGGCGCTCGCGACCTTCGCAACCGATCCGACGACAGCGCTGCGCAACGCGACGGCCGGGATCTCTGATCCCGTCGGCGCCTATGCGTTCAAGCCCGGAGATGAGCCGACCATGATCACCTATCAGCCGGTGGACATCATCGAGAACACGGAGGCGGCGGGCTCGATCTATCAGCGCGCGCTCAGTGAGCGCATCCCGTCCGAACAGGAACTCACGCGCGCACAGAACGTCGAGATCGCCATCCGCTGGACATGTGACTGCGATTTCGACCTCGCTGTGCAGCCTGTCGGTGGCCAGCCGATTTCGTATCGGGGAACCCGTACGACCGACGGTGTCTTGTTCAAGGACCACACCTCGTCGGCGTCGCTTAACCTTGGGTGGGAGACGATCTCGTTGCCCGGGCCGATCGATCTGAGCACGACGACCATTGCGGCCAACCTTTTCCGCGGTCCCGCGGGCAGTCAGGTTGAGGTGCGCATCGCGATCGACACCGAGACCTGGGGTCGAAGTTACGTGCTGTCCGGTGCCGCGGATGGTGGATCCGGGTTCAAGACCACCTTGCAAGCGCAAGTCCCTGCCAACGCGGCGTGGGTCGTCATCGATCCGCGCGCACTGATGGGAGGTGTGTGATGAGCACCTCCGAAGGCGGGAATGCCATCTGGAAGTTCAATGCGGCGTGCCTTCGGGCCGCCGCTGCAGGAGGGCTCGGCTGGCTGTTCTGGCAGGCGAGCATGCTGCCGGGATGGGAACTCTTCATCTTCTTCGCAGCGATCTTTGTGCTGGCCGCCGTCAAGCAGGCGATCATCGCGCTGATCGCGCTCGTGCGTCTGATCCTGCGCCAGCGCAAGTGGGCGCGGTATCACCGGCAGGGGACTGCGCCGAAGGCAGACCGCATGGCAGGCGAGGCTGATCTGAAGCGCCGGGGGATCCTGCGGTGAGCGTCTGGAGCAGAATGCTCGGGTCGTCAGCCTTCAACCCGGAAGGCCAGCGCCTGCTCGGTCTGTCGCTCGAAAGCGGCAGGCCGATCTTCGCACCCAAGGGCCACAGTCTGCTGCTCTCGGCCAATGGCGGCGGCAAGACCACGCGCGGGGCGATGCCCTGGCTGTTCAGCCTGATCGCCTCCGAGCCCGATAAAGCAATCCTCGGCTTCGACAGCAAGGATGCCGAGATCGCCCGGCAGGTGGTGCCCATGGTCGCGAAGATGGGCCGCAAGGTCGCCGTGATTGACGATATGGGGACTTGCCCGGAGTTGGCGGAGTATCGCGTCGATCTGAACCCCAACGGACTGGCAATCGCAGCGCATCGTCGCGATGCGCGGGACGTGCTGCTCGCAAAAGAGACGATCAGCAAAACCCT
>JBCCDA010000207.1:0-2761 GCA_039033215.1 Pseudomonadota bacterium | reverse complement strand
GGTCCCCATACCCGCCGCAACGCACAGCGTCGCAAGGGCGGTTTCCTGACCGCTTCGCTCCAACTCATCCAGCGCGGTTCCCAAGATCATCGCACCGGTCGCTCCCAACGGATGACCCATGGCGATCGCGCCCCCATTGATGTTGACCTTAGCATGATCGACGCCGAATTCCTCAAGGAACATCAACGCAACGGACGCAAACGCCTCGTTCACCTCGAACAGGTCGATATCCGACAGCTCCATACCCGCTTCCTTCAGGATCTTGCGGGTGGCAGGAACAGGGCCAGTCAGGTTGATGGTCGGGTCAGTGCCGATCTTCGTCGTCTGGCGGATGCGAGCGCGCGGCTTCAGACCCAGACGCTCGCCCGCTTCCTTCGATCCGATCAGCACACCAGCCGCGCCGTCGACGATGCCCGAGGAGTTTCCTGCGTGGTGCACGTGCTCGATCTTCTCGTATTGCGGATAGCGCAGCAACGCGACGGCATCAAAGCCCGGCATCTTCTCGCCCATGTCCTTGAAGCTTGCCTTCAGCGCGCCCAGCGCCTGCATGTCGACCTCGGGCCGCATGTGCTCATCGCGATCCAGGATCGGAATGCCGTTCTGGTCCTTGATCGTCACGACCGAGTTCGCGAACCGCTTGTCGTCCCATGCGGCCTTGGCCCGCTTCTGGCTCTCGACCGCATATGCATCGACGTCGTCCCGGCTGAACCCGTACTTCGTCGCGATGATATCGGCACTGATCCCCTGCGGCACGAAATAGGTCTTCATCGCCAGCACCGGATCGAGCGCCAACGCCGCCCCGTCCGAGCCCATCGGCACGCGGCTCATCATCTCGACACCGCCAGCGACGTACAGATCTCCCGCACCCGCCTTGACTTGGTTGGCGGCCATGTTCACGGCTTCCAGACCCGAGGCACAGAACCGGTTGATCTGCACACCCGGCGTGCTTTCATCCCAACCGGCATACAACACTGCCGAGCGCGCGATATCCGTGCCCTGCTCGCCGACCGGAGTCACACAGCCCAGGATCACGTCCTCGACCTGCTCGGTCGGCAGGTTGTTGCGCTCCTGCAACGACGTCAGCATGTCGGCCGCCAACTTCAGCGAGGTCACCTCGTGCAGGCTGCCGTCCTTCTTGCCCTTGCCGCGTGGCGACCGCACGGCATCGTAGATATAGGCGTCGGTCATTGCTCCTCCTTCACCGCATGCGCGGTCGGGTTTTGATGAGAGAGTATCGTCGGCGCGGGCTCGTCTGTGCTCGCACCCGTCACGTATTCGGGCAAACCATCGGCGATCTTCAGCCAGCCGACGCGGCTTTCAACCCCGACATGGTATTGGGGTGGGGCGATCTCTGGATCATCCAGCGTCGCGATCATGATCTCGAACTCTCCGTCCGGAGCGTCGAAGTCCCGCAGAAACAACGGAGTGCCGCAGTTCGCACAGAATCCGCGCTCGGAGATATTGCTGCTCGCCCAGGTCGCAGGCATTCCCTGCCACGTAACGCCATGCGCGACGACCAGCGGCGCAAAGGCGTTGCCGACAGCCCGCTGGCACATCCGGCAATGGCAGATCGACGAGCGGCCTAGAGGCAGGGCCGCCCAGTAGCGCACCGCACCGCACTGGCAGCCACCATGTATCTCTTCGGCGTTCATGAGGCCCACCGAAGACGGTCTTTAACCGCCCAGGCAACACTTAGCAGCGACCACGTTGCATCCTGCATCGGCACAGGCCGCGTCCCGACACTTGCGCGCCTCGCGCACATCCTTTGGCTCGCTCTGACTGGACGAAGCGCAAACCAGCGTCGACGCAGCCAAACTGCAAAGTCGAAGTCTCGCCACGATCTTCGGGACAGCACGCCAGATGCCAACTCGCTTGATCTGTTCCGCAGCGAATCCCGAGCATCCCGGCCCGCCATGGCGAGCCGAGTAAGCACACCGAAACCCTTTGAGCGGTGACACCCACCGCTGGTAGAGGCGGATGCAACCGATCGATATCGCGGACAGCGCATCATCTATCATGTGCCTCAATTGGGGGTTCCATTACGGTGTGCAATGCTCACTCAGGGATCGGGTGCCCGGGCATCAGATCGTACGGGTGCTTCCAGCCGGGCACAGCCTTGATCCGGTCGCGCCATGCCGTGACATTCGGCACCTCGGCCCAGTCGAAGTCGTACTCGTCGGCGTAGTACATGTAGCCGATACAGCTCAGATCCGCGGTCGACATCGTATCGCCAACGATCCACTCACGGCTGTCGAGATGCGCATTCAGCGTCTTCAATGCGCCGACAGCCCGGCCTTTCAGAAAGCCGATCACATCCTCGTTTCGCATCGCCTCCGGCGCGAAGTTCCGGAGGAACCGCCAGGTCGCCATGTTGGCGGTCAGCTTGTGGTTATCCCACAGGATCCACCGCAAAGCCTCGTTGGCATCCGACGGCGCATACTTGCCCAACGTCCCGGTCAGATAGCCCAGGATCACGCCGGTCTGGCTCATCGTCTTACCGGCATGGTCCAGGACCGGCACCTCGGCCATGATGTTCTTGGCCTTGAACTCGTCCGTCCGCGCGCCGCCCTTGAAAAAGGGCACATACACCGGCTCCCAGTCCGCACCCGCCAGTTCCAGTGCCAGCGCCACCTTGTAGGCGTTGCCCGACTGCGCAAAGCAATGCAGCGTGTATTCAGCCATCGGTCTTTCTCCCGTCCGGCGGCGGCCGGGTTTCGGGCGCCCCGTAATCTGATATGAAGTCCTCGAACGCCTCTCTCAG
>JBCCDA010000206.1:0-2786 GCA_039033215.1 Pseudomonadota bacterium | reverse complement strand
CGTCGCGTCCATCGACAGAAACACGGCCTTCAAAGCCTCGTTCATGGGAGATTGCGGCGTGATCACCCGATCGAGGATCGGCTTGCCGTACTTCGCCTCACCAATCTGGAAGAAAGGTGTATCTGGCGTCGCTTCGATGAAATTGCCGGGCGAGTAGACCATGTAGATCCGGTGCGCGCCGCCAGCGCGCTGGCCGCTGACCATAACAGTCGCGTCCGCTCCGACGCCCTGATTAAGCAGGGGCACGCGATGCTCGTCCTGCATCTGACGCATCAGGTCGCCGACGATCTGCGCGACGCGGTACATCGACGTCGCATTCAGGATGGTCTCGACGCTTTCGCCTGCCTCGGCGCGCTTGATCGCCTCGCAGAGCCGCGTGAGAATCCCTTGCGTGATCGAGAGATTGCCCGCTGTCATCAGGCAGATCGCCCGCTCGCCCGGGATCTCCCACGTAAAGGATTTTCGATAGGTCGAGATGTTGTCGACGCCCGCATTGGTCCGCGTGTCGGCCAGCATGACAAGACCCGCGTCGATCTTGAGAGCTACGCAGTAGGTCATGCTCGGATCCTATTGCTGAGTCTGCGACTGACCGGTAGATCGGGCGACGGCGATCTCGACATCCATGGTTTCCTCGGTGTCACCCAGCACCGTGCCCCGGATCGGCGCTGCATCAGCAGCATCCAGACCCGAGCATAGACGCACGTACAAATCCGTCGGACAAAGCTGATTGGTCACGTCGAAACCGACCCAGCCGAGCCCCTTCACATGTGCCTCGGCCCAGGCGTGGGTCATGTCCGAGGGCGCATCGCTGTCCGGATCGTCGAGATATCCGACGACATAGCGCGCCGGGATGTCCATGACCCGCGCGGCCGCCAGAAACACGTGCGTCTGATCCTGACAGACGCCAGAGCCGAGCGCCAAGGCCTCGGCCGCTGTTGTCGTCGCTTCGGTAACACCGGGGCGATAATCGATCACCTTGTGGATCAGTGCCGACAGGGCGTGCATCCGCTGCAGCGTGTCTTCGCCTTCTATCTCGGCGGCAAGATCACGGATCGCCTCGTTCGCTTTGGTTGCCTCGGTGCTGCGCAGGTAGACCGCTGGGCGGGCGGCTTCGCGCAAGCCTTTCAGGACACCGGCCTGATCGGCCGTTGCGACCTCGCCCTCGGCGACGATCTCGATCTCTTCTGTCGCCGCATGGTTCAGCCAAAGCGACACCGCGTCGCCTGCACCATCGACGTGAAGCGGTTTGACCTCGTCGTCATTCACGGTCACGGACCATACCGGCACAGTTTGTGCGTCGGTCACTTGCGGAAAGAGCTTCATCCGCAAGCCAGCCTGCAAGGCGGCGGGTTCGTAACTATAGCGCGTGACGTGGCGGATCTTCAAAGACATGTCCGGTCCTCAGAAATGATAGGCCTCGGAAATCTCCGCACCCAGGCGCTGGGTTGTCCCGATCGTCTCGGCCACGAATTCGGGCAGTCCCTGACGGAAAATCTCGCCAACCTGCAAACGCTGCAGATCGGATTGCATCTTCTCGGCCGTTTCGTTGCAGGCGTGGCGACTGCCGTGGCTTTCGGCGAGACGATCCAAACATCGGACGATCTTCGAGTAACTGAACAGCAGCGACCGCGGGAACTGCTTGTTCAGGATCAGGAACCCGGCGATCTTGCCCGGGCTGTAGTCGCTGCGATAGATGTGGTTGTAGGCGCGGACCGCGGATGTCGCATACAGCACGCTGGTCCACTGATGATGATCACGCCCGCCGCCGACAACCTCGGTTTCTGGCAGCAGCACGTAGGATTTCACGTCGAGCAGACGCAAGGTCATATCCGCGCGCTCGATATGCCCGCCAAGCCCGAGGAACAAATACCCATCATCGCGCAGCATGGTCGAGGTCGACGACCCCCGGATCATCGCCGTGCGCGACTTCACCCAGTCGAGCACACCCTGAAGATCGCGCTGAACGGCCGCCACATCCATCAGTTCCAGCTTGCGCCAACCATCGTTCAGCGCGTCCCACATCGCCATGGTCAACGACGTTCGGGCCGACTTCGCATTTGCGCGGGCGTTCTCCAGACAAGCCCGGATCGAGGATGGGTTATCCTTGTCCAGCAGCAATATGCGTACGATCGCGGCTTCGGTGATGCCCTCGGGATCTTCGAACTGATCCAGACAGCCCGAAGCCCGCGCGACCGAGCGCCATTCCTGCTGGCTATAGGCCCCGGGAAGCATGGCCATCCGATTGCCCATTTCGATCAGGCGCGCCGTCGAATCCGCCCGGTCAATGTAGCGGTTGAGCCAGTACAGGCTTTCCGCAGTGCGCGAGAGGAGTATGCGCCCGGTCATTCGCTCAACACCCATGTGTCCTTGACGCCTCCACCTTGGGACGAGTTCACCACAAGCGAGCCTTCGCGCAGAGCGACCCGTGTCAACCCGCCTGGCACCAACCGCATGTCGCGCCCGACAAGGCAATATGGCCTGAGGTCAACATGGCGCGCGCCTATCCCCGTTGGACCGAGCGACGGCACAGTCGACAACGCAAGGGTTGGCTGCGCAATGAATTCGGACGGGTTCTTGCGAATGCGCTCGGAATAGGCCGTGCATTCTTCGGCAGTCGCCTTGGGTCCGATCAGCATGCCGTACCCGCCGGAGCCATGGACCTCCTTCACCACCAACTCATCGATGTTGTCCAGCACGTGGGCGCATTCATCGCTGTCGGCGCAACGGAAGGTCGGCACATTGTCCAGGATCGGCTTCTCGCCGAGGTAGAACCTGATCATGTCCGG
>JBCCDA010000205.1:0-2829 GCA_039033215.1 Pseudomonadota bacterium | reverse complement strand
CGGTCAACCATGGTCATCGCCACATGGAAGTTGCGCTTGTCGACCCGGCTGGAGGCGCTTCTGGAAAGGCGTACCAGAGGCCGCAGCTTCGGCCCGCGCACCTCTTTCAGACGTGCATTGCAGGCCCAGATGCGGCGACGGAGAGAGGCCGTCACGCCCGGAGGCGCGGCCTTACCCGGCATCGAACGGGCCTCGCGGATCGCTTCGGCCAACGCTTCCTTGTCCAACACCTTCCCAGCGATCTCTGCGGCTTCGTCCGTCTCACGCACATCGACCTCTTCGCCCTCGCGGATCACCCGCACGCGGCTGTACTGCGCGATCTTCAACTTGCGCAACAGGATCCGGATGCGCCGCGCCAGGCTCGGAAACGTGCGCCCCTGAAGATAGACCACGAGCGTGCGGGGTTCGAGATCGGTGATCCCTATCTGCCGCGCCAGACCCTCGCCGCCGATGATGCCGTAGGTGAAGCGCCGCGTGTTCAGGTGCTTCTTCAGACGGAGGCCGAGGGCGCGCGGCTGCTTCGAGCGATGAAAGCAGAACCGCATATCCTCGGGATCATTGGAGGGCAGGCAGAGCGCAAACTTATGCGGATTGCGCTTTAGCCGAGGCACCATGCGCTTCACATAGGCTCGGTGATTGTCCAGCGTGCCAAAGATGTCGTCGTCGTTGTCATCGAGTTCTGTCTCGAGCTCGGTCGCCTTGTCCCGCCACTCGCCGACGCGTTTGGTCAGAGGCGTGCCGAGGACGCTAATGGTGGCCGTCAGCTCCGATTTCACCTCCGAATCGGCCTTTCGCTTCAGCTTCTTTGCCTCGGAGACCACGGCCCGCGCTGCGTCCTCGATCCCTTCAAGAGCGGCTTCGAAACGGCCGAGCGATTCCGCATCAGGGCGACGTTTCAGCCCCAATTTCGCCTTTGTGAACGCCTCAATAGCTTTTTCGAAAGCTCTGCCGGACCTGTTTAGCGCCGCGGGCTGCGTTGCCCGCCACCAGGTTCGATCAAGTTTTAATGCCGCAACACTCGCCACAAGGATCTCCAATGTTCAGATCAAAGCCGTCACATAGGGTCGGGGATAGTGCGCCGCAACTCAAGGACGCCGAGGTCGCGGCAGCGTTCTGCTCACGGTCTCGGCGCTGGTGATCGGGCCGGCTTTGGTGTAGGCGAAAGCAAAATACAGCCCGCGGTTGTCGGTTCGGGGCGACCGGCGTTTCCCCAGCGAAGCGCAACGATCAGCGGGTTCGGGCAGTCATCTCAGGAGGTGCAGAATGGGCATCGATCTCACGAATCAGGGCCAAAGCGATGACCCGGGCCGCGACCAGTCTGATCCGGTGGAAGGGACGCCAGGAGACGACTGCTATGACGGCCGCGTCAGCCAGGACGAGATCAATGGCAATGGCGGCAACGACACCCTCAATGGCGGCAGCGGCAATGACACGCTGAGGGGTGGGTCCGGGAACGATCTGCTCAACGGGGATGCCAACCGCGACAGCCTCGACGGCGGCACAGGAAATGACACGCTCAACGGCGGCAGCGGCAACGACACTCTCGAAGGCGGGACCGATAATGACCTGCTTTCCGGCGGAGACGACAGCGATATTCTGTTCGGCAATTCTGGGGCAGACACGCTGCAGGGTGGCAATGCTGAAGACGATCTGACCGGCGGCGGCGGTTCGGACCTGCTCGAGGGCGGGCAGGGAAACGACATCTACCGCTTTTCACCGGGCGATGGCACCGACACCGTCGTAGACACTTCGGGGACGTCTACGCTGGCTTTTGCAGAGGGCACGGAACTCGCTTTCCGCCGCCCGGGCAACGGCGATCTGCGCATTGAGTACGGGACCGCCGCCACAGATGTCGTGATCGTCAGCGGCTTCTACTCACAGAACCTGGATGCGCAGACTGTGGTTCTGATCGGCTCCAACCCGGTGACCGTCAATGTTACCCCTTCCGACATAACACTGAACAATACCGCGGTGGCAGAGGTCGCCGATCCGGGCGCTCTGGTCGGCCTGCTTGGCAATGACGACCCCGACGGCGAGCCCATCACTTATGTGATCGAGAGCGACCCCTCGGGTTTGTTCCGGATCGAGGGAGACGAGCTGCGCACGAACGGCCCGCTCGATTTCGAGATCCAGTCGTCTTACCAGATCGACATCTCGGCGACGGACCCGGTCGGTGGAAGTGTGACCGAGACGTTCACCATCGACGTCATCAACATCAACGAGCCGCCCTCGGGGCTCTCGTTTACCAGTGTGCCAGTGCCCGAAACGGCGCCTGTCTTCTTCGAAGTCGGTACGATCACGGCTTTTGATCCCGAGGGGGACCAACTGAGCTACCAGATCGACGGGGACTTCGGCGATCTCTTTGCGATCTCCGGCGACAAGGTGATCGTGACCGGCGCGCTCGACGCTTCTACGCCGCTCTATCAGGTCGAGATCACTGCGACTGACCGCAGCTTTAACACCACAAGCGCGCAGTTCGTCATCTCGATCACCGATGTGGACCAGCCACCGACGGGGCTTGCGCTGTCCGCAGCAGAGGTGGATGACGGCGACGCCGCTGGGACTGTGGTCGGCACGCTCTCGGCGACGGATCCCGAAGGCGAAGCGGTCAGCTTCCGCATCACCGACAGCGCAAACGGGTTGTTTTCGTTGGACGGCGATGACCTCGTGCTGGCGCAGAGCGTCGAGTTCGACGATGGCGCCGAACGCAGCGTTACGGTGCTTGCGACCGATCCCACCGGCAACACCAGCACCGAGGTCTTTACGATCACCGTGGCCGACAGCGACACGATGACGGGCGGCAGTGGCAACGACGACCTTCCCCCCGCG
>JBCCDA010000204.1:0-2846 GCA_039033215.1 Pseudomonadota bacterium | reverse complement strand
GCGCGCATCGCGCCCAGCATGACCTCATCCCAGACGAGTGGGCTGTTGCCGTTGCAGTTGCCGGTCGTGACAGGATGGGTTTCCAGGTACTCTTCGCCGAACAGGATGGCGCACATGTCCATGACGTCCTCGGCGTTCTTCGGGCTGGTGGTCATGCCCATGAACGTCTTGTCCGAGTGCTTCATCGAGGAATAGGTGATGCGCAGGTGGCGTTGGCTGATCGGATGGTCGTAAGGCTCGACAATGTGGTGCGCGCTTGAGTGCAGCGCGGGCAGCATGTGGCTGAGCTTGTGGAAGTTGGCGAGGTCATCCAGCGTCGGATTGCGGCGTTCGTCGTTCAGATCGCGCAAGTATGGCGCGCCCGTCATCGGCACGAAGATCGAATGGTCCTGTCCGAACGGCAGGTTGTTGGCGGGGTTTCGCGCGTGATAGGTGAAGGTCTCGGGGATCGTGGCGATCAGCTCGCGGATAAGGCCGCGGTCGAAGTGGATGCGGTCACCGTCCCGGATGTCGGCCCCCGCCTTGCGCCAGTCCTCGACGGCGATGGGATCGCGAAAGACGACGCCGACGTTCTCGAGGATGTCCATCGAGGCGGCATCGATCTTCTCGACCTGCTCCGGCGTCATCGGCTCGGTCAAGGGCAAGCGCCGCTTCAGTGCGGGGAGCATGTGGGTGTCCACCGCGGTCCGCAGTTCCCGACGTGACCCACGCCCGCCCCGACGGGTGCGTTTTTCTTCAATGACGGCGGTCACTTTGTTTCTCCATCCGTGATCGCACGGATGTCTTCGGATCGAACCAATTCTCCGTTGATGTATCGAACACCTAAGCTGACCACGGCGGTAAAAGCGCCGTTCAGATTTACGTCTTCGCTTCTCGCAGAGGCGAACGAGCTTGCCATGGAACTTCGAACGGCGAGGGCGCGCAGATCAGTGATCGTGATCTCCGCCTGATGTAGGAGCGCTATCATGTTTCTAAGCGCTCCCGAGTGGTTCGCGGGTAACGTCGTTTCATACGTCTGATCGACCGATACGAACATTTGAAAAGAAATTTGGTCGATGCCGGGTTCCAAGCCTTCATTGACGAGCAGCAGCTGCGCAAGTTCAGGCACTGCCTCAGCGAGTAACAACATGCGTGCTGAGGTTTCGTCGTAATTTTGGTTCTGCTGCAGCAGAGCATTTATGACCTGGCGCAACTCTTCGCGTGAAGCGCTTAACTCAATCATCCCAGATCGTCCCCGTCTGCCGGGTCGGTCAGGTCAACCCAGATGGTTTTCAACTCAGTATACTGGTCGTGTGCGTGGACCCCGTTGTCCCGTCCGCCGAAACCGGATTGCTTGTATCCGCCGAACGGGGTCGAGATATCGCCCTCGCCATAGCAGTTGACCGTCACGGTGCCTGCCCTGATGGCGCGTGCCGCACGGATCGCCTGCCGTCCGTTGGCGCTGAAGACCGAGGCTGTAAGGCCATAGTCCGTGTCGTTGGCGACGGCGATGGCTTCCTCGGTCGAGGCGACTTCGATCACTGTGAGGACCGGGCCGAAGATCTCCTCGCGGGCCAGTTTGTCGCCGGGTTTGGCCTCGTAGATCGTCGGCGGAACGAAGGGGCCATCAGCCTTGCCCCCGACAACGGCACCCTTTTTCAGATAAGACTTCACCTTCTTCAGGTGGTCCGCATCGATCAGCGCACCCAGCGATGTCACCGGGTCCAGCGGGTCACCGACGCGCCAGAGTTTCACGCGGGCAAGGATGCGGTCCATCAGGTCTGCCTTGACCGCCTTGTGGACGATCAGGCGCGACGCAGCGGAGCAATTCTCGCCCATGTTCCAGAAGGCGGCGTTGACGACGTGCTCGGCCACCAGATCCAGATGCTCTGCGTCCTGCAACACGACGGCGGGGTTTTTGCCGCCGCATTCCAGCACGACTTTCTTGAGGTTCGAATCCGCCGCGTAGCGTAGGAAGCGCCGTCCGGTTTCCGTCGAGCCGGTGAAGCTGATCATGTCGACAGCGGGGTGTTTCCCCAACGGCTCACCCACCGAGGGGCCATCGCCTGGAAGAACCTGAAGAACGCCGCGCGGGATGCCTGCCTCGTGCGCCAGTTCGGCGACACGCAGGGCGGTCATCGAGGTTTGCTCCGCCGGTTTGACGATCACGGAACATCCTGCGGCCAGCGCCGGGCCGATCTTCCAGGCCAGCATCAGGATCGGGAAGTTCCAGGGCAGCACCGCGCCGACGACACCGATGGGTTCGCGCACGATCATCGCAACCGCGTCTTCCCCGGTGGGTGCGGTCTGGTCATAAATCTTGTCGATCGCTTCGGCATGCCAGCGGATCGTGTTGATCGCCTCGGGCACGTCGATGCCCTCGCAATCAGCGATGGGTTTGCCGGACTCAAGGCTCTCCATCACGGACAGTTCGTGGCGGTTGCGGTGTATCAGCTTGGCAAGCTCGCGCAGGATTTCCTTGCGCTCGGAGGGGTGCAGTTTCGCCCACGCGCCGCTGTCGAAGGCTTCTCGTGCCTTACCGACGGCGAAATTCACATCCGTCGCGTTGCAGGCCGCGATGTCGGCCAGTTTCTCGCCCGTGGCTGGGTTCAGCGTGGTGAGTTTGGCGCCTTTGCCCTTGCGGAATTTGCCATCGACAAAGGCCGCGCGCGGCAGGTCCAGCGATGCCGCGATGGCTGCATATTCCTCGCGGGTCAGCAGATCGGGATCTGAAGCGCTCATTTGCCTGCCCCCCTCTTGTTGTGGCTGCGTTCGATGGCGTCGATCGTGGTATTCATCACCTGCACGACCTGATCGAAGTCGCGCTTCTCGTCCGGGTTCAGACCCATCAAGGGTCGCCTTGGCGG
>JBCCDA010000203.1:0-2872 GCA_039033215.1 Pseudomonadota bacterium | reverse complement strand
GTTCAATCTGCCAAAGCCCGGCGACGATCGCATCGGCGTTGTGGACGTCGGATCGAACTCTGTTCGCATGGTGGTGTTCGAAGGCGGGCGTCGCTGCCCGTCAATGGTCTTCAATGAAAAGATCCTGTGTGGTCTGGGTGCCCAACTGGCCGAGACGCGGAAGCTCGACCCCGAAGGCTGCGAGCGCGCGCTGGCCGCTTTGCAGCGGTTTGTTGCACTGGCGCCCGGCCTGAAGGTCGGTGCTCTGGCCGGTATCGCGACGGCGGCAATCCGCGAAGCCGAGGATGGACCGGCGTTTCGGGACCTGGTCGAACAGCGCACGGGGATCCGGCTGACCGTTGCCTCGGGTTCGGACGAGGCCCGGCTTGCCGCACAGGGTGTTCTGTTCGGAGACCCGTCTGCACTGGGCCTTGTCGTCGATCTGGGTGGCGCGTCGATGGAGCTTTGCCCCGTTGGCCACGGGCGTCCCGGAACGGGTGTCACCACGCCGCTGGGTCCTCAACGTCTCGGTGCGCTGGGCGATCGCCTGTCCGCTGTTCGGCGCCATGTCGACCGGATCCTTGGGGCCGAGGCCCAGCGCTTCCAGCGCCCCGTGAAGCGGCTCTATCTGGTTGGCGGCGCCTGGCGCGCGCTCGGGCGCGTGCAGATCCACCTCTCGGGGCATCCGCTACCGATCCTGCATGAACTGGAGTTCGATGCGGCCCAGGCTCTGGATGTCGCGCGCTTCATTCTCAAGAACAATCGATCAGATTTGTCCGAAATTTCTGGGCTGTCTCAAAACCGGATCCCCAACCTGGGGCATGCGGCGCTGTTGCTCGAACGCTTGGTCGAGCACTTTGAACCGTGGCGCGGCATCTCGATCTCGGGTTTTGGCCTGCGCGAGGGCGTCTGCTACGCCTATTTGCCGCCAGCGGTCCGAACGCAGGATCCGTTGCTCTCGACCTGTGCCGGACAGGAGCGCACGCGCGCCCGCGTTCCGGGTTTCGGGTCCGAATTGGCCGACTGGTTGCTCAAGATCCTACCGATGGAAGATCTGGAAGACGAACGTCTTGTCCGCGCTGCCTGCCACCTCTCGGACGTAAGCTGGCGGACCCATCCTGATTTTCGCGCGCGCAGCTGCATCGAGGTCGTGACCCGCGTCAATGTTTCGAGCGCCGGGCACAAGGGGCGTGTCTTCATGGGCGCCTGCCTGCTCAGTCGCTACAAGGGTGGGCGCAAGGCTCTGCAAGCCGAACCGGCAATGGATCTGATTTCCGAGGACCGCCGAGAACTTGCGCAGCAGATCGGTGCGCTGATGCGGCTTGGCGCGGCGATCGCGGGGGCGACGCCCGGTTACCTGTCGCAGTGTCCGGTTGTCGTCGAGGATGGGGCGCTTGTCATGCGCCCGCACGACGCAGCCCGCGTCTTCATCGGCGAACATGTCGAGAAAAGGCTTGTTCAGGCGGCACGGCAAATGGATCTCGAAGCGCGTGTTGAGTGAACCTCGGCTGACCGCATGGCGACGCTTGTCATGCGCGTGATCGAATGCCGAAAGTTTGGTCCGCCAGAGGACCTGATCGTCGCCGAACGGCTTGATCCGATAGCTGATCCCGGTCAGGTTCTGGTGCGTCACCGCGCCTGGGGTCTGAACTATGTCGATCTTCTGATGTGTGCCGGGGGCTATCAACTCAAGCCCGAGCTGCCGTTTGTGCCCGGTCTCGAAGCCGCTGGCGACGTGATCGCGATTGGTAATGGTGTGACGGGCGTGGCCGTTGGCGACCGCGTGATGACGTCGGCGCGTCCCGGCGCTTTCTGTGAGATTATGGCGATTGATGCAGATGATGCACTGCCGATCCCACAACCGTTCGGCTACGCCGAGGGCGCTGTCTTCCGCTCGGCCTACATGACCGCCTGGAACGCGCTGGTACACGGAGCCCGCTTGGCCGCGGGCGAGACATTGCTGGTGCATGGGTCAGCTGGTGGGGTCGGTTTGGCGGCGGTGCATGTCGGGCGGCTGCTCGGCGCCATTGTGATCGCAACGGCGGGCACGGATGAAAAGCTGGCCGTGGTCAAAGCCGAGGGCGCGGACCACGTGGTGAACTATACGGGCGGCTTTCGCGATGCCGTGAAGGATCTGACGGGCGGGCAGGGCGTGGACGTGATCTATGACCCTGTCGGTGGCGCCGTCGCCGAGGAAAGCCTGCGCTGCATGAACTTCGGCTGCCGGGTGCTCTATATCGGGTTCACGGGTGGCGAGCCGGTCTCGGTCCGATCCAACCTGCTGCTTATCAAGGGCGCCTCCGCCATCGGGTTCCGCGCCGGAGAGATCGGGCGGCGCAATCCGGGCCTGAACGAGCAGACCATGGCAACGCTGTTGACGCTCGCAAACGCGGGTCGCTTGCGGCCCTATATCTCACACCGGCTGCGATGGCCGGACGTGCAGGGCGCCATGGCACCGATCCAGAACCGCGAAGTGATCGGCAAGGTGGTGATGGAGCTTTGAGTATGAGTGATCTGCCGAAGATCTGGTTGTCACGGGTTCTGAACCACGCGAACGCGACCGTGCCGCTCGACTTCTCGATACGCGGCGATCAACTCACTTACTCAAACCGATTTCACGCGCGCGAACCGGTTGCTGCCGAAGAGGCGCCGAAATACCTGTTCTTTCACCGGGACAAAAAGCAGATATCGAAGACGAGAGAACATGCCTTCACAATAGTTGGCGGCGTTTTGGTCGTCTCGCCCGCCGTTTGCGACGTCCTCACAAACTTTGATCTCGGCGCGACACAGCTCTTCGAAGTTCCAATCTACAACAATGAAAAGCGCAAGCCGTCGAAGTATCCGCCGCATTATGTGCTGCACGTCGCCGAAACGAAGCCGACGTTCATTCCCG
>JBCCDA010000202.1:0-2908 GCA_039033215.1 Pseudomonadota bacterium | reverse complement strand
TGCGCCTTGTTCATGGTTCCCTCCCTGTTCTATTGCGCTTCACGCTGCCTGCGCACCCTCGAGATGCCGCAGGATGCGCGCGTAGGTTTCCTCCCCCTGCGCCCCAGCGACCAGGTGCTGACGCTGGAAGATCATTGCCGGCACGCCAGTGACGCCGCGTGATGTCCAGAACGCCTGCTTCTGTCGGACGGGCACTGCACGCTCCCCGCTCTCCAGAACCTCCAGCGCGGCAGCACGGTCGAGACCAACGCTCTCGGCGACAGCGCACAACACGGCCGGATTGTTGAGGTTCTCGCGCCGAGTGAAGAAGGCGGCAAAGAGCGCCTGCTTCAACTCATGGGCACGACCCTGATCCTCGGCCCAATCGATCAATTGGTGCGCATGGAATGTGTTCACCATACGCATGTCATCCGCATAGTTGAAGGTGAAGCCGAACGCCGCGCCCATCTCGGTCAGCCGCGCGCGGGCCGCGATCGAGCCCTCTAGAGTCGTGCCGTACTTGGCGGCGAGGTGCGCGCGCAGGTTCTCGCCCTCTTCTGCCATGGACGGGTTCAGCTCGAAAGGATGCCAGTGAACGTCGATTCCTATGCTGGTCTCCTGCGCAGCCTTTGCCAGCTGATGATAGCCGATCACACACCAGGGGCAGACCACGTCCGAGACGATATCAACGCGGATCGGATCGGCCATCGGCTCAGTCCTGTCTCACATCGCTGGCGAAGCGGGCGGCATTTTCGGCGACGAAAGCCCCATCGTCCGCCTTTGCGTCCCAGAACTGCGGCTGCGCCTTGGGGATTGTTAGGGCCTTCTGCACTGCGGGCCGCGCGTCGATCCGGTCGAACCAAGTCATCAGGTGCGGCAGGTCATCGACCTCGACCCGAGCCCAGACGTAGGCGCGCGCCCATGGGTAGGTCGCCATATCCGCGATCGAGTAGTCGCCAACAAGGAAGTCACGGCCGTCGAGGCGCGTGTTCAGCACCTCCATCAGGCGGCGGCTCTCATCGACATAGCGCTTGATCGAGAACGGCTCCTCATGGCCGTTCGGCGCCGCGATGCGCTGGAAATACATCGCCTGTCCCATCATCGGCCCGACATGGCCGACCTGGAAGAACAGCCATTGCAGCGTCTCCGATCGCTCGACGGGATCGCTGGAAACGAACCGGCCGTACTTCGCCGCAAGATGCCAGAGGATGGCACCACTTTCGAACAGCGCCCGTCCCTCTGCGCGGTCCTCGATGGTGGGGATTTTTCCGTTCGGGTTCAGCTTCAGATATTCGGGTGTCTTCTGCTCGCTCTTCGCGAAGTTGATGAAGGTCAGGTCGTAGGGGACGCCCAGTTCTTCAAGCAGGATAACCGGTTTGTAGCCGTTCATCGTTGCCGCGGTGTAGAGATGGATCTCAGGCTGCGACATGATCGGCCTCCGCGAAAACGGTTTCGAGATGCGCGTCGAACCGGGCCAGATCGCGGTCGACGTCAGCGTTCTTCATCACGTCATGGGCCGAGAAGGTGGGCAGCGGCGCCATGCCGAAGAACTTGGCGTTCAGATGCACCGGCCGCAGCAGATCGTCGACGCTCATCCCTTCGAAGAATGGCTCGGCAGGGTCGTCGAAGGCCTCGGCCGGAGCGTTGAACGTCGCCGAGATCATGTAGCGGGTGCCCCTAAGGGAGCCGCCCATGCCGTAGTTCGCCTTGGGCGCCTCAGCTGTGCGGCCGTCGCCGTTGCTAAGCCGCCCGTTCATACCGGCGGTGTAGACTTCGTCCATGTACTTCTTAAAGGACCACGGTACGCCCATCCAGTTCACCGGGAACTGCATCAGGATCGCATCGGCCCATTGATGATCCGCGATCTCCGCGTCGGCGTCGTAGCCCTCGGCCACGGTGGTGAGGCGCACCTCGTGGCCCTGCGCCTTCAGCTGATCCATTGCGCGTGCGGCGAATGTCGCATTGAGCTTGCCGGGCGCGAAGGGATAGGGCTGCGCGCCGTTCAAAATCAGTATCTTGGCCATGGTGTCGTTCCCGTTGTCAGGTCATGCCGCCGCTTGACGCAGGCAGCTCTGGCGTCTACCTGCGATCAGGGGAAACAAAGTACAACCAGTATATTTTTAGTAATCTACTGCAGTTGGAGGTCCGATTGGTGGACGCGAGAGTCGAACAGGACGCGAAGGGACGCCGACACGTTCACGACGCCTGCTTGGAACCTTGCTCTATCGAGCGCGGCATGCGGATCATCGGCGGCAAGTGGACTGGGTCGATCCTCTGGCACCTGAAGGACGGACCGGTGCGCTTCAACGATTTGTCGCGGATGATCGGCGGCGCATCCAAGCGGATGATCTCCGAACGCCTCCGCCAACTAGAGACGCGGGGCCTTGTTACGCGGCAGGTGCTGGATACGGCGCCGGTTTCGGTTCAGTACGAGATCACCGAGTTCGGCCGCACGGCGCTCAGTTTCCTTGACGAACTCCGCCGGTGGAGCGAGAGCCTCCCGGACAGCGTGCGAGATACCTGAGCTTGGCCGCCTGAAGCCCCATCCTATCCCGGCCATTCATCCGGTTCCCGAACTCGAAGGAAGCCACAAGCGAGATGCTGCGCAGGGCGGCAATGGCCGACGCGCCCCTCGATGAATTGCTGGCCGAAGTCAAACTGTTTCAGGGGCTCTTCCTGGGCTTGGCCTGAACGTTGTGTTCCTGCGCACGCAGCTCTCAGCCTAGTCAGGTGCAGGAAGCACTGTGCGGTGTTGCCTGAGTGAGCCTACCCCGAGAGACAACCTGCTCCGCGGTACGCGGGTAGTTTGACAAAGCTCGACCGCCCTTGACAGATGACCGGTCTATCGAAGTCAGCGGTCGACGGACTTTCCGAAAGCAGAGGCTGCTCCGTTCGCATCGCTACGACACTGAGCGTAGCGATGCTGCAC
>JBCCDA010000201.1:0-3077 GCA_039033215.1 Pseudomonadota bacterium | reverse complement strand
GTCGGCAAAGCCGACTGGTCGGGAGTGCGGAAAACCTGAAAAGAAACGGTTCGAGTTCCATCCCGTAGAAGGCTACTCGGCCGCGACGCCGAGAGAGCCGCCCGCCTGTCGAGCCCAAAAACCTGCATAGAGCCCGTCCCGCCTGCTGAGCTCCTGATGAGTCCCCTGTTCGGCGATTTTGCCAGCTTCAAGAACAACAATGCGGTCCATGTGCGCGATGGTCGACAAACGGTGCGCGATCGCAACGACTGTCTTGCCGACCATCAGGTCCTTCAATGCGTGCTGCACTGCAGCCTCTGACTCGCTGTCCAACGCTGCCGTCGCTTCGTCCAGCACCAGAATCGGTGCGTTCTTGAGGATAGCCCGTGCCAGTGCAACGCGCTGGCGTTGCCCGCCGGACAGCTTGACCCCTCGCTCTCCCAGATGCGCGGCATAGCCTTTCCGACCTGCAGGATCTCTCAGGTCCCCGATAAACTCATGCGCCTGCGCCTGGCGAGCCGCCTCGAACACGGCGTCCTCTCCGGCATCTGGACGGCCGTACAGGATGTTGTCCAAGGCCGAGCGATTGAACATCGCCGTGTCCTGCGTCACGATTGATATCTGCTGGCGCAGGCCGTCCTGGGTCATCGTGCGAACATCGATACCGTCGATGGAGATCGTGCCAGCCTCGATCTCATGCAGTCGCGCTAGTAACGAGACGATGGTGGACTTGCCGGCGCCGGACCGCCCAACAAGTGCCACGCGCTCCCCGGCAGCGATATGAAGATCCAGACCTTGCACACCGCCGACACGGCGCCCGTACTGGAACGACACCCCGTCGAAAGACACGGCCCCATGGAGCGGCGGCGGCGGCTTGGCATCGTCCAGATCGGTGATCTGATGGGCGGGGGTCAGGTTGCGAATCCCGTCCTCAATCACACCGATGTTTGCGAAGATCCCCATAGCGGTGAAACTGATCCAGCCCGACATCTGGGCCAGCCGGGTCGCGATCAGTCCTGCAAGCGCGATTACCCCGGGCGATGCCGTTCCATCCTGCCAAAGGACCAGTGATTGTGCGATCAGCGCGATGGGGAGCACTCCGGACAGGAACGCCAGCCAGGTCCGGAACAGCCAGGTCATGCGACCGAACGCCTGCGCCGTTTCTCGGTATGCGACCACTGAGGTTGTCGCAGCAGCCTGTTCCCGGCGCGCATGAGCGAAGAGTTTGACTGTCGCTATGTGGCCGAGGCTATCGACAAGCTGTCCCGAAACCCGGGACCTCGCGTCGGCGCGCGTGCGAGACAGCTTGCGTATTCGAGGCAGAAAGTACGCAACCAGACCCAGATACGCGCCGAACCACAGCAAGAGGATCCACGCGAGGGCAGCATCTGTGCTCCACAGGAGAACAAGGGCGCCGATCACCGTCGCCACCCCGAAGAGGACGGCATGGATCGTCTCCATGATCACGTCACCCAGCGCGATCGAGGACTGAGTTTCCTTCTGAGCGATGCGGCCCGCGAAATCGTCCTCGAAGAACTTCAGCGCGTGGCCGAGCACATGCTGATGCAGCCGGAGCACCGTCATTGTCCAGAGACTGGGCATCATCGTGCGGCTCATGATCCCACCGTTCAGGCTCATGACAACCGGCCTCAGGATCACGAAGAACCCCGCAATCGCCGACAGTTCCCAAAGGTTGTCCTCGAAGAACCTCTCTGGGCTTTTTGCGGATGCGGCAAGAT
The DNA here is from genome assembly GCA_039033215.1 of Pseudomonadota bacterium. Lineage (GTDB taxonomy): Bacteria > Pseudomonadota > Alphaproteobacteria > Rhodobacterales > Rhodobacteraceae > Thermohalobaculum. Next base: position 1,359 of record JBCCDA010000201.1, on the reverse strand, counting down.
CGACCAACCACCCGACCAACCAGGCCGATGCAGCCTCCGCCGCGCCCGCTGCAACGGATAGTGCGACCAGCAGAAGGATCGCCGGACCGGCACCGGACAGCGCCCAGCGGCCAAATCCGAGCACCGTCCGAGGTGGCGGGCCGTCTGCCGGTTGATAGGGGTCGATGAGACGTTCGAAGGCTTTCATGGGCCGGATATAGCATGGTCTCCGCGGACGACCCGTCACGCCGGGAGATTTCATGCCATCAGTGTTTCGCATTTGCACTGGACATGACTATGACGGTGTTGGCAGGGGGCGCTTGATGGCAGGAAACAACGAGACCACCGCGCCGGCGCACTTGCCAGCGATCGGCTTTGTGTTGCTGTCGTCGCTAGGGCTCTTCTGGGGACTGAACTGGCCCGTGATGAAGATTACGCTGATGGAGTTGCCGATCTGGTGGTTTCGCGTCATCAGCGTGTCGTTCGGTGGCATCGGACTGTTGCTGGTCTCTGCGTCAATGGGACTTCGCGTATGGCCTGCTCGGGCAGAGATCGGCGCGCTTCTGCTGTGTGCCCTTTTCAGCGTCATCGGGTGGCACATAATGACAGGATATGGCGTCTCCCTCATGCCGGCGGGCCGCGCCTCGATCATCGCCTTCACGATGCCCGTCTGGGCCGCGCTTCTTGCAAGCTGGCTACTGGGAGAGCGAATTACGATCTACAAGACGCTTGGCCTCTGTCTCGGCGTTGCCGGCCTCGCAGCCCTGATAGGCCCCGACATGATCACTCTTGGCACCGCGCCGTTGGGTGCTGCATTCATGTTGGGCGCTTCATTGTGCTGGGCGCTTGGAACGGTGCTGTTCAAGAAGTTCGTGTGGGTGTCGCCGATTACTTCTCTGGTCGGATGGCAACTTCTGGTCGGGGCGGTGCCCATCACCGTTGGCGCGCTGATCCTGGAACCCGTCCCGGATATGGCCGCTGTCTCCGTTGAGGTGTGGGTGGGACTCGCCTACTTGATCGCGCTCCCGATGATCTATTGCCAATGGGCTTACTTCTACGTGGTCCAGATCTTTCCCGCAGCAATTGCTGCGATTGGGACTCTGGCGGTTCCGATCGTCGGCGTGTTCTCCAGCGCGCTCCTGTTGGGCGAGACCGTCGGCCTGCCCGAGGTGTTGGCTCTGGGGCTGATCTCTGCCGCTCTGTTCGTCGTGCTGGTCCTGCCGACGCTGAGCAGGCGATCTGGCTGAGGTGACGGAGTTCCGAGCCTTACCGCCACGCTGACGCGCAGCGGCTCCCTCGTCCGGGCCCACCACCACCCCCACCGGCCACCAAAGTCGCGAGATATCGATGACCCCCACGCTCTGCCGCAGCATGGTCACT
>JBCCDA010000200.1:0-3112 GCA_039033215.1 Pseudomonadota bacterium | reverse complement strand
AGCTTGCCGGTGCCGTCGATCTGGCCGTCGCGCCAGAGGCCGACATAGACCAGCCCGTCGGGCATGGTGAGCGTGCCCTGACCGGCGCGTTTGCCGGCGCGGATTTCACCTTCGTAGACGGCGCCGTCCGGGTAGGTGATGGTCCCGATGCCCTCCTTGACGCCATCCAGCCAGTCGCCCTTGTACTCGTAGCCGCCGGGGCTCTGCATCGTGCCCTTGCCGTGGTGCTTGGCGTTGCGGAACTGGCCCTCGTAACGCACCCCGTTGGCATAGAGCGCAATGCCGCTGCCCATGATGGCGCCGGCCTGCCATTCGCCCTCGTAGGTGCCGCCGTCGGCGAAGGTGATCTTGCCGAAGCCGTCGGGCTTGCCCTTGGCAAAAAGCCCTTCGTAGACCGAACCGTTGGGGACGCGCGCAATGCCTTCGCCCTTGATCTCGCCATCGACCCACTGGCCGGTGTATTCATATCCGTTGGGCAGCTTGTAGGTGCCGGTGCCATGCTGCACACCGCCGCGGAAGGTGCCCTCGTAGACGCCGCCGTCATCGTATTGTTTGGTGAGCACCTGCCCATCCTGGGCCAGCAGGGGAGCGGGTAGAAGAGCGAGGCAAAAGACAAGACGGCGAAGAGACATGAGACCCCTTGGGATTGTCGTACAGGCAAGACGCAGGGCCGAACCCCCGGACGGCCCCTTGCTGGAACTTATGCAAAGGCCGCTTTGGGGGCAATGTTCTTTTGGCCGATTGCGCGGCGATAGGCTTTTCACCCCGGCGCAATCTGCTACATGACTGTAAATCAGGCGAAAAGGCGCGGGCATATGTCGGATGTATTTCGGATCACTCTGGGGCAGCTCAACCCAACGGTTGGCGACCTGCGCGGCAATGCAACCTTGGCGCGCAAGGCGTGGGCGGCGGGCCGGGACGCAGGCGCCGATCTGGTGGCCCTGCCGGAGATGTTCATCACCGGCTATAACGCGCAGGATCTCGTCATGCGGCGGGCGTTTCAGCTCGATGTGGCGGAGGTTGTCGCGGAGCTGGCGTCGGCCTGTGCCGACGGCCCCGCCCTGGCGATCGGCAGCCCGTGGGTCGAGGGCACCAAGCTCTACAACGCCTACCTGATCCTCAAGGGCGGGCGGATCGCGAGCCAGGTGCTCAAGCATCACCTGCCGAACGAGACCGTCTTTGACGAGGTGCGTATTTTCGATGCGGGGCCTCTGGGCGGGCCCTATTCGGTCGGCAATTCGCGCGTCGGCTCGCCGATCTGCGAGGATGCCTGGCACGAGGATGTGGCCGAGACGCTGGCCGAAACGGGCGCGGAATTCCTGCTGGTGCCCAACGGCTCGCCCTACTACCGCGGCAAGTTCGAAACCCGGCTCAACCACATGGTGGCGCGGGTGGTGGAGACGGAGCTGCCGCTCATTTATCTCAACATGGTCGGGGGCCAGGATGATCAGGTCTTTGACGGCGCGAGCTTTGCGCTGAACCCGCATGGTGGGCTGGCGGTGCAGCTGCCCTGTTTCGAAGAGACCATCGCCCATGTCGATCTGGAACGGCGGTCCGAGGGCTGGCGCGTGGTGGAGGGGGAGAAGGCGAACCATCCCGACCCCTGGGAGCAGGATTACCGGGTGATGGTGAAATCCCTGCGGGACTACTGTGCCAAGACCGGTTTCGGCAAGGTGCTTCTGGGGCTCTCCGGCGGGGTCGATAGTGCGCTTGTCGCCACGATTGCCGTGGATGCGCTGGGGGCGGAGAACGTCCGCTGCGTGATGCTGCCGTCGGAATATACCTCCGAGGCCTCGCTGGAAGATGCCCGGGCCGTGGCCACCGCGCTGGGGTGCCGCTATGACACGGTGCCGATCTCGAAGGGGCGTGCGGCGATCACCGAGACGCTGGCGCCGCTCTTCGAAGGGATGGAGGCCGATCTGACCGAGGAGAACATCCAGTCGCGCCTGCGCGGGCTGCTGCTGATGGCGCTTTCCAACAAGTTCGGCGAGATGCTTTTGACCACCGGCAACAAGTCCGAAGTCGCGGTGGGCTATGCCACGATCTACGGCGACATGGCGGGCGGCTACAACCCGATCAAGGACCTTTACAAGACGCGGGTGTTCGAGACCTGCCGCTGGCGCAGCGCAAATCATCGCGACTGGATGAAGGGCCCTGACGGCGAGGTGATCCCGGCGCGGGTCATCGACAAGCCGCCTTCAGCCGAGCTGCGCGCGGATCAAAAGGACAGTGACAGCCTGCCCGATTACCCGCAGCTGGATGCGATGCTTGAAATCCTTGTCGACCGGGCCGGGTCGATTGCCGATTGCGTCGCCGCCGGCTTTGACCGGGACGTCGCGAAGAAGGTCGAGCACCTGATCTACATCTCGGAGTACAAGCGTTTTCAGTCCGCACCCGGCGCGCGGCTGACCAAAGGCGCGTTCTGGCTCGACCGGCGCTATCCCATCGTGAACCGCTGGCGCGACCCGAGCTAGTTCCCGGGCGACGGGACGGGCGCTGTGTCTAACACGGCCCGGGCGGACATGAAGAGTTCACGCCACAGCGCCTCGCTGTTCTCGATTAGGATCGTCGAGGCGACTGTGCTTAAGAAGGTGAGAACCAGGGCGGCGAGGGCCGGGGGCAGCAGGTAGCGCTGACCGGCGAGGTTGCAGACCGTCAGGCTGAGCGTGCGGCGGACCACCGGATCGTCGATGGGCGCGTCCTTGAGGCTGCGCAGACGTCCGAGCCGCAAGCCATTCGCGTAGGAATAAAAAAGCCCGACGACGCCGAACAGGGAGAGGATCACCAGCGCGGTCAGATTGAAGAAGATGAGCACCCGGACCAGCTTGTCGGACTCGAAAACCGGTGTGCCGCCGATGGGGGTCGGGAACAGGTTGAACCCCGCGGCCGCGATGGAGCCGACGTTCACCAGGACAACCACCATGGCCGTGGCCAGCAGCAGAGTGGAGAAGCGCCGAGCGTCCAGCACATCCAGCAGTTTCGTCTGCAGCCGCACATCCAGGCTGTGCCAGACCGAGGTGGCGATCCCCAGCCGGGTCCAGGGGGTGAAGTCCTGGTCCTCCGACGCGTGGCTGATGTTGGTCACGGCGTCGTCGAGATCCTGCTTGATGTT
>JBCCDA010000199.1:0-3115 GCA_039033215.1 Pseudomonadota bacterium | reverse complement strand
GTTGAGGCTCTCAAAACGACAAAGGTAAATGGAAAGACAGGCATCTTCGAGAACTCCCAAGACTACCACCGCGCAACAATAAATTCGAGGTCGCGGTCCGTTACGCAGGGCAGCCGTATCTTGGCGACCGCGGGCTTCGTCTTGGACGCCCTGGAGCAAGCCATCCACGAGCGCAGGCCCGTGAAGGGTGCCGGCCTCGTCGCGCATTCGGACCGCGGTTCGCAAGGCGGTCTCAACCGGTCGTCGCAACGCTTCGATGATGGAGGTTGCGATGACGAATCGGAAGCGTGGTTCGAGCAAAGCGCTGAGGGCGCCTCTCCGGTCGCCTGGACGGCCGGGCGTGGCGAAGCGGGAGGACCGTCGACAGTTCTGGCTGGCGATCGCGTCGGGCCGCTCGAGCGAGGACGCGGCGGTCGATGCCGGGATATCCCTGCCCGTGGGATCGCGGTGGTTCCGGGAGGCCGGCGGTATGCCACCAACACATCTGACGCCCGGAGCGCCATCGCCGTCTGGGCGTTATCTGTCGTTTGCCGAGCGCGAGGAGATTGCTCTGCTAAAGGCGAAGGGCCGCGGCGTACGCGAAATCGCCCGTCGGATCGGACGCGCGGCCTCTACGGTCTCTCGTGAGCTGCGGCGCAATGCGGCCACGCGCAGTGGCGGCTTGGAGTATCGGGCCACCACGGCGCAGTGGCATGCCGAACGCGCGTCGCGCCGCCCGAAGGCGGCGAAGCTGGCAACGAACGACATCCTGCGCCGATACGTCGAGGATTGCCTTTCCGGCCACGTTACGCATCCTGACGGCAGGCCGATCGCGACCCCGAGCACGACCTGGAAGAAGCGTCGCCACGGCCCGCGACAGATGCGTCGATGGGCACGGGCCTGGAGCCCGGAGCAGATCTCGGCGAGGCTGAAGGTCGACTTCCCCGAGGACGAGACGATGCGCATCAGCCATGAAGCCATCTACCAGTCACTCTTCGTCCAGGGCCGCGGGGCGCTGAAGCGCGAGTTGACGGCCTGCCTGCGGACGGGACGGGTTCTGCGCGTCCCTCGGGCGCGCGTCCGGGGGCGTGGCAAGTCCTTCGTCTCGCCGGAGGTCATGATCTCTGCGCGCCCTGCCGAAGTAGAGGATCGGGCCGTGCCCGGCCACTGGGAAGGCGATCTAATTCTGGGCCTGCGCCGCTCGGCCATCGGCACGCTGGTAGAGAGGACCACGCGCTTCACGATCCTGCTGCATCTCCCACCCGACGAGGAGAAGCTCGCCGAGCGCGCGCGGACCGCCACCGGGGTGCGCGGTGCCGTGATGGGCCATGGTGCCGAGGCGGTGCGCGATGCCATCGCCGCCACGATCACGACGCTGCCCGCGCAGCTGCGCCGCTCGTTGACCTGGGACCAGGGTGCTGAAATGGCCCGCCATGCGGAGCTGCGCGTCGATCACGATCTGCCAGTTTACTTCTGCGATCCCCACAGCCCCTGGCAGCGCGGCACGAACGAGAACACCAACGGTCTGCTGCGCCAGTACTTCCCCAAGGGCACAGACCTCGCCGCCCACGGGCCGGGCGAGCTCGACGCCGTCGCCGCCGCCCTCAATGGCAGACCGCGCAAAACGCTGGGATGGAGAACACCCGCCGAAGCCCTGGACGCGCTACTGACCAAGGCGCACAATGAAAGCGTTGCGACGACCGGTTGAGACCGCCTTGGCTGCCCTGGTCGGAGTGGTGAAGCAGTTCCTTCGGGCGACCTCGGCGCCAGATCGCCATCATCAGCGCATCGGTCACCAGCTGCGAGGTCATGGCGTCCTTCATGGACCACCCCACGGCGCGGCGTGAGAACAGGTCCAGGACGACCGCAACGTAGAGCCAACCCTCGGCCGTCCAGACATACGTGAAGTCTGCGACCCACTTCTCATTCGGCCCGTCGGCATCAAAGGCGCGGTCGAGAACGTTCGGCGCGATGATGGCCCTGTCGCCTGCATCCTTCGGGAGGCGCCGTCGTCTTGGCCTGGCGCGCAGGCCTTGCAACCGCATCAGACGTTCGATCACGTGCAGGCCGCAATCGACGCCCTCGGCCAGCACATCGTGCCAGACCCGCCGCGCGCCGTAGGTCCGGTCCGACCGCAGGAAGCTCGCCCGAACCAGCGCGCCGACATGTTCATCACTCAAAGAGCGATGGCTTCGCGGTCTGGTCAACCAGGCATGGAACCCACTCCGCGACACACCGAGCGCATCGCACATCCAACTCACCGGCCATATCCCTCGGTGCTTCGCCACAAACCCGAACATCAGATCTGGTCCCTGGCGAAGTAGGCTGTGGCTTTTTCAAGATGTCGCGCTCCGCCCGCAACTCTGCGACCTCGCGCCGAAGCCGCCGCAGCTCCTCGTCGTCAGACGACAGCCTCCTATGGCCAGGAAAGGCCTGCATGCCCTTGCTCTGGGCCGCGTTCACCCATCGCTGCAGAACCGTCGCATGCACATCCAGATCACGCGCCGCTTGGGCCGCACTGACCCCGCGCACCGTGACCAGATGCACCGCCTCGCGCTTAAACTCTTCGCTGAACTTCCGTCGCATCATCGCGAACCTCCAGTCTCATGAAACACCCTATCTCGGTGTCCACGAAACCGGCAGCAGGCCACACCGATGCCGCCGGGGTGGAGCTCGAGCTATGCGCGAAACTGGGTGATGGCGCGCTCCTACGAGCTTTGGCCCTCAATTCATTCAGCATGGAAAATCCAACAGGATCGCTATTCCGCAGCAATTCTAAAATGAGTTTCTTACGCTTTGTGGCTCTTTCAGATTTCAAGTTTTCCTCAGCGGGCGCAGGCGGGTTTATGAATACGTTTCGTTTTCGTGATGCACACTACATTCTCGAAGAAACTCAGATTTGCGGGTTACTTTTCCGCTTCTTCCACTTCGCTCGAGCGTGAACTCGGCCATACCAGTGCCGTTCATCATGTAGATGAAATTGACGGAATTGGAGTTAATGTCATCGTCTGAGAAAGCCCTGAATTCATCAGCAAAATATTCCATGAATTCATCGCTGCCAAAATCGTACCATTCATTTTGCTTCCAAAATTGCGCAAGACCGACATGGATTGCATCTTCAACCTCCCGATGCCCC
>JBCCDA010000198.1:0-3127 GCA_039033215.1 Pseudomonadota bacterium | reverse complement strand
TTGGAACCACACGCCGCTGCTGCTGGTGACACCGCAGGCAGCGAACAAGACGATCGGCCAGGGCGGTTTCCAGGAAGTCGAGCAGATGAAGCTGTTCGAGGACATGGTCGCCTATCAGGAGGAAGTCCGCGATCCGACGCGGATCTGCGAGGTGTTGAACCGGGTCATCCTGCAAGCCAAGCGCGCCTCGGCGCCTGCGCAAATCAACATCCCGCGCGATTACTGGACGCAGGTCGTCGACATCGCCCTGCCCGCGATCGTCGAGTTCGAGCGTCCTCAGGGCGGTGACACTGCACTGGGCGACGCGGCGGCACTGCTGTCCGAGGCCAAGTTCCCGGTGATCCTGAATGGCGCGGGCGTCGTGCTGGCCGACGGGATCGCGGCGACTGCCGCACTGGCCGAGCGGCTGGATGCGCCGGTCTGCGTCGGTTACCAGCACAACGATGCGTTCCCGGGCTCGCACCCGCTGTTCGCCGGGCCGCTGGGCTACAATGGCTCGAAAGCCGGGATGGAGTTGATCAAGAACGCCGATGTCGTGCTGTGCCTGGGTACGCGGCTGAACCCGTTCTCGACGCTGCCGGGCTATGGGATGGAGTACTGGCCAGCCGATGCCAAGATCATCCAGGTCGACATCAATCCGGACCGGATCGGGCTGACCAAGACGGTGTCGGTCGGGATCGTCGGCGATGCCAAGAAAGTGGCCGAGGGACTGCTGGCACGGCTGTCGGGCACGGCGGGCGACGAAGGTCGCGCCGAGCGCAAGGCCATGATCGCGCAGACGAAATCGGCCTGGGCGCAGCAACTGTCGTCGATGGATCACGAGGATGACGATCCGGGCACGACGTGGAACGAGCGGGCACGGGCAGCGAAGCCGGACTGGATGTCGCCACGGATGGCGTGGCGGGCGATTCAGCAGGCGCTTCCGAAGGACGCGATCATCTCGTCCGATATCGGGAACAACTGCGCCATCGGCAACGCGTACCCATCGTTCGAAGTCGGCCGGAAATACCTGGCGCCGGGCCTGTTCGGGCCGTGTGGATACGGCCTGCCCGCGATTGTCGGTGCGAAGATCGGACAGCCGGACGTGCCGGTGGTCGGCTTCGCGGGCGACGGCGCTTTTGGTATTGCCGTCAATGAGTTGACGGCAATCGGGCGCGGCAACTGGCCACCGATCACCATGGTTGTCTTCCGCAACTACCAGTGGGGTGCCGAGAAGCGCAACTCGACGCTGTGGTTCGATGACAACTTCGTCGGGACAGAGCTGGACGAGCAGGTGAGCTATGCCGGGATCGCAAAGGCTTGCGGGCTGCAGGGCGTGGCGGCACGGACGATGGACGAACTGACGGCAGCACTGGATCAGGCCATCGAAGACCAGATGAAGAACGGCAAGACCACACTGATCGAGGCGATGCTGAACCAGGAACTGGGCGAGCCGTTCCGCCGTGACGCGATGAAGAAACCGGTCCAGGTTGCAGGCATCTCGGCCACGGACATGGCCGAGGCTCAACCGGTCTGATCTTGCTCTAAGACAGGGGTGGGCGGCGCGCCCACTCCTTTCGATCTAAGCGTCCGAACGCTCCAAGAGCTCTGATGCCGCTTCTGCGTCGGATCTTAATCCCTTCTGGAAGAGAATCCTGATTACTCTCCTGATCTTGGCTTTCAGGGGTTGCAACTTGACGCCATGCCTCAGCGTCGAGACCGCACGCTGGCCATCTCCAGCGAGAGCATACGCTGCGGCAAGATGGTGATGGGCAAACGTGTTGCGCGGGTTGATCCGCACAGCCCGTTCGAGATCGGCCGTCGCCGCGGTGAGATTGTAGGTCGGTTCGCCTTCAATGAGGTAAGTGTAACCGCGTAGATTGAAGAAAGAGCTTTCGCCATTGTCCAGTTCGATGCTGCGATCGAATGCGTTCAGTGCTTCCTCCGGCCTATCCAGATCAACAAGGACGTACCCAATCGCGTAGTGTGTCCACGCTGAGTCGGGCTTGAGCGCGAGCGCTTCGCGGAACTGTCTAAGCGCGGTTTCGTAGTTGTCCTGCTCATAGGTAATCCAACCGCGCTGGCGCATGGTCCAGACATCGCCAGGATTTAAAGCGATCGCGAGATCGATGGCCTCGCGTGCCTCCTCGAAGCGTTCAAGGTCAACGAAAATCTTACTTTTCAAACCGTAGTTATTGCCATTGTCCGGATCCAGCTGAATTGCCCGATCAACGGTAACCAGTGCTTCCTCCGGGCGGTCCATTTTACGCAGCACGGACGCTTTCGTACGCCACGCTCGAGCGTAGTCCGGACGGACATCAATGGCTTTCTCGGCATCTTCCAGAGCCCGACTGTACAAACGAAGCTCCCGATACTCGACCGCTCGGTTACGATACAGCTTTGCAAGGGTAGAGGCTTCGTAGTTCCCGGAATCGATCAAGCGGGTGCAAGCGTCGATTGATTTCTGACCATCGTGACGTTCCGCTGACGTGCTTTCATCGCAGACATCGTGATCGCTGCGAGAACTGCTTGTTTCGGTGCTCGGCGGCGCCGCGGCTTGGGCAGCCGGTAGCTGCGCAGGCGGCGCGTCGCAAGCGGTCAAACAAATGACTGAGAAGAGGCAGATGACCAATCCACGCATAGCGTTCTCCTGTATACACAAATCGCGCAAAAAGTAATCAGAACCAGCGGGTTCGTCCAGCATATCCCGTTAAATCAGCCGCGTCCCATGGCGGGCGGGCGGCGGCGCATACCCGAAAGCGCGTTGAGCGCCAGGGCGGCGAACAGCATCGCGCCGCCGATGAGCGTCGGGGTCGACGGGATCTCGGACAGGATCAGCGCGACCCAGAGCGGCCCAAGCACGACCTCGGACAGCGTCAAGAGTGCTACTTCGGCGGCGGGGACGGTGCGTGCGCCGATGGTGCAGAGGACGAGGCCGAGGCCGACCTGAATGACGCCGAGAATGCCTGCCAGCATCAGGTCGTGGCCGGTAACGGCAAAGCCCTGTCCGGTCACCAGGCAGGCAACCCCGGCGATTAGTGCTGTGAAGACGCCGCCCCACATCACGGCGGGCATCATGTCTGCGCCCTTCCAGTAGCGCAGAACGATGGTGAAGATGGCGAAGGCGAGCGCCGAGCCGAGTGCAAGC
>JBCCDA010000197.1:0-3167 GCA_039033215.1 Pseudomonadota bacterium | reverse complement strand
TCTGGGGGCGGGCAACGTCGACATCAGCGCGACTGCGATGCAGATCTTCGAGCTCGAGGCCGCGCCGTACAATCAGGAAGACCGCCGCGTGATCGTGTCCGGCGATGACATCGGGGTGCGCTCGGATCTCGCCCCGATGTTTGCTCTCGTTGTGCATGAACTGATGACAAATGCGGTTAAATACGGTGCATTGTCTTCCCCCGGTGGAGATCTTTCGGTGCGGCTGCAGAACCGGGAGAGCGGCCTCCGGATCGAGTGGGTGGAAGCGGGCGGGCCGGTTGTTGTGCCGCCCGAGACGAAGGGTTTCGGCACGATGCTGATCGAAACGTCGGTGCCGTTTGAACTCGATGGCGAGGTCAGCCTCGAGTATCGTCCCGGCGGGTTGCGGGCGGTTTTGACCCTTCCGCCTTCGGTCCTGGTGGAGAAACTGCCGCTGAAGGCGCTGGATCCGATCACCACATCGCCTTTTGTTCAGGCCGCAAGCCCGGCACCGCTGGAGATCACCGCCCACAATTGTCTGCTGCTTGAGGATAACTACGTGGTCTCGCTCGATACGGCGCGGGTCCTCAAGAGCGTTGGTTTCGAGGTGGTCGAGACGGCGCTGAACGTGCAGGACGCCCTGGGCAAGCTGGAGCGGTTGAACCCGGGGATCGCCATCCTCGATATCAATCTCGCGGCGGGTCAGACCTCCGAGCCCGTGGCCGAAGCGTTGGTTGCGCGCGGGGTGCCGTTTATCTTCGTGACCGGCTACGGCGACACGTTGCGGCTGGATCCGGCCTTTGCGAATTCGCCTGTGCTCAGGAAACCGATCCGCGAGGACGAATTACGCTGCGCTCTGGCGGAGATCACCTCATGAGCGCAAGGACGGGAGGCCATCAGAACGTCCGCGCGCGCATCGCCCTGCTGACGCGGGAGATACATGACGCGCTGCATCATGATGCAGTCCTGGGCCGGTTGACTGCGCCGGATCTCACGCCGCAGTGCTACCGGACGGCGCTGGCGGTGTTGCAGAAGTTCTATCATGCCATTGAAGGGGAACGGCGGCGGGCCGACCGCTGGCCGGATCTGTCGCTGCAGAGCCTTTGCGCCGCTCTCGACGAAGATCTCGGGCCTCACGTCGGGACGGCACCTGCGTTGGTGTTCGACAGCGAGGACGCGCTCTTGGGTGGTCTTTACGTCGCCCATGGTGCGTCTTTCGGCAGGGCCAGCTTCCGCGCCAATATCATGGCCCGGCTGCCGCAGGTGTCGCAGCGTTTCATCGGCCAACGCATCGAAAAGGGGGTTTGGCAGCGCCTGACCGGCTTGATGGAAGACTGCGGCAGCAATGATCAGGCGGTCGAGCGGATCGGGCAGGGAGCAGAGATGAGTTTCGCACATGTCGCTGTGCTGTCCAGCCAGAGCCGGACGCATTTTCCCGTCTCGGGCCCGCCAAGTTGTGGACATCCGATGATCGACCCGCCGGGCGCGTCGCGGCCTTCGGAGTGACGGGCCAAGCTGTTGTCCCGGAGGGTCAGGCGCTCCCATCGGGGTGCCGCGATACAACCTCATGCGGGATCAGACGACGTTCATGGGCGCCCGCGTCTTGAGATACCCTTTCGGATCGGGGTCGGGCCGCATCATCGTGTGTCTCCAGATTTCCTGTTCTGCGTGGATCAGCGCCAATTCCCAGACACAGGCGACGACCGTCCGGTCACGCGTGTTCAGCGGTTGGGAGGCCGCGTAAGGTTTCCGGTAATTGTGCTGGCACAGGACGGAGCCCTGGCACCACCAATGCGATGAGATCGTGAGGCCCAGGGCGCCGGGGTGTATGAAGATGAACCCCATGCCATTGCTGGCACCTTCGGTCTCGACGCGGGGCAGGACCTCCTGGTTAACGATTTGGCGCGCCAGATATTGCATCTCTGCGTCGATGCCTTGGCCGTCGGCAACAATGCCGTAGGCCTTGAGGCTGAGCCCGTCGAACGGCCAGACCCCCAGGTTTTCGACGGCGCGGGGCTGATAGATGTCCAACGGTTGCTCGGTCACTCCGGGGTCCTCGCTGTGTCGATATTGCACGCCGTACTCCTTTATCCAATCGACGTTCGGATTGGGGCAATCCCGTCGGACACTGGCGTCGGTGCCAGCCGATGACAAGGTGCAAGATCTAGTGCGATTGTCGTTTGATCAATTCGGGCTCGATCATGACAACCTCGCCCGGTCGGTGCGGGGTGGCCAGGCGATCCTCCAGCAGCCGCAATATCTCGGCCACGGTCTTGTCCAGCGGGTTCCGAACGGTGGTAAGGCCAAACTCCGGCCAGCTTGCCATTGCGATGTCGTCAAAGCCGACAACCGCCAGATCCTCGGGGACTGACAGATGGCCGTCACTGCGTGCGAAGGACATCGCCCCAAGCGCCATGGCGTCATTGGCACAGACCACCGCGTCGAGATCCGCCTGTGCCAACAGCTGCTGCATTGCGCCACGGCCGCCGGAAAAACTGTAGTCCGAGGTCACCTGCGCAGCCAGCTTCAGGTCCGCCTCGGCTAGTTTTTCCTGCACGCCCTGCAGCCTCTCCGTCTCCGATGAGAGGGCGGACGGGCCGCCGATGTATCCGAATGTGCGCCGACCGCCTTCAAGCAGGAGCTGAACCGCCATGGCCATGCCGTCCTGATTGCGACAGGCCACGCAGTCGATCGCCGGATGGGAAATTACCCGACCGGAAAAGATCACGGGGATGTTCAGCTTGCTGCAATTGTCGATGAGCGTTTCCCCGAGGCTGCCGCCCCGCACGATGAGGGCGTCCAGCGGGTAGCGCAGAATCGATGTGACGCTCGCCTCGAGCCCCGACGCAGGGCCGCCCAGAAAGATCGGCCATTTGCCCGAGGCGTTGAGCGCCAGCACCAGCGCGGCAACCCATTCGCTGTCGTATGGATTACCAAGCTCGCCAATCACCACGCCGACGAGATCGGTCGCGGCACCCTGCAGGCTCGCGGCGAGCGCATTGGGCCGGTATCCGAGATCCATCGCGGTTTCGAGGACCCGCTGGCGTTTGTCGTCGTCCAGATAGGCACCGGGTGTGAAGGCGCGCGAGACAGCGGAGCGGGAAACGCCTGCCGCCTTGGCAACGTCTGCCGCCGTTACACGGTGCGGGCGACGGGGCAGGGTTGCCCTGTCCTGAGGGGGGCGATCG
>JBCCDA010000196.1:0-3209 GCA_039033215.1 Pseudomonadota bacterium | reverse complement strand
GCCTCCAGCACCGAGCGGACGGAAGCCAGCAGCACATGGCTCCAGATGTAGCCTGTGACGACATCGACCCCGTCCTGCTTGATCAGCTTGTCAGTCGCCTGTTTGCCTATCTCGGGCCGAAATCCGTCATCCTCGAAGATCAACTCGACGCTGGTGCCGTTGATCTGGCCGCCCATGTGCTCGTGGGCCAGCTCGAACGCCTTCTTGACGTCTTCCCCAATCACTGCCGCCGGTGTCGTCAGCGTGGTCACAATGCCAATCTTGATCGGGTCCTCGGCTTGCGCCGGCAGGGCCGTCATAGCGCTGACCGTGGCGGCGGCCAGCAGGGTCCTGAGCGTCTGCATCTTCGTCTCCTCCCGATAACTCGTCGACGCGGGCCTCTTCGCGCCCGTTGGGTCCAGTAACCCGGAAGGGGCGCCGGAATGCAAGCCTCGTTTCAGGGTGACAGCGGTCCAGATTTTGCCCGGGAAGAACGCGCTGAGTTCGCATCAGCAGCCGTAGCGGCAACATTGAGCGACGCGAAGACGTTGCCGTTCTTCTCTCGGGTCGTCGTGATACGGATTTCAATCCCTTCGACGGTCTTGGTGCCCTGAAAGACCGCGACGAAACTGCCGTCAGTTTCGATCCGGAGATACGCGGGTCGGAAGGTATCCTCAGCAGCGACAAAGACCTGCAGAACCAGGTCCGCCAAGACGGCAGGATCAACGGACAGTGCGACGACCCGGCAGACCGGCGCATCGTCGAAGTCGATCATCAGGAAGCTCTCGCCCTCGATGTAGACGCGCCCATCCCGGTCGCCGAGCACCGCCTGCTCGTGGTCTTCGGGGAGCCGGTCAAGACCCGTGGTCACGACATCGCCCGCTTGATTGATCCCCGGCAGACAACGGGTGATCACCGCACGGACGGCCTGGACCGATGTCGAGTCGCCCGCCGGTTCGACAGCGGTCGCCGGCACGCCCGCGTGGGCGTTGGTGGCCGACGCCACGCCGACAATGAGACCAAGAACAATCGTTGCAACTTTCATCAAATCGCCCGTATCCGCGCATCTCGACACGCTCAAGCATCCAGCCGGGCGCACCGGGTGCGAGTCCCGGAACAGGTCAGAATCTTTGCAGATTGCGAAGTCTGGACCGCGGTTCAGGCGTCCGCCAGCGCGCGCTCGAGCACCGATCGAACGACCGCCAGATCGACATCCGCCGTCACGAACGCATCGCCAATGCCGCGCGCCATGATGAACGTCAGGGTTCCCTGGCGAACCTTCTTGTCCTGGTACATCAGCTCGATCAGGCCGTCGGGATCGGGCAGATCGCCCGGGATATCCGACAGGTCCTTCTTCATGCCCATCGTCGCGAAATGGGCGCGCACACGGCTGGGGGTCTCCTGCGCACAGAGACCCACCCGGGCCGAGACCTCGAAGGCCAGGGCGCAGCCGATCGCCACGCCCTCGCCATGCAGAAGACGGTCCGAATACCCCGTCGCCGCCTCCAGCGCGTGCCCGAACGTGTGGCCGAGGTTCAGAAGCGCGCGCTCGCCACGCTCGGTTTCGTCGCGTGCCACGATGTCGGCCTTCATCTCGCATGACCGGCGCACGGCATAGGCTCGCGCCGTCGCATCCCCGGCCGCCAGGGCAGGCCCGTTCGCTTCGAGCCATTCGAAGAAAGCCTCATCGCCCAACAGCCCGTACTTCGCGACCTCGCCGTATCCCGCAAGGAAATCGCGCGGCGTCAGCGTGCCCAGCACACCGATATCCGCCAGCACGAGGCGCGGCTGGTGAAAGGCCCCGATCAGGTTCTTGCCCTGCGGTGCGTTGACCCCTGTCTTTCCGCCGACCGAACTGTCGACCTGAGCCAGAAGCGTCGTCGGAACCTGCACGAAGCCGATGCCGCGGCGCAGGATCGCCGCGGCGAAGCCCGCGAGATCGCCGATAACGCCACCACCGAAGGCGATGATCAGATCGTCGCGCTCGATCCTGAGCTCCAACAACCGCTCGACCACGCCGGTCAGAGCGCTCATGTTCTTGGTAGTCTCTCCCGGTGGCAGGACAATCGCCTCGGCGTCGATCCCTTGCGACCGAAGGCCCGTCTGCAGCGTGTCCAGATGCAGCCGCGCGACCGTCTCGTCAGTGATGATTGCAGTCCGCGGCCGCGGCAGAAGCGGCGCGATGTGACGACCGGCGTCGCCCAGCAGACCCTGACCGATCAGGATGTCGTAGCTCCGGTCACCCAGTGCGACCCCAAGACGCTCCATCATCGCTCTCCCACCGCACGGCCATGGGCCAACAGCGCCTCGATGATCTTGGCGGCCATGTCCTCGTGGGTTTGGCCCGGGGCGCTGTCCACGGTGATGTCCGCCTCGCCATAGACCGGGTATCGCTCATCGATCAGCCCGGCCAGGATCTTGCGCGGGTTGCCCTGGTTCAGCAACGGGCGGTGAGTCCGGCCCGCCGTGCGCGACACCAGCAGGTCGAGATCCGCCCTCAGCCAGACGCTGATCCCACGGCGCCGAATCACGGCTCGTGTCTTGGGATTCATGAAGGCGCCGCCACCAGCCGAGATGACGGATGGCGTCTCGTTCATCAAGCGCGACAACACCCGGCGTTCAAGGGCCCTGAACTCCGGCTCCCCATAGCGCTCGAAGATCTCGGGGATTGTCAGTGCCGACACCCGTTCGATCTCGTGGTCGGAGTCGATCGCCCGAACCCCCAACGCCGCCGCAAGCCGAAGCCCGACCGACGTCTTGCCCGCTCCCATGAGACCGATCAGCACCACGGATCGGACCAGCTGCGGCACCGCGCCATGCGTCTCCCCCATCCGCGGCGCCTGGTTCATGAGCGCTCTTTCCTCACCGATTGCACTCGGCCCTATCGTTGCGGTACGGTCCTTGTCGCCCTGACGGGACGGCCATACCTCCGGTTCGCGTTGCATACTGCACGGGGCGCCGGGTGGAAAGAGAAGCCAGCAGGCAGGAGTTTGCCCGATGGGCCGAGCAATAAAATACCTCTTCTACCTGGGCGTCCTGGGTTTCCTGGGTCTTGCCGCCTATGCGATGTTCGACGATCTGGCCCCTCCGACCGAAGAGGTCACGATTGAATTGCCTCTGCCGTCGGCAACCGGGCAGTAGGCCGTGTCGGCGGGTTGGGTCGACGCCTTCCTCGAAGCGCTGCAAGCCGAGCGAGGGGCCGCCACCAACACTCTGGCCGCCTATCGGCG
>JBCCDA010000195.1:0-3281 GCA_039033215.1 Pseudomonadota bacterium | reverse complement strand
GAAGGCGCGATCTTCTCGGTGCTGAACAACCTTTGGCAGACGATCCTTGTCGTCCTTGCTGTCGTCGTCGCGTTCCTTGGCTTTCGAACCGGGCTGATCGTGGGCGCCATGGTCCCGCTGGTCATGCTGATTTCGACGCTTGTGATGCGCTATGCCGGGATCGAGCTCGAACGCATGTCCCTAGCTTCGCTCATCATCTCGTTGGGGCTGCTCGTCGACAATGGGATCGTCGTGGCCGAGGAAATGCAGAACCGTATCAAGCGCGGCCAGGACCGGATACAGGCGGCGATCGAGACCGGGCGCGGACTCAGCCTGCCCCTGCTCGCCGCATCCGCTACAACGATCCTCGCGTTCATGCCGCTGATGCTCGCGCCGGGAGGGGCCGGCGAATACACCCGCTCGATCAGTCTCGTGATCGCGATCGCCTTGATCGTCTCATGGATCGTGGCCCTCACACTGCTCCCGATGTTCTGCATCTGGTTCATGAAACCGGGTGCGGCCGACGATGACGAGGACGCCGCCTACGACAAGAGCTACTACCACGTCTACCGGGGCCTTTTGCGCGGCGCCTTGCGCCTTCGCTGGCTGGTGATTGTGGGGGCGATCGGCTTTCTGGCTTTTGGCGTCTGGCTCTTCCAATTCGTCGGCCAGACCTTCTTCCCGGCCTCGGAACGTACCCAGCTTCAGGTGATTGTCGAGTTGCCGGTGAATGCCAACAGCCGCGCGACCGCAGCGGTCGTCTCGCAACTTGAAGACTGGCTCCTCGAGAGCGATATCAACCCCGAGGTTGCGTCGACCGCGTCCTACGTTGCCTCCGGCGGACCACGGTTCTATCTCGCGCTCGAACCTATCACAGCCTTCCCGAACGTCGCCTACATGCTCGTCAATGTCCGGGAACCCGACGACGTGATCACCATGCGTGAGCGGTTGAGACGCTTCGCGCTCGCCAATGTGCCCGAAGCACGGATCACGCCCAAAGAGATGTCCATGGGCCCCTCCGAGGTCGGCCTGGTCGAGTACCGTATCGTCGGCCAGGACGCAGTTGAGATGGACAACGTTGCGCAGAAAATCATGGCAGCGTTGCGCGCAGCACCCGGCACCCGATCCGTCAAATCCGACTGGGAAAGCCCGACGGTGACGCTCAAGGTCGTCGTCGATCAGAACGCAGCACGCCGCGCTGGGGTAACGTCCGAGGACATTGCCAACGCGCTTGATAGCCAGCTCGCGGGTATCGCCGTGACGGACTATCGTCTGGGCGATGTCTCGATCCCCGTTGTCATGCGTGCTCAGGGTGATCAGCGCGAAAACCTCGATCGGATCCGGACGCTCAATATCTCCCGGGCAGGCAGCACCCCGGTGCCGCTTCTCCAGGTGGCCAGCTTCGATGGTGACCCGAGCTACTCACGGATCAAACGCCGCGATCTTCGCCGGGTCATGACAGTCTCGGTCAAGTCGACCGAACTCACCGCCAAGGCACTTGATGCGTTGATCTGGCCACAGATCTCCGAAATCCAGGCCGGGCGCGCCGCCACGACGTCGGTCGAGAAAGGTGGCGAACTAGAAGGTTCGTCTGAGGCACAAGAGGCACTATTCGCAAACGTGCCTATCGCCTTCGTGTTGATGCTTCTGGTGCTGATCTGGCAGTTCGACAGTTTCCGCAAACCCTCCGTCATCATGCTGACGATCCCGTTTGCGATCACGGGCGTGGCGGCAGGTTTGCTGATCTTCCCAGGCGCCAACTTCAGCTTCATGGGGATATTGGGCTTCCTGGCGCTCGCAGGGATCGTGATCAATAATGCCATCGTGCTTCTGGACCGGATCGAGATCGAACTCGCAGCCGGGCGCGAGCATCTGGACGCAGTGATCGAGGCCGGGGTGCGCCGCCTGCAACCTATCGTCATGACCACATGCACAACCGCGTTGGGCCTCGCCCCGATCATCCTGTCGCGTGACGTGCTGTTCTACGACCTGGCGGTCGTCATCGCGGGCGGGCTGATTGTGGGAACGCTTCTCACACTGGTTGTGGCGCCCTGTCTCTACGCAATCTTCTTCCGCGTCCGCAGATCCTGAGCCCCGGTTGACGGGCAGCGCCGCAGGCACCTCGTCCCCACCACTGCGGGCGGCAGTGATGATGACGGTGGGCATGGGGCTACTCACCCTCAACGATGCCATCATGAAGGGATTGGTGGCAGACCTGCCGCTCGGGCAGCTTGCGTCGCTTCGCGGGTTTGCGGGCGCCCTCGCAGCCCTGGCCGTTGCACCGTTCCTTGGCGGCGTCCGTGCCCTCGCACCGCAATCCACACGCAACATCGCGCTCCTCGCTGCATTGCTGGTCGTCGGTCTCTTTCTCTTCCCCTGGAGCCTTCGGTACCTGACACTCGCCGATGCAATCATGCTCGTCTCGCTCAGCCCTGTCTTCGTCGCCATCCTGGCACCGGTCCTGCTGTCCGAGAAAGTCGGCTGGCGCCGCTGGGGTGCGGTGCTCCTGGGTATGATCGGCACCGCCCTGGTGCTGGAGCCGGGACAGTCCGGCTTCCACCCCGCCATGCTTGCCGCAATCGCCGTTGCGGCCCTCATGGGGCTGCGCGACATCCTCATTCGCCGCCACATTGCGACGGAAACAGCACTGGCAATCGTTTTCACAGCCAACCTCGCCGCCGGAGTCATCGGCCTTGCCACACTGCCAATCTGGGTATCGCTCGACGCGCGCCAGTGGACGCTGCTTGCAACAGCCTCGCTTCTGCTTACGATCGCACAGCTTCTCGTGACCGGAGCGTTCCGCCACGGCGAGGCTGCGTCAGTCGCCTGCCTGAGATACACGTCGATCCTCTGGGCGGCGCTCATCGGCTGGCTGATCTGGCGTGAAGAGCCCACAGTGTTCGACTGGGCTGGTGCCGTACTCATTAGCGTGTCAGGAAGTATCATCATCGTCCGCAGCGGGAGGCGCTGATGCCGCTTCACTTCGATCAAGCAGAATACGACGCACGCGTGGCCAAGGCGTGTCGCGCGCTCAAAGCCGCGGATCTGGATGCCATACTGTTGTTCGCGCCGGAATCACACTTCTGGCTGACGGGCTACGACACGTTCGGCTTTGCGATGTTCCAGTGCATGATCCTGGACGCCGATGGGCGCATCGACCTGCTGACGCGTGCGCCCGACCGGCTTCAGGCCCTGCATACTTCCACTCTTGGCGCCGATCAGATCCACATCTGGACAGAGGTCGAGGGCGCCAATCCGGCCGAAGACCTGCAAGAGTTGTTGCTTGGCCGCCTCCTGCACCG
>JBCCDA010000194.1:0-3283 GCA_039033215.1 Pseudomonadota bacterium | reverse complement strand
CGCCGTGATTGACGATATGGGGACTTGCCCGGAGTTGGCGGAGTATCGCGTCGATCTGAACCCCAACGGACTGGCAATCGCAGCGCATCGTCGCGATGCGCGGGACGTGCTGCTCGCAAAAGAGACGATCAGCAAAACCCTGATCGAGCAGCCAAAGGACGACGCCAAGAACCGCTACTTTTACGAATGGCCGCAAAACATCGCCGACTTCGGGTTGGGCATGATGCTCAAGCGCAATCCGATGGACGCGACACCGGGTGCTGTCTCGGCACTGATCAATGATCGGGACCTGCTGTTGAGCTTTGCCCGGATCGAAGCCGAGGAAGGCGATGGCTCTCTTCAGGACCTGGGACAGGCGATCCTCGACATGCAGGGCCATGAACACTGGCCCCAGCATCTCGAAGCCGCCCAGCGCTCATTGCGGCTGTTCTCTAAAGACAGCCGTTTGCACGAGGCCGGGCGCGGAGCCACGCTGACCCACGAGGATCTGATCCGCGAGGGCTATGTGATCTTCCTCTGCGGTCCACAGGCCACCATGAACCGGCTCGGGCCGTACTACGCCCTGCACATCTTGTCTTTCACGACAGCGTTGTATCAGCGCGCGGGCGCCCTGCGAGTGATCGCAGATGAGTTCACAAATACCCCGCTGAAGGCCTTGGTGGAATCGCTCACCACCCTTCGAGCCTTCGGCGGTGAGATCCACATGATCGCGCAGTCGCGTTCCGAGATCATCCGTCGCTTCGGTGAGCAGGAAACGCGCACGATCGAAGACAACGCCATTGTGAAGCAATGGTTCGGCTTCTCGTCTTTTGAAGAGGCCGAGCGCGTCTCGAAAGCGATTGGCGAGGAACATGCGGTCGCCTCGGGCCTCAGCGGCGACACGGACGGGCTGAAGTCGCAAGAAAGCCTCAGCCTGAACCGCCAACGTGTGCTCTCGCCCTCGGAGCTGATGGCCCTACCGCGTCAGATCCAGCTCGTTCACATCAAAGGGGTGGGCTTCTTCCTGGCGCGCACGATCGCTCAGAACGAGATCGCACCCTATTGCCACCTGGTCGGCGACAACCTGCTCGAAGGCGGGCGCCTGCCACCGGATCCGAAGATCCGGCTCACCACCCCTAAGCGCACTTTTGGATGGAGATGGAAATGAAGTTTGCCAGCTTGTTTTCTTGGGTTCTGGTCCCCGCCGCACTCTGGGCGATCTTCGTGATCTGGGGCTCGCCGCACGTCGTGCTCAGCTACCGGTTCCTCGACAACGGGGATCGGTACAACCCGCTGGCGGAGCGGTACTACACTGAATGCAGCTACTACGGCGCACTCGGCGCGCTTACGGTTCCGGCCGAGCATGGCACCTGCCCGTGGATCCGCTTCTTCAAAGCGGAGCGGCCCCAAGCAATCTCCAGCGGAGCCGACGCGGCGCGGCGTCGTGAGATTGCGTCAAACACAGTCATTCGCGCGCCGGAGGCGGGCTAATGCGTGGTGAGGAGATACTGCCGGTCGACTGGGTCATAGATCCGGTCCTTCAAGCCGAAGCGCGCGGTCAACTCCAACCGGACCATCGCTTTCAGCCCGAAGAGGATCGCATCCTGGGCGACCTTGCCCGCGGCAATCAACCCATCGCAATGGTCCCGGTCGTCTTCGGAGAAGACCTCCCAGGGCGCTGTCGCCTCCCAAAGCGCGACGTAACCCAGCGGCGCCAACCACTCCTCGATGTCCTGAATGTCTTCAAACACCACCATGGGACCAGTTTAACAAAGTTTGATCCCGCGGTGCAAATTTGCGGAGTGTTTCCATGAGCTTATCCACATCTGAGTCACTCCATGAAGTCCACCGCCTGGCCGTCCAGCAGAACCTCACGCGTGCCTTGCGCACCTCACGAGACTGGGCGCGGTTTGGTGAGATCGGGCAAGAGACCCAGGAGCGGCTGGCAGCAGAACGCGAGGCCTTCCAGCAGGACTACGCGAAGCGGCTCGATGTCGCGCGCCAGGTGCTGCTCCGGGAGGAGAATGGACGCCCTCTGGAGCCTCCAAAGCCAACCTGGGTGCTGTCCGCCCCATCTGACAAAGAGACGCTCGATCAGAAGGCCGACCGGCGCGTGCGCACCGATCACGCGCGCCGGCTGGCGGCAATCCAACAGGACGAACTCGACCAGTACAAAGCGCTGCGCGAGATGATCCGCAGCCGCGATGCGCTGCAGGGCCATGCCAAGGAACGGTTCAACCTCACCAATCAGCAATCGCCATACCTGGCGAACACCCGGACCCGCTCCGGCCCAACCCGATGAAAGGAGAGACAATCATGTCAGACACAACAACAAACCCAGCTGAAAGCCCGATGCAGGCTGCAAGAGATTCCTTCTCAGGCAAAGGCCTGACCGAAAGCCAGTTCCAGGAAGCCTGGGCGATCACCGCCATCCTGAACACCAAGATCCACGCAACCGGGTCGTTCCGCGACACGCTGACCGACTATGCCCATGCCTATGCACGGGATCAGCGGTTCGATTCCCTGCGCGGTGAGACCATCCTGCGCGATGTCTACAAAGGCCGCTTCGGTGAGACCATGAATCAGACCCGCGAAACCCTGGCCGCGTCCGCAGAGAACTTGCCAGAGACCGCACGGGAGCGTGCGCTGACCTGTGCCATGGGGATCAGCGAGCTGATCCAGGCCCCACCAACCCAGCCGTTCTACAAGGCCTATGACCGGGCAGCGACGACGCTGGCAACGGAGTTCAAGATCACGCAACGCGCTGCCAAGACCCTCCTGACCGAGACCTATCACGAGAAGGTCCACAGAGACCTCGCAGCCGATTGCAAGGAAGTCGAGCGGCTCTACTACAAGCCTGCGCGGGAGGCGGAACAGGGTCGTGATGCCCAGGCACAGACGCAAACCCGCAGCCAGCAACGCGCTTGAAGGAAAACAACTCTGAATTGAATTTTCCCTTGCAATCCATGCACTTAGCGTTCAATATGTTCCTCTTTTGTTCAATAAAGAAGGGAATCTGAACCCCGGACGCATCATCAGAAAGGAGGCAACTATGCAGAACCAAAACCCTGTCCCGCCAACACCACCGGAGCGCGAACCAAACGCACGCCCAAAGGTTCAATTCGACTGGCGAGACTGGCTGCCCTATCTGGCTGCCTCCGATGCGCCCGAGGACCAGAAGCGCGAGCTGATCGAGACGGTCTGGGCGATCGTCCTGACCTTCGTCGATCTCGGATGGGAGGTCGGGTCGACTTCCAGTTCCAGCGAAAAAACCTGTGGACAAGATCTCGACCTGACGGCTGCT
>JBCCDA010000193.1:0-3284 GCA_039033215.1 Pseudomonadota bacterium | reverse complement strand
GGTATCACCGAACGGACCGAACAGAAGATGCTGCAAGAACAGGAAAGCAACGTTCGAAAGCAGCAATGTGACGATCACCTCGCTGACTCCGAACCTCAGCCGCAGCAGGGCCGGGACCGCGATCCAGAGCGTACCCCCCAGGGCGCTGGCGGCCAGCATCAGCGGCAGCCGGATCGGTCCGCCGATGTCGTAAAGCGCCACCGTTGTCGCGAGGATCGCGCCCATCAGGAGCTGACCTTCAATACCGATGTTCCAGAACTTGAGGCGCAGGCACAGCGCGGCGGCGAGCGCTGCGAACATCATCGGTGTTGCCTGTGTCAGAGTGCGCGCCAACCCGGCAGGCGTAAGGAACACTTGCACGATCAGTTCCTCGAACAATGCGCCCGTCGGGACGCCGGCCCAGATTATCACACCAAGCGACAGCGCGACCGCGACGACAAGCGCAACACCATACGTCGCGGCACTGCGCAACGCGCTTGCATCAGCGCGGCGTTCGAGCGTGATCCGTTCAAGCATGGCCAAGCATCAGTGCGCCGATGTCCTCGCGCCCGGGTTTGGCGTTTTCGGTTGTGGCCAGACGCCCTCGGCTGATCACGTGGATATGGTCGGATAGGGCAAGGATCTCCTCCAGATCCTCGCTGATCAGCAACACGCCCGCGCCGCGCGCTGTTGCTTCGATCAGCCGGTCGTGGACGAACCGGCACGCCGCGACGTCCAGGCCGCGCGTCGGCGAGTGGGCGATGATCAGGCGTGCGGCGTCATCCAGTTCGCGGGCAAGGACGGATTTCTGAGCGTTCCCACCGGACAGAAGGCGCACCGGCCGTCGCCCGCCTGCTGTGGCGCCAGCGATGCCAAAGGCGTCGATCAGCCTTCTTGCGAAGCCCAGAATTGCATGGATGGAGATTAACATGTGCCCAAGCTGCCCGGTGCGCACGGCTGCTGCGGCGAGGTTTTCGGCGAGTGAGCTGTTTGGCGAGAGTGCGTGCCCGGTCCGGTCCGCCGGGACATACCGCATCCCCTGTGCGCGCCGGTCCGAAACGGTTCCATCTGTCAGTGCCGAGCCATGCAGGACGATCGACCCGGTCGACGGGATCAGACCCAACACCGCCTCGGCAAGTTCGCGCTGCCCGTTGCCTCCGACACCGGCGAGACCGACGATCTCGCCCGAATGAACGGTGAGGGTGACGCCGTCGACGACGCCAACGCCTTCTTTGCGGACGGAGAGATCCTGTACCTGCAACAGCGGAGCACCCAGGGTCGACGCGCCGCGCGCGATGGGCGTCGTCTCCTGTTCTCCAATCATCGCAACCGACAGCGCCTGGCTCGTGACCTCGGTGACCGCGCGGCCACGCATCACCATCCGACCTTGTCTCAAGGTTGAAACTCGGTCACCGGCCGCCATCACCTCGCGCAGCTTGTGCGTGATGAAAACGATCGCGTGCCCTGCGCCTGCCAGATCACGCATCAGGCCCAACAGACGCTCAGCCTCCTGATCGGTCAGCACGGCCGTTGGTTCGTCGAGGATCAGGATCTCCGCGCCCAGAGTTAGAGCCTTGAGGATCTCGATCCGTTGGCGCTCCGCGACGGACAGCGCGCTCACGCTGACATCAAGGTCGACCTCCAGCCCGGTCAGGCGCAACACGTCCGCGATCCGTGCATCGACAGTCGCCCAGTCGCTTCCGGCACGCGCAGTCCCCGCAGCGAGGCGGATGTTTTCACGTCCCGTGAAGGGCATGACCAGCTTGAAATGCTGGTGCACCATCCCGATTCCCAGGGCCACGGCGTCCGATGGAGATCGAATCCGGGCGGGTGCTTCGTACACCGCAACTTGCCCCTCATCGGCGGCATAGATGCCGGTGAGAATGTTCATCAAGGTTGACTTGCCTGCGCCGTTCTCGCCGAGGAGCGCATGCACCTCGCCCTTCCGCAGGTCGAAGTCCACGCTATTCAGAACCGTCGCTTCGCCGAACCGTTTGGAAACCCCGCGCACGTCCAGCGCCAGGGCAGCGTCAGCGGACGCAGCCCTTGCCGTTTCGACATCTGTCACCGGATCAGTTCAACGTGCCCTTCACGCCCTGGACCAGGAAATCCATGCCCCAGAGCGCACCGTCGTCCATGCTGGCACCCTCGGCCACCTTGACCGAACCGTCCTGTGCCAGGATCGGACCGTCAAACGGTGTCATGTCGCCTGACATGATCTTGGCCGCAGTCGCTTCGATCTTGGCCTTCACATCCGCAGGCACGTCGTCCGAGATGGGTGACAGCGAAACCACGCCGTCCTTCATGCCCGGGAATGCACCCCATTCGTTGGGTGTCCACGAGCCGTCGGCGATCGCACTGATCGTCGGAACCAGGTGTTTGTCCCAGTTGAACATCACCGACGTCAGGTGACCCTTTGGTGCATGCTTGGACATGTCGAGTTGGAAGCCCACGGACTTTGCATCGCGCTTCTCGGCGGCGATGAAGGGTGCGGCCGAAGACAGGTTGTTGCCGATGACATCGATGCCCTGATCCAGCATCGCCTCGGCCACTTCGCCTTCCTTGACCGGGTCCCACCAGGAGTTGGTGTAGACGACCGTGGTCTCGATGTCCGGATTGACCGCCTGTGCGCCCAGGGCAAAGGCATTGACGTCCCAGTTCACCACGCCAACCGGGAACCCGCCGATGATGCCGATCTTGCCAGACTTCGACGTTGCCGCCGCAGCCATGCCCGCAAGATACCAGGCCTGATACGTTCGGACGTAAAACCCTTCGAGATTGGCATGGTTCGTCGCGCCCGAGGCATTCATGAAGGCGATCTTCGGATTGGCCTTCGCGGCTTCGAGCACGCCTTCGGAGTATCCGTATCCCGTCGCGACGATGACATTGAACCCGCGCCCGACAAACAGGTCGATCGCGTTCTTCAGCGCGGTCGCCTCTTCCTTGATGCTCTCTACAACGGCGATCTTGACGCCCAGATCCTGCTCGACCGCCATGCGGGCGTTGTCCAGCGCTTCGTTCCAACCGCCATCCCGAGCGGTTGCCGCGTAAATGAAGGCGATTTTTGGATCACCCTCGATCTCGATCGCCTGCGCGTCAGGCAGAACTGTCATCGTCAGCATCAGTCCCGCCAAGGCCGTGCCAAGGATGGTCCTGCGCAGTCTAGAAAAAGTCGTCATCTCACTCTCCTGTTGGTGCCACCCGGAGCTATTGCTGCTCTCTTGTTGGCTGATAGCGCCCTATCCGGCTTCCCCGATCCGGTGGGCGTAGGTGTCGTCGAACCGCGAGCGGATGTAGTCACCCGC
>JBCCDA010000192.1:0-3360 GCA_039033215.1 Pseudomonadota bacterium | reverse complement strand
CGAGCATCCTCTGTGATACGAAGATAGTGAGTGCTGCGAGCTGTAAAGCAGGCGCTGCCTGCAGCTGCTCAATCGCAGGTGCCAAAGTTGTGTACTTCTGTGTGTCGCGAGGTGAAAAAATCAACTTTTCTACGTTTAATTTTTATCCGCACGACGCAGACTCTGTTGTGTCGATGCCTGCCGCCGAGACGGCCACTAACCCGTGCGCTCGGATGGGATGCACCGGTCCGAGACGTGATAGGCTTTCTCGCGGAAGGTGTGCCCGAAGATCTGGCGGAGCGGTTAACTGCGCTGGCCGACCTGCTGGAGAGCGAAGGTGCCGTGCGGCCGCTTGACCGCGTCCGGCTCGGTCCACCGGTCCCGGCGCCGGAGAAGATCGTCTGCATCGGCCACAACTATCACGATCACGCGGACGAGGTGGGCGCGGAGGCACCGAAGGAGCCGATCTTCTTCGCCAAGTTTGCGAATTCCCTTACCGGCCCGGGAGATGCCATCGTGCCGCCCCGCGAGACCTCGAAGCTCGACTACGAGTGCGAGCTCGCCATTGTCATCGGACGACCGGGCAGGCGAGTCGCGGAGAAGGATGCGCTTGCCCACATCGCGGGCGCCATGGTCCTCAACGATGTGAGTGCCAGGGACCTGCAGCTCGCCAACCAGCTCTGGACCGGCGGTAAGGCGATCGACAGCTTCGCGCCCTGCGGCCCGGCGATCACGCTGATGCGCGACATCGACGAACTGCAGGATCTGCCGGTGGTCACCCGCCTGAACGGGGAGGTGCTACAGAACGGCACGACCGCGTCGATGATCTTTGGAGTTGCCGAACTCATCGCCTTCCTCTCCCGGATCATGACACTTCGCCCGGGCGACATCATCGCGACCGGCACGCCGGCCGGCGTCGCCGCCTCCCATGATCCGCCGCGCTTCATGCGGACCGGCGACGAGGTCATTTGCGAAATCGGTCCGCTCGGCGCGCTCCGTAACCCTGTCGCGGAGCCGGTGTGATGAGGGCCGAGGCGGACGTCGTCATCATCGGCGGCGGCGTTGTCGGCTGCGCAATCGCCTGGCATCTGGCGAAGGCGGGGGTGCGCGAGGTGCTGCTGCTCGAGCGCACCGAGCTGACCGCCGGCTCGACTTGGCATGCCGCCGGTGGCTGCGGCACCTTCGGCGGCGGAGCCAACGCGGCCTGGCTTCACAAATACGCCTTCGAGCTCTATCCGAGGCTCGAGGCGGAGACTGGGCAATCCTGCGGGTTCCACCATGTCGGCGAGATCGCCATCGCGCGCACCGAGGCCCGGATCGACGAGATGCACCGCCACATCGCGCTGGCCAAGCGCAACGACGTGGCGGTGCACTGGCTGAGCGTCGCGGAGCTGGCGGACAGGGCGCCCATCCTCGATCCGGCGACCATCAAGGCGGCGATCTACGAGCCCTCCTACGGCCATGTGAGCCCCAGCGACGTCACCGGCGCCTTTGCCGCCGGCGCGCGTGCGGGGGGCGTCGAGATCCGCCGGCAGACACCTGTGATCGAGACCAATCAGCGGCCCGATCTCTCATGGGACGTGGTCACGCCCGCCGGCACGGTGCATGCCCAGCGGATCGTTAACGCCGCCGGCCTCTGGGCGCGCGAGGTGGCCGCACTCGCCGGGGTCGCCATGCCGGTGATGCCGGTCGAGCACCACTACTTCGTCACCGACGAGATCGCTGCGGTGGCGGCGCTCGACCGCGAGCTGCCGCTGATCGGCGACGCGGATGCCGAGTACTACATGCGCCAGGAGGGCCAGGGGCTGCTGCTTGGCGTCTACGAGGACAGCTGCACCCATTGGGCGGTGGAGGGCACGCCTGCGGAGTTCGGGCACGAGCTGCTGCCCGACGCGCTGGAGCGGATCGAGCGCAATCTCGCCCAGGCGGTCGAGAGCGTGCCGTGCCTTGCCGAGGGCGGCGTGAAGCGTGTGATCAACGGGCCGATTACCTTCTCGCCGGACCTTGACCCCCTGATCGGACCCGTTCCCGGGGTGGCGAACTACTGGGCCGCCTGCGGGGTGATGAGCGGGTTCAGCCAGGCGGCCGGCATCGGCCATGTGCTCGCCGGCTGGATGACCGAGGGCGAGCCGCCGCTCGACATCTTCGCCTGGGACATTGCGCGCTTCGGCCGCTGGGCCGGGCCGGACTATGTGCGCACAGGGCGGTCGCCCGCTCCGTTCACAGAGACCATCCCCACCTATGATTTGCGCATAGAGGGCGATCAGGTCTTCGTGCGCACGGAGCCGCATCCCCCGGGCACACCCGTGGAGCCTGTTCCCGTTCCTGAAGGAGCAGCCTAGCCATGGCGCGCAAAGCCCCCCCGTTTTTCGTGGGCTACATGCCGATGCCGCCGCGGTTGAAGGGCTTTCTGTCGCTTGCCAGTCTGTTGCTCATTGTGGCCTTTTCAGGCGCTGCATGGCTCATCTCCACCAGTCAGAGTGACCCGGGGCCCGGCGCATTTCGCTTTGATTACGGCCCGCAGACCCTCACAGGCGTGTTGGAGCTGACCCCCGAGCCGATGCTGCACGTGACCGAAGGCACGGAGAGGGTTCCAACGGGGCAGACGATCATGCTGTCATCGGGGGCCAAACGTGGCCTTGGTGGGCGCGGGGTGCCGCTTGATGGCCAAGTGGTCAGCGCACGGGGGATCGTGCTGGAGCGTGGGACGCTCAACATGCTGCAAGTTCAGGGGCGCGGGGATGCCCTTGTGGCGGTCGAAGACGCAACGCCGCCACAGATCGCCTATGAGGATTTGGGCCGATGGCGGCTGACGGGCGAGATCTGTGACGGCAAGTGCCTGGCTGGTGCCATGCGCCCGGGGCGCGGGATCGCGCACAAGGCGTGCGCCAATCTGTGCATTGTCGGAGGCGTGCCGCCTGTTTTCGTGTCCACCAGACTTGACCCATCCGGGAATCATATGGTTAGAAATTCCTGAAAGTCGACCCGTCAGAATCCCGTTTGTTTTAGTCAGTTCAGGACTGCCCGACAGGAAGATCATTTTCCCATCGAAGAAGTCCGCTTTACCACTTTGAGCAATGTATTGAAAGGTCATATCCCGAGCAGATCCGAAGTGATTCGGAATACTGTCCTTCGTAATCGGAATGTACTTGGTTCCAGAGGTGGTTCCCGAAGTTTTGGCGAAATAGGCTGGCAATCCTGGCCATAAAACATCCTGTTCTGCTTTGACCACTCGATCAAAATAAGGGCGAGCCGATTCATAATCCCGGATAGGGACACGCTGCTTAAAATCGTTATAATTCCGAATGCCTTTGAAATCATGATCCTTCCCAAAGGCAGTATCGCTGGCTTTGGACACGATTTGCTGTAAGATCTGTTGTT
>JBCCDA010000191.1:0-3445 GCA_039033215.1 Pseudomonadota bacterium | reverse complement strand
GGCCAGACCTACGTGCCAAAGCACCTGACGGAAAGCAGCTTCTCGTGGCACGCGACGCTGCCGCCGGGCACCTTTGTCCCGCCGCACATCCACCCCGAGCAAGATGAGTTCATCTACATGTTCGAAGGCGTGCTGGACCTGCTGCTCGACGGTGAAGAGAAAGTCGCCCGTCCAGGCGACCTCGTGCGTCTGCCGCGCGGCATCCCGCACGGGATCTTCTCAAAGCAGGATTACGCCGCGAAGTGCCTGTTCTGGGTTTCTCCGGCACGGCGGCTCTACGAGTTGTTCTGGCAGCTTCACACCATGGCGGATGCCGATCCGGCCGAAATCGTTGCGGTCTCGGCCAAGCACGAGGTCGATTTCCTGCCGCCGCCGGATGCAGATTAAGCGATGAAGGTACTTATCGCAGGCGGCGGCATCGGCGGCCTCGCCCTCGCACTCATGCTTCACCATCGCGGCATCCGGGCCCAGGTCTTCGAGCAGGCCGGGCAAGTCCGCGAGATTGGCGTCGGCATCAACACGCTGCCCGTTGCCATCGGGGAACTCGCCGAACTCGGCCTTCTTCCCGTCCTTGAGCAGACCGGGATCCCGACCCGCGAACTGATCTACCTGAACAAGTACGGCCAGGAGGTCTGGCGCGAGCTGCGCGGCATGGATGCAGGGCACAAGGTCCCGCAATTCTCGATCCACCGCGGGCGCTTCCAGAAAGTCCTCTACGACGCAGTCTGCGAGCGCCTCGGCCCGGACGCCGTCATCACCGGGATGCGGCTTGCCGCCTTCACCCAGAACGAAGGTGCGGTCACCGCCCACTTCACCTCGGGCACCGACGGGCTTTCCTCGATCACCACCACCGGAGACATCCTTGTCGGCGCCGACGGCATCCACTCGGTTGCGCGCAACCTGTTCTACCCTGACGAGGGTCGCCCGTCGTGGAACGGCGTTATGATGTGGCGCGGCGCCACCGAGTTTCCCCAGTACCTTGACGGACGTACCATGTTCATCGGCGGAGGGATGGGCGCGAAGTTCGTGCTCTACCCGATTGCCGAGGCGGGCGAGGGGCGTCGGCTCACCAACTGGGTCGTCAACGTCAAGGTTGCCGACGGCGCCACCCAGCCGCCGCCCAAGGACTCGTGGTCCCGTAAGGGCAGGCTCGACGACGTGCTGCCCTATGGTCTGCGCTTCAGGGTGCCCGGCGTCAACATCGAAGCTCTGATCCGCCAGACCGACGCTTACTATGAGTACCCAATGTGCGACCGCGATCCCCTGCCGCGCTGGACCCATGGGCGCGTCACGCTGATGGGCGATGCCGCGCACCCGATGTACCCAGTCGGCTCGAACGGAGCCTCCCAGGCGATCCTGGACGCCCGCGCGCTCGCTGACTGGCTGGTTAAAGCCGAGCATCCGATGCAGGCGCTGTATCAGTACGACTGGAACCGCCGCCGGGCGACCGCCAAGATCGTCCGCGCCAACCGCCGCGGCGGACCAGAGGGCGTCATCGACGCTGTCGAGAAACTCGCCCCCGAGGGGTTCAAGGACGTCAACGACATCCTAAGCCATGGAGAGCGCTCGGCGATTGTGACGTCGGCGACGGGGTTCAGGCCGGTTACCGCCGAAGATTGACCGCCGGGGAGATCGTGGGGTTCAGCCCTTTGCCGCGGGCTCTTTCGTAGCTTCTAACATTGAGCCAGTCTTCTGGACCCACTCTACAAATTCTTCGAACAGTTGAGCCCAAGTTTCGACCGATTCCGTCCGCAGGTTCAAAGTCCATATCCGACTTTCAGCGATGCGATCGAAGAGTTGAGAGGCCGCTTCGGAAGTTCCGAGCCGTGGGCTGAAAATACCGCAGATATCCGGTTAGCGGAAAATTGCGTGACTTTCTTCATGTGTGAAATCACCGACTTTGTCTGCGAAATCACCAAGTGAATCACGCGCCTTGCGAAGCCATGCCCATCTACTTACCCACTTATCGGTGGCGCACCTCCAGCCTCTTTCATCCGCTCGATCGTTGGCATGATCCGATCCTCGACGCCCTCGCAAACGGCGGGTGGTTCAAACCCCGAGACGATCGATTTCCAGACGCCGTGGGCGCGCTGGGTCGAGGTCATCTCGCCCGCCTCGGTCCAGGCACCGAAGTTCTGCAGATCAGCGATCATTGGCGGGTAGAACGCATCCCGGTAACGGTCCATCGTGTGCTGCGTGGCAAAGAAGTGCCCACCGGGCTGGACGTCCTCCAGCGCTGCCCAGGCCAGATCGTCGGGCAGTTCAGGTTCCTGCAAACACAGCTCGGCCAGGATCTGGCAGGCCTCTATGTCATTGATAAACTTTTCATATCCGAATGTCAGCCCGCCTTCCAGCCAGCCCGCCGCATGCAGCATCAACGTTGCGTTGGCCTGCATCCCGGCCCAGAGGCTCATATGGGTCTCACCCGCCGCCTGCATGTCCGCGGTGTTCGACGCCGCGCCCGCCGCCGAACGCCATGGAAGCCCGATGTGCCGCGCCAACTGGCCCGAGCCGATGGACAGCCGGATGTGCTCCGGCGTCCCGAACGCGGGCGCTCCAGATTTCATGTCCACGTTCGAGGCGAACCCGCCATAGGCGACCGGCGCGCCCGGATTTGCCAATTGAGTCAATGCGATCGCCGCCAGAGCCTCGGCGTGTTGCAACACCAATGCGCCCGCGACCGTGACCGGCGCCATCGCGCCCGCCAGGCAGAACGGCGTCACCACTGAGAGCTGCTTGGCCCGCGCGAAGTCCATCAGCCCCTGCGCCATCGGGATATCGATCTGCCGGGGTGAGTTGGTGTTGATGACCGTCGTCGCCCAGACACCGTCGGCAAAGTCGTCATCCGACAGATTGTGCGCCAGCCGGATCAGCTCCATGCTTTGCTCGACCTGCTTGGTCCCGCGCGAGTAGATGAACATCGGTTTGTCGCCGAGCGTCAATTGCGCGTGGATCAGGTCATAGTGCCGGATGTGTGCTGGCACGTCCTGCGGTTCGCAGGTTGGGCCGAAAACGTGAATGACATCAAAGTGTTGTTGAAGCTTCACGGTCTCGATATAGCTCGCCAGATCGCCCGGCCGGCGACCCCGGTCCAGGTCGTTGGCGTTTGGACAACCCGAGCCCGCGACAAACATCAGCGTGCCGTTCTCAAACGCTTGCTCCCGCACCGGGTTTGCCGCCCGCATCCGCCAGGACCTTGGCGCCGTCCGCAGGGCCTCCTCGATGATCTCGGGCCCGATCCGCACCATCAGGTCGGTCTCATCGACCGAGGCACCTGCACGCGCGAACAGCTTGCGTGCCTCCTCTGACAGGATCTTGATGCCCAACTCGGACAACACCCGCAGAGCGGTTGCGTGTATGTCCGCGACCCGGTCGTCCGAGAAGATGCGTTGCGGCTCGAAAGGATGACGCAGCTGACGGTAACGCTCCGACCGGTTCGGCACCG
>JBCCDA010000190.1:0-3608 GCA_039033215.1 Pseudomonadota bacterium | reverse complement strand
CTAACGGATCACGGCGGTGCGACCGGCCAGCCGTCGTAGACTAGCCCGGATCTTCCAGCCCTCGGCGGTCCAAACTCCGGGTACAGCGCACCAACCGGAGAATTCTGTTGCGGATTGGCCCCAATCACGGGGAAAGGTCAAACCGGGGGCATCTGGAGCCTGACGGTTAGTTTGGCGCTTCTGCGCCGTGGGAGCAACGGGCGATGCGCGGCGCCTTTCCGCCTCGCGCAGCGGATCGCCCATTGCGGCCATCTGGGCGGCGAAGGCCGCTGAGGTTTCCTATCGAGCCGCCGTTGTGCCTACCGCTCGAACCATTGCACCCGCTGATGTGCGGTTCAGCCATGCCTGCTCGCGCGTGGTCGAAGTCATCCGGCTGGTGCGATCCGCCGCCGCAGCGTAGGCAACTCACGTTAACCCCCACACACCTACGATGATAAGTTCAAGTTTGAATGCTGCCGTCATGGCTATGGCGGACACATCAAGGACGGCGTGCATCAAGGCAACGTAGAATCCAATCGCCTTGGGATTTCCCAACGGTAGAAGCGTTCCCAAGTCAAACAACTTCAGGCCCTCAACTTTCGGCGCGATCGTAGACATCTTCACCGGTTTTGCAGTCCACTGTCTGCAAGTGAGGTAAAGGAGATACGCAGTCCCGATCCATCTGATGACCGCAAACAGAGACGTCCTCGCTGCGACCAAGCTAGAGAACAAGATGTTCGCAGTGCAGCAGAAACCTCTTCACACGCGGTCAGAATCTACCATAGATTGAAGCTTGGGGAGTGTTACGGGCGGACACGTTCGCTGAACCAATCAGCGTAGCGCAGCGTCGGAGGCTGTCCCCATATGCCAGACACATACACTTGGACCGAGTACTTCGCCCTGCATGGCGACATCGACAGTAACGTGATCGTTCATGTCTCTGCAGGGACCACATTGGTCTTCGACGAGGGATCAAGCGGTGCACCGATCACGATCGGCGGAATGGTCATCGAAGGCGACGTACTTTTCGAGGATGGTCCCGAAGCGCAGTATCAACTCGACACCGACTTCATCCTTGTTCACGACGGCGGGACGTTTCAGATCGGCTCGGCCGAGCAGGCCTTCGTTGGCGACGTCACGATTTCGCTGACAGCCGATGAGGGGCAAGAGTTCGACGTAACGTCCTCGGACGTCTCGGTCGTGTCGACCGGTGAGGGCTTGCCCCCAGACCGTGCCGCCGACCTGGAGCGTATGATCGGCGACCAGAACAACAACTTCCTGATGGCGATGGGCCAAGGGTCGTCGATCGCCATTCACGCGGATGACGCCGAGAAAGCATCTTGGACAAGCCTCAACGCGTCGGTTAAAGGCGATGCAGGCGTCGACACCATCACCATCGATACAGCAGCTAGCGGCTGGGAAGTCGGCGACAAGATCGCCATTTCGTCGTCCTACTACGATCTGAACGAAGCGGAAGAGTTCGCGATTCTCGCAGTCGATGGCGACACGATCAGGCTCGATCGCGCGGTCCAGTTTGACCACATCGGCGACGTGCAGACCTACACCAACCAGACCAGTAACAAGGAAGCAGACTTCCGCGCCAAGGTGATGCTGCTGTCGCGGGATGTAACCGTTCAGGGGGCTGTCGACGTCGACCCCAACAAAGCAATTAACGATCAGTCTGACAGCTACGGCGGCCACATCATGGCCATGAGCGGCGCCAACCTGCATCTGAGTGGGGCCGAGCTCGCATTCATGGGGCAGGAGGACGACCTGGGCCGCTATCCCGTGCATGCCCATGAGCTGGGCGACACCGGCAGCTTTATAGTCGAGGACAACTCGATCCATCATTCCTTTCACAAGGGTGTGACGGTTCATTCCACAGATAACGCCATCGTCGCCAACAACGTCATCTACGAAGTGAACGAGCAAGGCATCTTCCTGGAAGACAGCGGCAGCGCCAGCCTGATCACCAACAACGTGATCTCGACCGTGCGGTCGATGGACAATGAAACAGCAGGCATCTGGATCGAGACCAACGGGCAGGTCATCCAGAACAATGTCATCGCGGGCATTGATGGGAACGGCGCGGAATGGGACCGTGCGACGGACAGCGACCCCGAGAATTTCAGCGGCAACACGATCCAGGGCGTAAGCAACGCGCTGGCCTCGTCTCAGGGTTCACTGGGACAACTGAAGGATATAACGCCCACGGATTTCAACACCGCCGATCACATCGCCGCCACCGATGTCTCGATCGGATGGGTCAACACCGGCGTGTGGGAACAGCGCGGCCAGGGCATGCACGTTACCGATGCCGTGATCGTCGAGGCAATGCGGGGCACCCGACTCCGCAAGGACCAGAGCCTGGAAGACGCGGTCATCGTCGGTGATACCGGTCTTTTTGCAGACAGCGATGCATACGATGTCGACGGACACCACATCTACGACGGTCCATCCGCGCTGATTGACGTGACCTTTCACAATTTCAACGGGGGCGATGTCGCAATCGATCAGTCGAACTCGGTCGAGCCCATGCTTGGCCACACCTATGATGGCGTCGAATTTGTGAACATCGGCGCTCAGAATCAGATGGATCTGGGCAAAATTGGCATGATCGGCCACAGCTACAAGGTTGTCGGGGTCATCGACATCGACGGCTCGGTCACTGGTGTCGCGGGTGCGCATCTGATTCCGTCCCAGGGCGCGGATAACTTCTATCGCACCCCGCAGACCTACGAGGTTCCGGAGTGGGGCGCGCTGGTCAGCCCGGATGCGCGCCTAGGTAATTTTGTCATCCACGATGACGGGCCAAACGATGCCGAGTTCAGGGTCACGCGCGAGAACGGGGCGACGAAAGGATGGACATCCGCCTCAGACGGCCAAGGCCGAGCCCAGCACGGATTCTTCATGAATGGCGAAACCTACAAGCTTGAATTCGATGGCGCGAACGACGTTTTTGAGATGCACGCTATGGAGATGCCCTATGGCGCAAGTGTCGTCTACGAGATCTATGGGCTCGACATCGCTACGCAATTCACTGAGATCGCGGAGTACTCGCGCGACGATGATGTCTCGATCCGCGAAGTCTCGTCGCTGGAGATGCTGGACGCGTCGCCCTACACGGCGGTTTATCGCGATGCGGGTAGCGATACGATCTATGTGAAGTTCGTAGCCGACGGCAAGATCGGGTGGCACAACGCCAATGCCGGCGCCACGTTTGATGATGAACTGTACACCGGCGCCATGATCCAAATTGACCAGAGCACCGGCAGCCTAGTCGACATGGACAACTTAGTCTTCGACGATCCCGCGGCTCCGATGGGTGAGAGATTTGATGGGACGGCTGCAGACGATCTCTTTTACGCGTTCTCCGGCGACGGTGATCTCTTCGGCGGAGATGGGTCCGATGCACTCTACGGAGGTCTCGGGGATGACCTGTTGTACGGTGGGAGTGGGAATGACAAGCTGTTCGGAAACTCAGGCAACGATGACCTCTTCGGGACCCTCGGGGCCGACGAGATCGAGGGCGGGACCGGCGACGACTTCATCGCCGGGAACGCGGGCGCCGACATCCTCTATGGCGGGGATGGCGACGACACGATCAACGGCAACGAGTTCGCCGATGT
>JBCCDA010000189.1:0-3719 GCA_039033215.1 Pseudomonadota bacterium | reverse complement strand
GTTTCCACAAGGCCGAGCGTCAGCTTGGCCGGAGCGGAGCTCGATGCGATGCATTTGGGCAGCGTTATGCTGGAGAGAACCTCTGCCGCTCCGTCGATCGGGTGAAGTTCCGTGCGATACTTTTCATAGACTGTTTGTTTCGCGTTTTCATCGAAGTCCTGCGGGAGCGGACGACCCATTTCGGCTTCGATCGTTTGATAGACTGCGTCGGACGGGATGCCTGCGAACCGTCGTACGATTTCGGCTGCGGTGATGGGATATCGAATTGCGGTCAAGGCCTCGGCATCAGCGGAACAGGCGATAAGCTCACTGTCGATCAGAACGCCGTCGCAATCGAAGATAACCAGTTGCACGCTCAAGATTTTTGCTCGACCCACGGACCGTGAAAACCGGTGCCCTCGCGGTCAGTTCGCTCAAATCCGTGTTGTCCAAAAAAGTCGCGCAAACCCTGGAGCATGTTTGCTGTCCCGACAGGGCGCGTAAGCTGGTCAAGGTAGCTCAGGGTACTCGAGAGGGCAGGTGTCGGAATGCCAGCGTGCACGGAGGCTGCCACGGTTTTGCGCAACGCCGGGATCGACTTCGCCAGGTGCTTCCGGAAGGTGGGTGCCGTCAGGAGTGACCCGTCAGGCTGCGCCGTAAACGCATCCGCAATGTCGTCCAACATGTTCGACCGGATGATGCAGCCGGCGCGCCAGACCCGCGCGATATCGGCGAGTTTCAAATTCCAGCGATACTCAGCGGACGCGCGCGCCAGCATGTCGAACCCTTGCGCATAGGCGATGATCTTGCCAGCGTGCAGAGCATCGTGGAGATCGCTCGGACCAAGATCGACGGTCGTCTTCAAGGGGGCGGATAGAACCTTACGCAGATCGGTGGCGGCAGAGAGGTTTCGGGCAGCAACTGCGGCCTCGATCGTGGTTGCAGCGGCTCCCAGGCGTTGTCCCTCGATCGCCGACCAACGGCCCGTACCTTTCTGTCCTGCTTTGTCCGCAATGATCTGCAGAAGCGGTCTGTCGGTTAGTGGGTCAGTCGCCGATGCAACCTCGGCGGTGATCTCAACCAGGTACGAGGCCAGCGGCCCTTTCGACCATTCGCGGAACATGGCCGCGACGCTTGATTCAGCCGCACCAAGCCCATCCCGCATCAGGCCATAGACCTCGGCAATCATCTGCATGTCGGCATATTCGATGCCGTTGTGCACGGTCTTCACGAAGTGGCCGGCCCCATCCGGTCCCAACCACGCCGCGCAGGGCTCGTCTCCATGGTGTGCTGCGATCGCAGTAAACATCGGCGCGACGCGGTCCCAGATCTCGCGTGAGCCACCGGCCATCATGGCGGGCCCATGGCGGGCGCCTTTGGCTCCACCAGAGATGCCAAGCCCAAGGAACGTCAGGCCTTGCCCCTCCAGTTCTGCGGTTCGGCGGCGGGTGTCGTGGAAGTCTGCATTGCCTGCGTCGATCAACAGATCTCCACGAGATGAATGCTTTGCCAGTGCTTTGATTGCGTCATCCGTCGCGCCGCCTGCGGGCACGAGCATGATCACTGGGCGCGGGGCACGTATGGCGGCGAGCATCCGGGGTTCGTCCGGACAGTTGATAAAGCCTTGGTGCATCGGGCCGTCGGTGAGGGCCGCACGCTTGTTCGGATCGCAATCGAAGATCGCGACGCGGAACCCTTTCTCGGCTAGGTTCAGTGCCAGGTTCGCGCCCATGACGCCGAGCCCCACGATCCCGATATCTGCGAGTTCAGCCATTTCGCTGCCTTCCGAGTCCCACCGTGCGTGCGCACATGCTAGGGCATTGCAATAGCGGTGTAACGGGGGAGACTGGATGACCAACGCAATTCCGGCGCGGTTGATCGTCATGGGCGTGACCGGCTGTGGAAAGACCACGGTCGGGGCGTTGTTGGCTGGCAGGCTCGGCGCAGTCTTTCTGGACGGAGACGATTATCACCCGGCGGACAATGTCGCGAAGATGTCTGCTGGAACTCCGTTGAGCGATGACGATCGTTGGCCATGGCTCGACCGCTTGGGCGTGGTGATCGAAGACGCCGTGCGGCAGGGACGCGTGGTTCTAGCCTGTTCGGCGCTGCGCCGGGTTTACCGAGACCGGATCAGCGCGGCCTGCTCCGAGCCGCCGCTTTTCATCCATTTGTCGGGTGCGCGCGACTTGATCCACGGACGCATGGCAGCCCGGCGTGAGCACTACATGCCGGTAGCACTGCTGGATAGCCAGATCGAGACTCTGGAACCGCTGGAGCCCGATGAAAACGCCATCATGATGCAGATTGACGCTCCGGTGGACGAGGTCGTGGCGCGAATTCTGGCGCATCTGGAATCGTAGGCTTCGGTCACTCCGCCGGTGCCTGGTTCCTCGTATCGCGACGCCGAACACCCCAACCAATGGGCTTGCGCTGGTTCCCAGGCAACGAAGGATCCGCGCCCCAGATCGCTTGGTAGGTGTCCACGGCCATGCCGCGACGTTGGAGGGCAATGAAGGCGGTGGTTAGCATGGCCCACCAAACCCCGAGCCCAAGCCACATCCAAACCGGCGCATTGGCCAGCCAAAGGCCGGAGACAATCCCCCAAACCGCAAGGGCAAGAAGGCCATAGCCTGCGGATTTGTGGAAGTGCTCGAACGCCAGTCGGCGCGGGGTCATGTCGAAGTGATCGCCCGATATGTTGGCTTCGGTGGGTCCTCCTTTGGTCCCGCGCAGCCAGCCTGCCAGAAACTGGAGCCCGGCGAACCCTGCAACCACCCAACCGAGATTGGCGTGAGTGGACGTGCCGGCGCCGCCCGCGAGCAGGATCAGCGCAAGGGCCAGCAACATTGCGGCACCACCAGTGTATTGAAGAGAGAGGTGCGCGTGCCACCAAGCCTTGTTGTCGAGCTCGCGCGGCCAGTCCTGGTGTGGTGTGACTTTCCAGAACCGCGCTATTAGAATACCGACAGGAAACAGCGCCCCCCAGGCCAGCACCATCAGCCGCCCGTGCCATGCGACAAGGTCGCTGACGATGTGGGCGCGCTCTGGGTCGATCGGCGTGAGCAGCCACTCCATCGCCGGGCTCAGCCCTTGACGGCCCCGGCGGTCATGCCGGTGATGATCTGTTTCGAAGCAATGAAGGTGAAGATGATCGGCGGGATGGCGAGCAACGCGCCGGTGGCCATGATGACACCCCAGTCGATATCGTGCTCGGTCAGACTGTTTACGATGGTGACTGGAACCGTCCGAGTGCTGCGATCCGAAAGTGCGTTGGCGAGAAGGAATTCATTCCACGCAATCCTGAATGTGAAGATCGAAGCCGCGGCAAGCCCAGGCGCGATCACTGGCAGCACGATGAGAAAGAACACCTGGAAGGGCCCAGCACCGTCCATTTTGGCGGCTTCTTCCAGCTGGATCGGAACTTGCACGATGAAGGCCTGGAGGATCCAGATTACGAAGGGCAGGTTCATCGCCACATAGACCAGGATGATCCCGACATAGGTGCCATCTAGCCCGTACTGGAATGTCCAGATCCCGAAGACCGGCACCAACAGCACTGCGGGTGGGACCATGCGCATCATCAGGGTCGTCAGGTTCACAGCCCCGCGT
The DNA here is from genome assembly GCA_039033215.1 of Pseudomonadota bacterium. Lineage (GTDB taxonomy): Bacteria > Pseudomonadota > Alphaproteobacteria > Rhodobacterales > Rhodobacteraceae > Thermohalobaculum. The sequence continues at coordinate 128 of JBCCDA010000189.1, read as the reverse complement.
CCCATGAAGCGGAAGCGAACGATCGCATAGGCCGCCATGGTTCCCAGCACCAGCGTCAGTGCGGTCGAGGTCAGCGCCACGATCAGCGAGTTGCCCAGGGCGCGCCCGAAGGTTTTGTCGCAATAATC
>JBCCDA010000188.1:0-3735 GCA_039033215.1 Pseudomonadota bacterium | reverse complement strand
TGATTTCGAACGCCCCATTCGAGGCCACGCGCGCTACACGCGGCCAAAGATGCGTGTGATTGGTTCGCGCGTCGATCCGGACGGTACCCTGGGGAGCATCGAAGGAGAACGTCGGCAGGCCCTTCAGTATCGAGGTTGGGTCGTCTGAACCGGCACGTCGTGCAGCCTCAGCAAACAGGTGAACCTGAAGGTAGGCGGATTCGGTACAGGCCGAAATTGGTGCATCTTCCCCATACGCAGCACGGTACCGGGCAACGAATGCACGACTTTCTGGGCGGTCCACGGTGCTGAAGTAAGGTGCCGACGTGATGTGCCCTTCAGCAGCCGAGACGCCCATGGCCCGCATCTCGGGCTCACCCACTGTCAGGCTGGCGATGGGGGCAACCGTCCGGTCGAAACCTGCGCGCTCGTAGGCACGGTAGAACGCAGCGGCGCTGTCTCCCACTACGGTCGAGAAAATCGTGACTGGCGCAAAGTTGCGGATCAGATTGATAACGTGGTCGATCTCGTCCGCGTTGGGCTCGAGCGACAGATAGCGCTCGTCCACCACCGAAGCTCCCTGATTCTGCAGCAGATCTCGCATGATCCGATTCGACTCGTACGGAAACACATAGTTGGAGCCGACAAAAAAGAAGCGTTCGTCGATGTGCCCGGTCAAGTACCTGGCTAAGCCCAAGCTGTTCTGGTTTGGAGCTGCCCCCGAGTAAATGCACGAAGGCGAAAACTCGAAGCCCTCGTACAGCGTCGGATAGAACAGCAACGCCTCACGGCTCTCGATCAGCGGCAGGACGGCGCGCCGGGTTGAAGACATGTAGCAGCCAAAGATGATCCGAACGCCCTGGTTCAGCAGATCCGCCGCCGCCTGACCATAGCGCTTTGGGTCTGAACCAGGATCAGGGCCAATGGCTCGCAACTCGCGGCCACCTAGTCCGCCGCCCGCATTGACTTCATCAATGGCCAGAAGCACAGCGTTGCGCTGCGTCTGCTCCACTACGGCGGTCACTCCGGTAGAGGAAAACAGCACTCCGACTGTCAGCGGCTCCGTGCATACTGGCATGCAAGTTCCTTTTTTTGAGCACGCGCGGATCTATCCACAGCGAGCATCATCTCTTGCAGCCACGGTATTCATCATAGCGACGGGTTCTTTGTTGTTCAATCCGCGATCCTTTTCAGGGCAGTTTGGTCATCCATTCTGGGATGTATGCCGTCCGCCGCTCTGTCCGCTCACTTGTTCGAACCCGGTATGGCAGATGTGAAAACATCGTTGCCTTCGGACACGCTGGGACATGCCGGAGGTGTCTGACCACGCGAGGCTCGCGACAGCGCTAGGCTCTCCCAGCAGCAGAAACGGATGTTACCGAAACCTGACAAGGACAGTGAGCACCATACGGGAGCCAGATCTCACCCCCCTCGACGGCGCGCAATCAGTCCGCGGGACGGATCGTAGGCGATGATGCCAGCCGCCAGGAACGCCGCACCACAGCCCGCCACTACACCAAGCGAGATCCAATTGACCTGGAGATAGAGCGCGAAGCGGATCAGCTCGACGCAATGGGTGAACGGGTTGAAGAGCGCAATGTCGTGGAGCAGCACGGACCCTTCGAGCAGCCGCCACAGCGGATAGAGCGCAGATGACGCGAAGAACATCGGGAAGATCACGAAATTCATTACGCCAGCGAAGTTCTCGAGCTGCTTAATGGCCGACGACAGAAACAGCCCGATCGCACCTAGCAAGAGCCCCGAAAGGATTAACGCCGGCAGCACCGCCAAGTACCCCAGCGGCGGCGGCTCGACCCCCCAGAGATAGGCGATCAACAGGAACGCGTAGACCTGCACCAGCGAGACCATGACCGAGGCCGCCAATTTCGAGCAGAGCAGGAACCACCGCGGATAGGGGCTGATCAGTAGCGTGCGCATCGCCCCCGTCTCGCGATCATAGACCATCGACAGGCTCGACTGCATCCCGTTGAAGAGCTGGATCATCGCGCAGAGGCCGGGGACCACATAGGTCTCGTAGAGGATATAGGTCGCGTACGGTTCCGTGATCGAGAGACCCAGGACCGCGCGGAAGCCGACCGCGAAGATGAACAGCCAGACCAGCGGGCGGACAAGGGCGGCGAAGAACCGCTCCTTTTGCTGGATGAACCGCAAGGCCTCGCGCCAGATGATGCCCCAGGCGCAGGTGAGCCAGCCGCTCACGCCGCGGCCTCGGCGCCGGTGAGCGTGAGAAAGGCATCCGACAGCGTACCCTCGCCCGCGATCTCGTGGGCCAAGCCCTTGGCCAGCACGCCACCCTTGTGCAGCACATAGACGGGGTCTTGCGGCGACACTTCGTCGATCAGGTGAGTGGTCCAGAGCACCCCCAGACCCTCGGCCGCGGCCATGCGGTGCAGATCCGCGACGATATCGCTGCGGGAGCGGACGTCGAGACCCACGGTCGCCTCGTCACACAGGATCAGCCGCGGGCGGTGCAGGAGCGCGCGCGCAATCTCGACCCGGCGCTGCTGCCCACCGGACAGACGTCCGGCCTTGTCGCCCATCCGCTCGGCGAGTCCGAGCTGGGTCAGGAAGATCTCCGCCCGGCTGAGGGTCTCGCGCCGCGGGATACCCTGCAAGGCGCCCTGGTAGATCATGTTCTGCGCGACGGTCAGGTTGGCGTCGAGCGACCGGCTCTGGAACACGACGCCCATCCGCGCCAGCGCCTGGGACGGTGCCAGGTTCAGGTCCGCTCCGCACACGTTGATCGACCCGTCTCGCGTCGCAAAAAGGCGCGTGATCAGGTTGAGGAGCGTCGTCTTGCCCGCCCCGTTGATGCCCAGCAGCACGGTGAAGCTGCCCGCCTCCACGCTCAGCGAAACATCCGACAGCGCCTTGACCTTGCCATAGCTGTGCGAGACGCGGTCGATCACCAGCGGATCAGAAGGCACAGGCGGACTCCGGTTCGTCGAAACCAAGGGTGTCCAGCCGTGTGCGCTGGTGCAGGAACTCCTGTTGAGGCGAGACCGTGACGACCAGCGCGCCGTCGGCCAAAAGGATCCCGTGGCGGAGCTGGTTGTTCCAGGGGCGGAAGTTGAGCGCCTGGCCCTTGAAGGCCGCGATCTCGAATTGGTCCGAGAGCATGTAGTCGCGCAGCGTGGCGACATCGGCCGAGGCCGTACGCGTCACCGCCTCGCCGATCGTGCGGAAAGCAAGCCACACCAGGTAGTCGGCATCGGTCATGCGCCGCCCCTGGTTCTTCTCGAACCGGCGCTGGAGTTGGGTGGCCCCCCACCCTTCGAACGATGGGTGCCAGATACGGGCGACAAGCCCAGCGTCACCTGCGACAGGCCTCGGCTCCCAGCCGCGGTAGGGCAGATAGGCGCCGAATACCTGGCTCTCGTCAGCGGCGATCACAACGTCGTGGTCCTCGGCGCGCTGCATGAAGACGGGGATCTGCTTTTGCACAAGCACATGGCCCGAGTCGGTTCGCCGGGCCCCGCCCGTGTCCTCGAAAATCCGCTCCTCGACGATCTCGACGCCGAACTTCGTGGCCGCCCGGCGATACGCCTCGGCCATCAGCAGATCCCGGGGGTGCGATCCGTGGACCAGCACCCACTCGGTCCATTTCTTCCAGACCATGTACTGCGCCAGGCCATCGGCGACCATGGCGCGGCTGGGCGCGATGTGGAGCACGTTGTCCCGGCAGTCGGCGCCGCGCAACCGGTCATCGCGCGCCTCGGCGTTCAGGATCAGCAT
>JBCCDA010000187.1:0-3775 GCA_039033215.1 Pseudomonadota bacterium | reverse complement strand
GGCATCGGATCTCTCACGGAGGATGCACAGATGGGACCCTGGTACGACACCGCCATTCACTACAGCAACAACGCCATGCGGAAGGAGGAAGAAGCACGCCTGTCGCGCCTGGTCGGCCCACTTCGGACACCCAGGCTGCCGAACGGGCCAAGCGCGCTTGTGACCTATGGATTGCTGATCCTGATGGTCGCCACGCAGGCCGCGATTGCCTGAAATCGGCCGAGGGGCGCTATTCCTCGCGCCCCTCGGCCTTCAACTTGGCATGGAGGGCGTCCGCGTCCTCCGACCCGACTTCCAGCGCAAAGACATATGCCTGGGTCAGGTAGAAGCACATGGCATCACGGTCGCCTGCAGCTTCGGCCAGATCCGCGGCACGCGCGTACAAACCGACCAGCGCGCACTGATCGCCCCGGTCATGCGCATCCAGCAGGGCAGCGTCCAGCGCCGCCCGCAGATCCGTCATGCGGACATCTGGCGCGCGACCCAGGCGTGGAAATCGTGGGTCGGGTTGTCCATCACGGGTGAGAACTTGCCGCCGTCGAAACCGCTGGCGTGACGGCCCCTCTGCATGCCCTCGACCACAAAGATGTCCTCTTCGAAGACACCGCGCCACTGGACCGCATTCTTCTCGCGCATCTCACGCCAGTCGTCGCCGGAAACCTCGTCCGAGGCATAGAACAGCTGCACCCGCTCGGTCGAGCGTTCCTGCGTCTCCGGGATCACGATGAACGCGAAGGTGTGGTCGTTCTGAAAGCCCATCATGATGTTCGGGAACAACATCGGGTACTCGGCACCCTTGGCCCATTTCTCGGACAACCCGTCGAACTTCGGAAACTTCAGCGCCGGGTCATAAACGGTCGTACCCTGTCCGCAGGTCGGGCCGGCGGTGTCGATGTGATAGTGATCCTCCAGCCGCGAATAGCTGTTCAATCCCGGATGAACCCAGGGCAGGTGATAGCTCTCGGCGCCATTCTCGATGGCCAGCTTCCAGTTGCCTCGCACCGACATCTCGAAGGTGCCCTCGTCACCACAACGGTACAGCGGCTTGTCGAACTCGGCATAGCGGTCGAGCACATCGCCCGCATAGTCTTCGAACGCGGGCGCCTGGCCGTCCAGGTTCACGAAGACGATCCCCATCCACTGATGGCTGCGCACCTCGATCAGCCCGAGGCTGGCGCGATTGATGCAGTCATGGCGGTTGTTGCCCGGACCACCGACATGCGGGGTCGTGCGCAAGGCGCCCGACATCTCGTAGCTCCAGGCATGGTACGGGCAGCGGATGGCCCGCTTGATCGGACCTTCCTCGGCAACCAGGATCATACCGCGGTGACGGCAGATGTTCTGGAACACCCGCAGCGTCCCCTCGGCATCACGCACCAGCATCAGGGGCTGACCCAGGAATGTCAGCGGCTTGGCGTATCCGTTCTCCTGCACATCCGTCGTGAACGCCATCGCCACCCAGTTGCGGGCCCAGACTTGGGTCTTCTCCAGTTCGAAGACCGCAGGATCGGTGTAGAACGCGTTCGGCAGTCCCCGCGCGGTCTCGATCCCGCCAGTCACATGGGACAGATCCATTGGGAAAACGCTCATGGCAGCCACTCCGGTTGAGGTTTTGCAGTCTCTTCCGGCTACACTGACGACCCCGGTACCGTCTCACACGCCAACGACATGCCATGTCGATTCCAATCGCCCCGAATCCGGCATCTTGCGACGTGTTCACGTCATCGTGCGCGGGTGCCGGGACGTAGATCGCGCGGATCGGCGTACCATTTCCGTCACCAACGACGTAAGGTAAGGTCATGTTTGTGTGCTCGATCAGAGTTGTCCCGGCCATCTTGATGCTGGCCCTCGGCGCTGCCGCCTGTACGCCCGTCGCGGTTACGTCATCGTCCGGGCTGCGGGCCGAGACGCGCTATCCGGCGCCGAATGACCGGATCTTTCGCGCCGATGGCCTGAGTTTCCCGACACGCCGCGCCCGCGATGCCTATCTGCAGCAAGTCGAGGTCGAACGGTCCCGCAACCAAAGCGCCTACGTGCATCGCTTGACCCGGCAAACGCGACGCGAAGCTCGTCTTGCTCGCGAGGAGCGGCGGTTGCTCGAGCTGGAACGCGCTCGTTTGCGGGCCGAACGCGCCGAAGCCCAGGCTCAGCGCGCCAGACGTCAGGCGGAACGGGCGACGCGCCGTGCCCGCGCCTCGACGATCGAAGCCCAGACCCGTACCAGGGCCCGTCAGGCCGAGATTGATACCGACCGCGCCGTCCGCGACGCTCACCGTGCCCAACGCCAGGCACGACGCGCTCAGGAACGCGCAAACACCGTTGCGGCCCGTGCCAACCGGGTGGATCGCCTCGCACCGCGCCCGGGCCTCGCGCCTGCCACCAAGGCGAAGATCCGCAAATATGGCCAGTACCGGCGCAAGGGCGAGAACGAACCGGCCTTTGTCATGCGAATCGCCCGGGCCGAACGGCTCAGCGTACGCGAAGGGCGGTCCGTGGCCCACTGGCTGAACGACAAGAACCGCCGCCGACAGGGCGCCAGCGAACGCTGACCTCAGGCGGCGAGCAACCCCGACGCCGCCCGCGCAATCACAAGTTCCTCGTTCGTCGGGACGACGAGCACCCGCACCCGGCTGAGATCGGTCGAGATCACCGTCGCATTGTCGACATTCTTCATCCGGTCGATCTCGAGCCCCAGCCAATGCAGCCCTTCACAGACCCGTAGCCGGATCGGTGCCGAGTTCTCTCCAATACCGCCGCAGAAGACGACAGCATCAAGCCCACCCAACACCGCCGTCAGTGCGCCCAGTTCGCGCCGGATGCGGAAAACGTAGTAATCAAGCGCCTGCTCCGCCTCGGGCGTCCCGGCTGACTGCAGCGTGCGCATATCGCTCGACATCCCCGACAGTCCCAGGAGACCCGACTTGCGGTACAGAAGCTCTGCAATCTCGCGCGCGTCCATACCCTCCTGATCCATCAGGTACAGCAACACGCCCGGATCGATCTGGCCGCAGCGGGTTCCCATCGGCAGCCCGTCCAACGCGCTGAGACCCATGGTCGACCCGACCGAGCGGCCACCCAGCAAGGCACACATCGATGCCCCGTTGCCCAGATGTGCCACGACGACCCGGCCCGCGTGCAGATGCGGCGCGATCTGCTCCATCCGGTCCGCGATGTACTCGTAGCTCAGGCCATGGAACCCGTACCGACGCACACCCTTGTCGTAGTACTCGCGCGGCAGCGCGAAGGTGTCGTTCACCCAGGGGTGATTCCGGTGAAACGCCGTGTCGAAACAGGCGAACTGCAATGCGCCCGGAAACGCCTTGGACGCGGCGTCGATCCCCGCAAGATTATGCGGCTGATGAAGCGGAGCGAACGGGATCAGTTCTTCCAGATCCCGCTTGATCTCGTCAGTGATGACGACGGGGGCAGCATGGTTCAGCCCGCCGTGGACGACGCGATGCCCGACGGCCGCGAGAGCGCGCTCGGGATAATGCGTCTGAAGCGCTTTCAGGACCGCTTCGTACATCCCGTCCTGAGAATGCGCAGCATCAGACGACAGCGCATCGGCAACCAGCGTTTCGCCCAGTGCGGAATTCAGCTCGATCGCAGCAATGCCGTCCTTGCGCTCGACCATCCCGGTCGCCACGGCCACCGGAGCCTCAGCAAGCTCGAACAGACCGAACTTCAACGAAGACGACCCCGCATTCAGGGTAAGCACGTGACCTGCCATCATCCCCCCGTGAAACTGCCGAACATCGCCGTTTGAGAGTAACGC
>JBCCDA010000186.1:0-3776 GCA_039033215.1 Pseudomonadota bacterium | reverse complement strand
TGCGATCCACTCGCTCGATCTCGCGCTCGTCCTGTGGGACGAGGATCTGCGCTTCGTCTTCGCCAATCAGCGCTGGTACGAAATCATGCGTTTTGGTGGCGACGTCGCGCCGCCGCAGCCAGGCGACAGCGTCTCGGACTATCACGACCAGCGTATCGAGAGCGGCTTCTACCAGATCCCGGCGGGAAGTACGAAAGAGGCCTATAAGGACACGCTGGTGTCCGGATTGAAGAGCTATGAAAAGAACGTCCTCTTCACGCTGCAAGACAGATCGATCTTGAGCGCGTCGGTTTTCGAGACCCGACTGGGCGGATACCTGATCTCGTATCAGAACGTCACCGAGGAGGTTCATGCGCGCGAGGAAGCCGAAGCGCTGCGGGCTAAGACCGAACGGGCCAACACGCGCCTACGCGATGCGCTGGAGTCCATCGGGGAAGGCTTCGCGCTGTTCGACAAGGACGACAAGCTGATCCTGGCCAACGATCTTTACAAATCCGCCAATCCCGCCGCAGCGCACCTGATGACCTTTGGGCGTCCGCGTAAGGAGATCATCGAGGCGATGACCCATGGCGGCGACATCGTGGGCGTCGAGGACTGGATCGAAAGTTACGATCACGAAACCAGCATCGGCGACACGTCCTCGCCCCGGCGCTACGAAGTGCACCACGCCGATGGCCGGGTCTTCCTGGCCTCGCGCGGACGCACGGCCGAGGGTGGATGTACGATCGTCTGGCTGGACATCACCGACAGCAAGAAGACCGAGGCCCGCGCGCGTGCCCTCGTCAACGATGCGATGGAGGCCTTGGACGAAGGCTTCGCGCTGTTCGACGGCCAGATGCGCTTCCTATTCTGCAACCAGATGTACGGCCAGATCGCATTGGGTGGCCCCGAGTTCATCCCGCCCGTCGGGACGGGGTTCGAAGCGCACATTGGCGATGTCTACGACCGCGGGGTCTACGCTCCGGCCAAAGACATGTCGCGGGAAGCCTATCTCGAGATGATCCGCCGGTTCGCGACGCGCTATCAAAAGGGTGCGGAGTTCGAGCGCACCAATGGCGGCGTGCTGGAGATGTCGGCGCATGAGACCGGACTGGGCGGATTTCTGATCACGGCCCGGGACATCACCGACAAGAAGCAGACCGAAGCGCGTGCCCGGGCGCTGGTCAACGACGCCACGGAGTCGCTGGAAGAAGGTTTCGCCCTGTTCGATGCCGATCTTCGGTTCTTATTCTGCAACGAGAAATACGCGGATCTCGTCTTTGGGGGGCGCGCGCATCTGCCTGCCAAGGGAACCTCGGCCGCCGACATGAGCCGCTCGCTGTTCGATCGCCGCCTTTATGTTTTGCCCGAGGAGATCACGCGCGAAGACTTCGCAGCCCAGACCGAAGAGATCGGGCGCAACTTCGTCAAGGACATCCTGTTCCACCGGCGCGACGGCGTCGTTCTGAAAGCGTCTTGCCACGAGACCGGCCTTGGCGGCGTTCTGATCACCGCCATCGATGTCACCGAACAGATCGCGATCGAGGAGGAACGCCGCCAGGTCGATGCGCGCGCTCTGGCCCGTGTGACCGATACGGTGGAGGCCTTGGATCTGGCGCTGGTGCTGCTCGACCCCGATCTCAATTTCGTTTTCTGCAACCAGCGGCATCTCGAGATCTATCACCAGGAGGTGGCGGCCCCGGAGGTCGGCGAACCGATGCGGTCCATTATGCGCCGCCTGGTGATGCATGACTTCTACGATGACGAGACCGAGGCCGAGAAGCTGATCGATCATCGGGTCTCGATCATCCGCAACCGGACCAAAGGGTATGAGGTTCGCACGCGGGACGGCCTGATCCTGATGGGGTCGGTGCATCGCACGCCGGATGACGGCTATTTGATCGCACTTGCCGATATCACCGAGCAGCGCCGGGCCGAGACGGAACTGGAACGCCAACGCGAGGCGGCGCATCAGAACGAAAAGCTCTCGGCCATGGGCGAGTTGCTGGCAGGTGTTGCGCACGAGTTGAACAACCCGCTGTCGATTGTCGTGGGTTACGCCATGATGATGCAGAACGCGGTGGCCGAACCGAAGCTGCGGCGTCAGGTCGACAACATCGCGACCGCGGCGGAGCGATGTTCCCGTATTGTCAAGGCGTTCCTCGCCATGGCGCGCCAACGCCCGATCGAACTTCGGCGGTGTTCGTTGAACGAGTTGCTGATGGCGGCTCTGGACATGGTCGGCCACCGCCTGCGGGGTGCCGGGGTTGAGGTGACGCTGGATCTGGACCCGGACCTGCCGGAGATCGAAGCCGACGAGGACCAGTTGATCCAGGTCTTCATCAACCTGATCGTCAACGCCGAGCAGGCGATGGAGGCACAGCCCGAACCCCGGAAGCTGCATCTGCGGTCGTATCTGGATGCGCAAGCCAGCGCCGCGGTCGTGCGGGTGGCGGACAACGGTCCTGGCATCGCGCCGGACGTCCAGTCGCGGATCTTCGAGCCCTTCTTCACGACCAAGGATGTCGGCACGGGAACGGGGATTGGCCTGGCTTTCTCCCACCGCATTGTCCAATCGCATGGCGGCAGGATGACCGTCCGGTCCGAGCCTGGAGAGGGTGCTCGATTCTATGTCCGGCTGGATCTGGCGGACCCGGTTCCGGCAGTACCGGATGCGGCTGTGGATGCTGTGCGGCAGGCGACTGGCCGGATCCTGGTGGTGGACGACGAGACCGGCGTTGCCGAGATGATTGGCGATATTCTGATTGATGCCGGGTATGGCGTGCAGATTTTCGGCGATGCGCTCGAGGCCTTGAAGGTTTTGAAGACGCAAACGTTCGACGCCATCGTCAGCGACATCAAGATGCCCGGCCTTGACGGCCCCGGCTTCCATTCCGCTGTGCTGGCACTGGACCCGGAATTGGCGCGCCGGATCGGTTTCGTGACGGGGGATACGCTGTCACCGACCGTCGCGGCTTTTTTGAAAGGGTCGGGGCAGCCGCATCTTGAAAAGCCTGTAACGCCGGAAGAACTGCTGTCGCTGGTCGCCGGATTGCTCGGACAGCGTGGGGAGTGAGACGATGACAACCGCTGAAATTCTGATCTGCGACGATGAACCGGTCCTGCGCGAGATGGTGCGGGATTATCTGACGGGACGCGGCTTTGGCGTGGCGGAAGCGGGAAGTGCGCAAGAAATGCGCGGGTATCTGGAGGATGCGCACCCGGACGTCATCATCCTGGACATCAACATGCCGGGCGAGGATGGGCTAAGCGCGTTACGAACACTGCGCGTGGATTGTGATGTCCCTGTGATCATGCTGACCGCGGCCGACGAGGTCATCGACCGCGTCGTTGGGTTGGAGATGGGCGCGGACGACTATCTCGGCAAGCCGGTCGACCTGCGGGAACTCGAAGCGCGGATCAAAGCGGCGCTGCGGCGCCGACCTGACGCCGTCGCACAGACCGCCGCACCGAAGGCCGGTGACGGCGACAGTCTCGTGCCGTTCGGCGCATGTACGCTGGATCTGGACGGGGCCCGGCTGATCGGTGAGGACAGCCGCGAGATCTACATTACGGCGATGGAGTTCAACCTGCTGCGCGTGTTCGCGGAGAACCGTGGCCGCGTGCTGAACCGCGACCAGTTGCTGGAGCAGGCCCATGACAAGGCGTGGGAGCCGTTCGACCGCTCGATCGATCTGCGCATCAGCCGCATTCGCCGGAAGGTCGAGAAGAACCCCGGCAAGCCCGAGGTGATCCGGACAGTGCGCGGGATCGGGTACGTCTTCGGCTGAAAGTCT
>JBCCDA010000185.1:0-3860 GCA_039033215.1 Pseudomonadota bacterium | reverse complement strand
GGTGAAAACGTGCTGGCGATCGATTGGCCGCGCAGACACACCGAAGAACGCACGCATCTGGAACGCGCGCTCGATTGCGATCATGCGCAGGATCACGCCAGGATCCGGCGGATAGTGCGCGCACGGATGCGCTCGGCGCTCCCGTCGGATCGATCCGGGATGCGCGCACTGAACATCGCCAGGATGTGCGAAGACGTCACTCTGGATGTGGCGCAGTGTTATCTCGGCATCGGTGTTCCGAGTGAGAATTGCTGCCAGCGCGACCACATGCGCCCGATCGTGCGGAAGCTTGCCAGCCAGGTCTTTCAGGGGCCCGTCCCAGGCAGCATCGAGGAGCGCGATGCACGTCTGGCGGGCGATCGGATGATCGGATTGGCGGCCGATCGGGTAGATGCTGCGATCAAGTGCTTCAAGGGACAGAACGGTAGGCCGAAGTCGCCAGAGGACTGGACGATCACTGATCGCCTGATCCAGCAACTGTCCGACGACACGCTGGGTGAGCCGACGCCGCGTGAGCGCCACTGGGTGATCCGCAACATGGCGACGTTGACGGTCTTTGGCAGCGTCACGACCGCGCGTGCGATGACCCAAGCGATTTATCAGATCTGCCTCAAGCCCGATCGGTGGAACATCGCCTGCCGGGCTGCACGCGATTATGTGGCTCTGGCTGAAGACTGCGAGAGGTCTCCCGAAACAACAGACGACCGAACGCGCGCCAGGCTCGATCTTCGGCGCAATGAGATGCTGCTGGTGGTCTTCGAGGCCCTGCGCTGGCACCCGATGCTGCCCATGCTCGGCATCCGGACGGTGCTGCGCGATACGCTGCTTGCGCCCGACACCTGCCATCGAACGCGGGTGCGCGGCGGGTCCCGGGTTCTGCCGCTGCTTTTGGCGGCGATGCACGACGGTGACACCTTTCGCAACCCGGGTTGCTTTTGCCCGAAGAGCCGCAACAAGGACGACTACCTGCATTTCGGTGCCGGACCACATGAGTGTGTCGGACGGCACATGGCCGAGGCCATGATGATCGAAATCGCAGCAGCGTTCTTCTCGGACGAGGTCATCTCGGCAAAGTACAGGCGCTGCGACGGGATCGAATACGACGGCCCGGCCGTCGCCCGACTGCGGTTCGAAAGATGCTAGAACCCGGCATCATGACCGTCGTCGCGCCAATCGCGTGCGGGCGAGTCGACACTCTGAAGTGCCTGCTCAGGAATGACGTCGATCAGAAATGGCACGGCCCCGAGGACTGCGCGCTTCATCCAAAGGAGATTTGTGAAGAGCCCACGACGTGCTGTCGGGGCGACGCGCATCTGTGCCAGGTCGCCCCCCGTGACGAGATGCGGGAGGCGACCTGCACCTGCGAGGGCAGCGCCAGGGACCAGGATTTCAAGTTCCAGAAGCTGCCCAGCCTGCACTGCTGTGCTTTCGTCGTCGCCGAGGCCGAAACTGTGACATGCTTCCGCACCGGCAAGGAAAAGCCCCTGCCCGCGCTCTTGATCATGGAGGCGACGTTCGACGGTCCGATCGAGGATTTCGTCGGCGACCTTCTGACAACCAACTTCCCGGGTCTCTGCACGATCTTCGAAAACTGCAAGGGCTTTCCGCGAAACCCGCTCGAGAACCCCGGCCTTGTCGCTGACTTTCTGGTCCGCAAACACATCCCGCACGATGCATATTTTTCGGGCGTGCCCGGGCGCTCGATCAGCGAGATCAAATCGGAAGCCGAGTTGCGGGATCGGCTGTCTGCACACCTGCACAGCCGCTACGGAAATCCCGAGGCAGAAGGCGGCCCGACGAGCAAAGCGTCTTGCCGCGCTTCCGATGATGCCGACGACCCGGACGAGGATCTGCGCAACCGCCCCGCAGCCCGGTTCCGGGATTTGCAACGCGAGCTTCGCAATGTCGTACGCCGGGACCCTCGCCTCAACCTGACCGAGGAACGCCCGAGCTTTCCAGCCTCTGTAACCTATGGTTGGCTGATCTGGCGATCGCTGTTCGCGCTGGTTGGAGTGGTCTTTCTGGTAATCGCCTGGGGCCTGCTGTCACTAGCCGGGGCGGGTCTTCCGGTGATCGCGCAAGCGGTGAGCGGTCTTCTCGACAACGATGTCGACAAGCTGATCTGGGCGTGGGCCTTTCTGGTCGTCACATGGTACTGGCTTCGGCGCCTGCGCACGTGGCTGACGCCTGCGACGTGGCCCCGGTTCGAGCGCGGTGCTTACTACTTAAAGGAGGAGTTCGCGCGCCTCGCCCTCGCGGTCTGGAGATTGGCGATCCTGATCACAGGCGGCGCATTTGCTTTTCACTATTTGAAGCGGGCCGATGGGGCGCTGCCCTTCGGGTGGTCCTCGGAAATTGCGTTCTGGGCTGTCGTCAGTCTGCTGGTCATGGGCGCTTTCTACCGGCTGCGCATTCTGCGCGCGCCAGTGCTGCGCCGCCTGGAGATCGGCCCGTTCGTGACCCGGGAAGCCGCCCTGAAGCGCGCCCGCGACCGCGAATGCCTCGATCATCTGAACATGGCCGGGCTTGCGGGACGGCTCGCCCTGTATGTCCCGCTCATCGCCGTCGTCGAGACTGTCTTCCCGTTCACCGGTTATGGGGGGCTCGCAGCCGTTGGTTTCTGTCTGCTCGGGTGGCTCGCGGCACTGGCGATTCTGGCCGCATCCGCAATGGCCCTCGCCCTCATCGTCAAGGACGCGATCTTGATCATCGCGCACGGTCTCCAGAAGCGCGAGGACAACACCTATGCCCGGGCCGCGGAATTGGCGCGGCGCAACATCAGCAACAGGAAGGCTCAAGAACGCGAGGAACATCACACGCACCGCAATCAGAACCACTTCGCCAGTGTCACCCTGGTGAAGAGCGGCACGCGCAGGCTTTACCTGCGTGTGATCCTCTGGCTGGTGAACTTCGTGGCGCGGTATTTCGACAACAAGGGCAAGCTAGGGGGCATCCCGACGATCTTCTCGGCCCGGTGGCTGCTGTTGGACGATGGCCATCGGTTGGTGTTCCTGACGAACTATGTCGGCGCCTGGGACAGCTATCTGGGCGAGTTCAGCGATCTGAACGCCTATATCGGTGTCAACGCAATCTGGACGAACACCTACCTACCACTGACTCCGTGCGAGAAGAGGCTTCTCGAGACAAAGCATGACGGCGTCGGGTTTCCGCGCTCCAAGCTGTTGCTCTTCTGCGGGGCGGCCTATGAGCAACCCTTCAAGGCCTACGTGCGCAAGAGCCAGATCGAAACGCTGGCCTGGTACGGCGCCTACACCGACCTGAGCGTTCCGAACATCAACGACAATACCCGCATCCGGCGCGATCTGTTCCGCACGCTTCGCACGGACGAACTCGAAGACCTTTTCAGCAGGATATAGGTGCCATGTCCCAAGATCGGCTGACCTTGAGTGACGACGTGGAGTGGGAAGATGTCCAGGCGATCGTGCGGCGTCCGTTCAAAGACTGGCACCAATCGGCCCATGTGATCCTGACCGTTCGGAACGCGAAGAAGGCGAAGGCCTGGCTGCAGGCGCTGGAACCGCGCATTCGGACCACCTGGGACATCTATTCGATCGAGAGCGGGACGACGCTTGGCCCCATGGCGCACGCGAAGCTGCACTTCAACATCGCTTTCAGCTTTGACGGGCTGCGCGCGCTGGGTCTGCACGAGGACGATCTGGCACGCTTCGATGATCCGTTCCGCGAGGGTATGGCGCCTTGCACGGCAAAGGGAGTCAGTCGCCGGGCCGGCATCCTGGGCGATCTGAAGTGCAATCATTCCAGCACGTGGATCTGGGGTGGAAGCGACCGGGACGAGAATGGTGAGCCTGCCCCGACCGACGACCGGGTTATGCAACCTG
>JBCCDA010000184.1:0-3916 GCA_039033215.1 Pseudomonadota bacterium | reverse complement strand
TGATCGAGGCGTGGCGGCGCCAGTACAACACCGTCCGGCCCCACTCGGCACTCGGATGGCAGCCGCCAGCACCCAAAGTCAGCATCATCCCGGCAGCCGTCTGGCCGCACCCGGGCGCATCAATCGCGATGGCAACCAATGCCACCGTGCACTAACAGTCAACCTGGATCCGTGATCAGGGGCTGGCTAGGCAAATCGGTGAGCAGTCACATCAGCGCAGCTGTTTATCTTGAACCCCAATTTGCCGTCTTGAGCGCATTCATTTGGCTAGGCTCAGGATCCATAGACTGGGTTTCCGTGAAGGCTGCGATCTGGTTCGAACTCCCAAATGTTGGGGTTTAGCGATGTCCGACAACCACTTCTGGCTCAGATATGCGCAGTTTGCCCGTCTTGGGCCACTCTTGCCGAACAAGCCGTGCCGCAGTTCGCGGGTGGATGACCGCCGGGTGCTCTCGGCCATCGGCGTCTTCGACCGGATTTTCGCCACGCTCGCCACTGAGAGCGCCGCGACGGATACGGTCTGATCGATGCAACGCATCTCGAGGCGCATCGTACCGCCGCCAGCCTCGCGAATAAGGGGGCGTTCCCCGCCGGATCGGACGGACCCAAGGCGGACTGAACTCCAAGCTGCACGCGGCCTGCGACGGCGAGGGTGAGGGCGAGGGCAAGCCATTGATATTGCTGCTGACCCAAGGCCAGGTCAGCGACTATTGCGAAGCGCGTCCCATGCTGACCGCGCCGCCCGGGGCCGAAACGCTGATCGCCGGCCGGGGCTACGACAGCAACTGGCTGCGCCAAGCGTTGGCTGACAGAGACAAGACACCCTGCATCCCCGGACGCAAGAACCGCAAGGAACCGATCGCCTATGACGAGCGGCTCTATAAGCAGCGAAACCGCATCGAGCGGAGTTTCGGAAAACTCAAGGACTGGCGACGCATCGCCATGCGCTACGATCGCCGCGCCCACAGCTTCAAGTCTGCAATCTCCATCACTGCCACCGTCACCTTCACGGTATGAACCTTGTGCTTCGGACAAGTCCCATCGGCATCCGCAACTGTCGGAGTTCACATCATCTTTTCTGGGGTGTGGTTCGCCAAACAAACAGGTATTCCCAGTTGATTTGGCAAAACCGCTTTCGGATAGGTTACTTCATATTACGTCAATTATTAACCTAGATTATTGTCCCATTCTGTGATAATTATTCTAGCGTTCACTCGTATCTGCGCACCTTAATCTACCCATTATAGACCTGCACCTCCCCAATTTTTGATGGTTTTGAGAGTGAAACTTGGTGAGGTCACAGCGACAGCTGATCCAACAAACGTTTCCCAGCAATCTCGCACAAAGCTATGAGTCGCGTTTCTAGACGGATCAGACACTGGGTAGTACAGCAGCGAGCAGCCGAAACACCCATTACGAGAACACTGCGGTTGGATTCCCGCGCTGGGTACAGATCGTCACCATCGCGCGCGGGACCCCCGCTGCGTCCAAAACGGACTGTTGGAGCGCGGCCCCCGACTGGGGGCCACTGATGGGCGCCTCAGAGAATGAAGTCGCCTTCGACGAGATCATCCGCGTCGAAGTCCTCGAGGATGAAGACCGCGTCCGACTGCTCGAAGATCCCGTTGCCATTCAAGTCGACGATCACCTGGACATCGTCTCCATCCTGCACAGCGAAGATCACTTCGTCGGTGAAGCCGCCGTCGAAGTCGCCGAGATCCGTCTCCACGGTCAGCGGACCACTCTCTCCGCTCACAAACAGCGTGCCGCTGCTTGCCCCGGTGAAATCGAGGGCCCTGAGGTCAATCAGGTCGTTCTCGTCGTCCGGATCGGTCTCGCCCGAGCCATTGAAGTCGGTGATGACATCGGGGTTCGGCTCGGTTGGACCGGCATCGCCGTTCGAGAAGAAGAAGGTGTCGTCACCGTCTCCACCGGTCATGGTGTCGGAACCGGCCCCGCCAAGCACGGAGTCATCACCGTCTCCACCCTCGACCAGGTCGTTGCCGTCTCCGCCGGACACGAAGTCAACACCGTCTCCGCCCTCGAGCACGTCATTGCCAAAATTGCCCGAGAGCTCATCTCCGCCATCGCCGCCCTCGAGCGTGTCGTCGCCGTTGCCACCGAGCATACTGTCGAAGTCCGGGCCACCGATCAGACTGTCATCACCGTCTCCGCCCTCGAGAATGCTTTCACCGTCACCCCCGTCGATCGTGTCGTCGCCCGAGCCGCCTTCGATGACGTCAAAGCCCTGTTCGCCGAAGATCTGGTCGTTGCCCGCGCCGCCTTGGATGAAATCGTCGTCGCTCTCGCCGTCACCATCGGTCTCGTCGGTGAGGTCATCGCCGTCCCCGCCAAAGATCGTGTCGTCGCCGGAGCCGCCGGAGATCGTGTCGTCGCCGCCCTTGCCGGTCACGCTGTCATCGCCCGAGCCGCCATCGAACGTCTCGCCAAAGCCGTCATCGTTGCCGATCAGAGTGTCGTCGACGCTTTCGGTCAGGTTGAGATCGCCGTTCACGGTTATCGCGTCGGCGAGCGTGAAGCCGTTCACGTCGAGGTTCGCCGCCTCGATGGTGTTCTCGACCACCTCGCCGGGTTCGAGCGCGGCAATGGTGATCGTGCCCACACCGCCGAAATCGCCCGAGAGCGTCGTATCGGGGCCGAGCGTGTCCGGCGCAAGGATGACGCTCCCACCGTTCAGGTTAAGCTTCGTCACATCGGTCATGGTTGCAGCCCGCAAGTCGAAGCTGAGGCCAGAGCCCTGATCGGACGTCGCCCCAAGCCCGACCTGCGTCTCGAAGTCCGGCTCCGTCGCTCCCGATACGGTCACATCGTTCAGGAGCGCGGGAAAGCCGCCGGGTGCGGCATTGATGGTCACGGTGCCATCGCCGTTGTTGACGACGGAATAGCCGCGATTATCGAGCGCATCTGCCACCGCCGTGGCAACCTCGACCGCCTCGGTCGAATTCGCGACCGGTCCGATCTCGATCACCTCCGTAACGGTCTTCCCGTCGATCAGGAAGTCGAAGGTCAGGACCTCGTCCGCATCGTCCTCGGCATCGGCTGTGAAGGCCAGCAGGAGCGGGTCCCCAGCCTCTGAGCCTCCGAGATCGGAGATGTTGACGACGAGCCCGTCGCCCGCATCGGTGAAGGTGTCGAGGAGCACGTTGGTCTCGAGGGTCGCCTCGTTCACCGTGATGCCGGTGTCCGCGCCTGAGACCGGCTCGGAGAAACTGAGTGTGTACTCGCCGAACTCGTCGTCCGAGAAAGGACCGTCATCGGTTGCAACCAGGAACGCGATCTGTTCCGTCGGCGGATCGAAGACCTCCTGCACGATGAAGGGGTCGACAAAGGGAGTGGCCGCTATGAAGTCCGCCTCACTCTCGAACGCGCCCGTCCCAAAATCTCCGACGCCAAGCCGGTAGGTCCCGGGCTCCAGCGTCGTGGTGATCTGGCTGTTGGTGCCCGGGCCCGAGTCGTCGTCCGCGACAAGCACCTGGCCCGCGTCGTTCAGCAGGAAGAGCACCGGGTCGAGCGGGTCGCTCTGGTGGTCGATCGTGAGCGTCGTCGTCTCCGACAGGGTGAACGAATAGACGTCACTGATCTCGCGTGCATCGAGATCCTCCGAGAGCTCACCGTTCACGACCTGCGTGCCCGGAGGCAGCGGGAGCGCATCGGCCACCTCAGACGGCGCATCGGCAAAGACGCCGACATCGAGATGCACAAAGTCGCGCCCGAGGCCACCTTCAATGAGATCGACCTCACCGTCTGCGGGAAGAAGGAATGTGTCGTCTCCGGTTCCGCCGTCGAGGGTGTCTGCGCCGTCGCCGACAAGGAACAGATCGGCCTCCGCGCCGCCAAAGACGAGGTCGTCGCCGTTGCCATCGATGAGGGTGTCGCATCCGGCGCCGCCGTCGAG
>JBCCDA010000183.1:0-3923 GCA_039033215.1 Pseudomonadota bacterium | reverse complement strand
GCCATGGCGTACGCGCTGGGCGATTACGGACCGCGCGAGAACGACGGACTGAAGAAGATGATGACGCAGGTGTCGTTGTCGCGGCTGTCGCACGGGGCGCGTGCGGCCTCGATGATGCGCCGGTGCCTGAACGAAGCGATGGTAGTCGCTCGAAACCGGCGCGCCTTCCGCGAGATGATCATCGACAAGCCGTTGCTGCGCCGCCAGCTCATGAAACTGATGGTCCCGACCGAGCAGGCGCTGTCGATGACGCTGTTTCTGGGCAACCAGATCACTGCCGCAGAAGCGGGTGACGAGAAAGCCGACCGGCTGGCCCGTATCCTGACACCCGCTCACAAGTACCGCACGGCCCGAGACAACATTCGTGTTGCCACCGGCGCGATGGAGGTGCGCGGCGGCAACGGTTACATTGAGGACTGGGTGAACGCCAAACTCGTGCGCGACGCGCATCTCGGTGTGCTGTGGGAGGGGACATCGAACATCAACGCGCTCGACATCACGACGCGGGCGGTGGCCAAGGTCGGCGCGCACAAGGATCTCGAGGTGGATCTTATCGACCAGATCGAAGGCGCCGTCGATCTGCCTGGACAGTACAAGGGGCAGCTTGCCAACACGGTGCAGCTTGCGGTGGCCCTGGCTGACGAGGTCGGAATGTCCGGCAATCAGACCTTGTCCCGCAAGGCGTCGAGCGCGATTTACAACGCCGCCACGGCGACCTTTCTGGCGACCGAAGGTGCGACGCTCGGTGCGCGCGGCGGGGATTCACGGCGCCTGCTGCTCTCGAGGATGGTGCTGGATCATCGGTTGAAACCACAGGATCCGCTGAGCGTGGGCGAAGGCGCCTTCGACGCACGTGCGACGGACCTATTGCTGTCAGATGTGCCTGTCTCGCTGGACGAGGCCTCAGCGGCGCTGACGCTCTAATGGTCAGGAAACCTTTGGACGGGATCCGCGTGCTCGATCTCACTCGGATCATCTCGGGGCCATACTGCACGCGTCTTCTGGCCGATTGTGGTGCAGAGGTCATCAAGGTCGAGCCCGTCGGCGGTGAGCATATGCGCCAGAAACAGCCGATGCGCGCGGGTCACAGCACCTATTTCGGGCATCTCAACGCGGGCAAGAAATCCGTCGTGATCGACTTCCGGGATCCGTCGGACCTCGCGCGCATCCGAGCCCTCGCCAAGACTTGCGATATTGCCGTCGAGAACTTTCGGCCGGGCGTGGTAACGGAACTCGGGCTCGATTACCCGTCGCTGGCGCAAGTGCGACCGGACATCATTTATTGCTCGATCTCGGGGTTCGGTCAGGACGGTCCGCGTGCGACGTCTCCGGCTTATGCGCCGATCCTGCATGCGCTGTCGGGCCATGATCTTGCAGCCCAGACCTATGACGGCGCTTTGGGTCCGGCGAAGAGTGGCATCTGGTATGCGGACATAATGGGTGGCGCCTACGCTTACGCGGCGATCCAAACGGCGTTGGTTGGACGGCTCCGCTATGGCACGGGACAGTTCATTGACGTCTCGCTCCTGGATACGATGATCAATCTGCTTGTGCTTGAAGTGCAGGAAGCCCAGACCCCGAGCGCCTTTTCACGGTGGCTGGCCACGCCGGTGCAGGCAGCGGATGGTCACGCGATGGCGATCCCGATCACCGGGCGCAATTTCGAGCGGCTTGCCGACGCGATTGACCGGCCCGCGTTGAAGGATGATCCGCGTTTCAACACCCAGCTTGCGCGTGAGGAAAACTGGCAGGCGTTGATGTGTGAGATCCAGGTCTGGACGAAGTCGCGCCCGGCGGCCGAGGTCGAGGCTCATCTGATGGCTGCTGGCGTTCCCTGTTCGCGTTATCAGACCGTAGCACAGGCAATCGATGATCCGCAGATCGCAGCACGGGGGCTGATGTCTACGGTTGGCGCGGGTGAAGACAGCTATCGCGTGCCTGGAGCACCGTTTCTCTTTGCCGACACGCAGTTGTCCGTCGGACCAGACGTGCCTGCGACTGGCGCCGATACCGAGGCTATTCTAGGCGTTCTGCAAGCGTCTCAGGCGGCGGGGTAGGGCGTTTCTAACTCCTGCACCTTTGGAGTGGTTGGTGGGCGTGGTCTGCCTCCCCCAGAATCAAACACAGCTCGGAAGACGATTGTTGTGGTGCAGGGATCCGGGCTCACCACATCACGATCGCTGATCTCTCTCTTGCGGGCCGCATGACCGCTTGCAATTGCGGTGCTTCGGACGGACTGTCTCGGAAACGGCGGTGACGCGAGAGGGAGAGAAACAATGACATACAAGTGGCAGAAAACCGTGCAGCCCGACCCGGCAAACCTGGATGCGGTCGTCCTGTTGAACCGTACCGTCTACGGTGGGGAATTCTACCTCGAGAACAGTTTCCGCGCGGACTACGATCCCTCGATCGATCCGGCTGCGGAAGGCGATGACAATCTGCGTTTCGCACTGAATGTGTACGATCAGTACGACACGTATCTGGAGCCTTTCGGATATCAGGTCCTTGGCGCTGATGATCTTGGCTTCGACCCGTCCCAAAGCGTTGCCGGTGCCACTTCGGCGGATGATCTGAACGTGTTCTACCGGGGCGGGCTGTTCCGCAATACCTATCAAGAACTGGCGGACGGCACGTTGGTGAATGTGCCCGATGCAGGTGCGGTCGCTTTGACGACGCTGAACGATAACGACACCGGCAAGACCCTGAATCTGGTATTGCGCGGTACGGATGCAGATTTCGGGTCCGATGGCGAGGCGGGCACCGGTCCCGGCCAGGTCCGCTACTATGGACAGCTTCAGGCGCTGGTCGACAAGATCTTCGAGTATGTATCCAACCCGGCGAATGACGTCACCGAGGTGATCGTTTCGGGGCAGAGCCTCGGCGGCACGGCGGCTGATCTGTTTACGCTCTATGATGGTGCCCGGTTCGACGCATTGAACGGCGTGGATCTGTCGGTGATTTCGATCTCGTCTGCTGGGATCGATCCCGAGACGCTGACGCTGAAGACGGACTTCGACCCGGCGATTGTCGATGTGTCGGGCGCGGCCCCGACGATCGCGGCGCCCGACTACTACACACAGTTCACCCACGATCAGGACTTTGTCTACTTTCCGGAACGTTATGACTTTGCCCAGCATGACGCGGCGGGACCGCTAATTCCTGCGGTCTTCACGGCAGGGGCGCTGGCAGGACTGACCGATGCAATCCATATCGGCGGCGATATCGACAATGACGCGTTGATCGAAGTCGAAACTCCATTGGTGCCGGTCTATGAGCTGACGGCAGGGTTCGCGTCCTTCTTCCTGCCGCCGCACTACATGGATCTTTATGAGTTGAATGGGCGCAATCTGGCCGAAGCGCTCGATGCCGCCGGACGCTCGGACTTTGACCGATTCATCGCGTTGAACGGCCAGAATTTCGCGACCGAGAATGTCGAGAGCAACAATACCGTCAACGGTTGGGCGCTTCCGGTCGACGATAGTTTCGATGTCAGCAGCGAAACCGGCGACGTGATGATCCTTGGCCTGGGTGGCGATGACACGGTCACGCTGGGGTTGGGCAACGATTTCTATTTCGGCGGTGAGGGGTCGGACACTGTTGATCTGTCCGCATCGACCAAGGGCGTTGTCGTCCACCTAAGCGTCGGACTGGTCTTCAGCCGGGGCCATGTGACCGGGCGTGACGAATTGCTGAGCGTCGAGAACGTCATCGGCTCGGACGGCCGCGATCTGCTCTTCGGGGACGATCTCGACAACATCCTGGAAGGTGCTGGCGGCCGGGACAAGATCTTCGGCGGCAAGGGCGACGATGTCGTCTCGGGCGGTGCCGGGCGCGACATCCTGAAGGGCGGCAAAGGGAACGACACGCTGATCGGCGGCGAAGGCCGAGACTTCATGTTCGGCGACAAGGGGAACGACACCTTC
>JBCCDA010000182.1:0-3985 GCA_039033215.1 Pseudomonadota bacterium | reverse complement strand
TTGGTGACGAACTGCGGGTACTGGCCCTGGTCGCTATCCCCGTCGCGAATGCGATCGTTGTCGTCGAAGAGGCGGGTGTTGGAGCCGCCCGCGATGATGATGTCGACAGCGGTCAGCCGTTCGGCCAGCGCCAACTCGATCGAGATCTGCTGCATGTGCGAGGCCAGGATGATCTTGTTCAAGCCGGGGTCGGCGGTTAGCAGCGCGTCAACCTCGGCCTGGATGATGGCCGCCAATGCGTCCAGTTCAGCGTCGGTCGGCGTGCCGCTGGCCCAGGCCGGAGAAACCCCCAGATCTTCACCCGGGCTCGAGATTGAACGGATCGTCGGAACGGTCGCACCAACGACGCCGATGTCCTCACCGTTGACGTCGATGACGACCGACGACGTCACGGTGTTGGCCTGGGGCGATCCACCCCCCGCGACCGCGAGCGGCGCCAGGTTTGGGTCCGTGCTGAAGTCCAGGTTTGTGGAGAGGTAGGCGAAGTCAGCACCCGTGAAGTCTTGCCCGTCGATAGCCGTGCCCGAGGTCAGGGCCGAGAAGTCACCCGGCGCCGAGCCGTCGATCAGCCCCGCCAGCAGCCCGGTGCCCAGGTCGAACTCGTGGTTGCCCAGTGCGATCGCCTGCACGCCAAGCTCGTTTTGGATCTGGATATCGGCAATGCCAGCCGATCCGAAGACTGCTTCCGAGGCGTCAAAGAACAGGCCCGGAATGATCGCGTCGCCCGACGAGAGCGTCAGCGTGTTGTCGGCAACGCCGTCGCCGCCCAAATCCTCGTCACGCAGCGCGTTCAGAACGCCCGATAGGTTGTCGATGTTGTCGATCGTGGCTGCATTAGCCTCCTGATCGGCGAAGTGCAGCAGTTCGAGTGTGAAGTCTGCGACCTGAGGAACAATCGCGGCGCCGTTGCCGGGCGAGCCGATGGCACTTTCACCGGCCGAGTTTGGCGCGGTCGCCACGGCACCGTTCACACCGTCAACCGAGAACGCCGCATTCGGGACGTCGAAAGATGCGCCGGGGTTTCCAGTGGTGTCCGGATAGGCCTCCGAATCCAGTGTGACCGCGTCCGAAAGATCACCATCACAGTTGGGATCGAGGAACAGGGTCACGGCATCGCCGCCTCCACCCAGACCAGCGCCGGAATACGTGCCGATCTGGACATTTGTGAGGTCGATGACCGGCGCCCAGACGCTCTCGAAGGTCACTGTGTCGGTGTCGTCGATGAAGATCACGGTCTCACCGGGATCGATCTGGCCGATACCTGAAAGAAGATCTGCGTCCGCGGTCGACGCGGATACGTCATCAAAGTAGAGATCGCCCTCGGTCGCGGCCACCCAGGCCTCGGTCCCGGTGTTGGTAACCTCGAACCAATCCTCGGTCAGATCCGGGTTCTGATCGTTGCCCGGCCAGATCTCGGTGATCTGCAGGTTGAAGTCCGGCGTGGTGCCGACCGCATCGCCCTCGATCACGATGTTGTCGATGGCAGCATCTTCATCACCGGCGTCGAGGTTGTTGAAGCTGATACGGACATCAAGCGACGACCCGGTCCCGGCGATTGCCGAACTGAATGTGGCAAAGGTGGCCGAAAGCGCGGTGCCGTCGCCAAGTCCGTCCCCATCGGTATCCAGCGCTGGTTCGGTGTTCGTGTCACCGGTTGCCTGGAAATCGATGAGGCTTTGGAACGCCCCCCCATCGACCGAGACCTCGATCAGCAACTGGCTGTCGGCATCCCAGTCCTGATTGGCGCCATCGTCGTCTTCGGCCACGAGCAGTGACAGCGACAGATTCTCGAATCCGGTGATGTCGATGCTCGAGATGGTGAGCGTCTGAACTGCGGCATCGCCTTCGCCGTCCAGATCCATGCCTGCGAAGAAGAAGCTGCCGTCCTGACCGGCGACTTCGTAGAAGGTTCCGATGTCCGAGCCATCGGTGCGAAGAAAGAAGTCGCCACCTCCATCGGTGAATTCCGGGATCGACGTGACATAGCGGCTGCCGTTGCCGTCCGTCTCGAAGCTCTCGGCGAAAATCGTGGCCATGGGTCTCTCTCCTTATCGGGCGTTGCGCGCGTCAAATGCGCAGCGGGGCAGCGGGGTGAAATCGGTGCAGGGCGTTCGGAGGCATTCGTGGATCGCGACCCGGTACGAATGCGTATGCTGAGAGCGCGCGCCCCAGGGCGCCGATGGTGGTTCCATCGTTTGACCTCTTTGCTCACCGAGCATGCGCGTGCAGGCGAGCATGCCATCCGTTCGATTCCCCATTGCGGGGACCCTACGCGGCGGGCAATGACGGGACCTGTTCGGAACGACGACAGTTCTGTGAACGGGCCGTTAAACATCCGTGACGCGAAACCGACCGGGAGAAAACTCGCGGAGGTGCAGTAACGCGTTGAAGAGACTGAAAAAATTTTGTGTGACTGAGCACGCTCACCAAACAAGCGTTCAACAACGCCGAGAAGCGCGCGACAACCGGGGACACGCGTCGATGCCTTCTACGCCTTCTGGACGCGGCTATCGAGGCCCTTCTACGGCAGGTTGTGTTGCACCGTTCAATGCGGATTTCGTCGCCCATCCGATTGCGATCGAGGCGAGGACGCATGCCGTGAACAGCCACAGCCCCCAGGCGGTCTGTACGCTGCCGATCCCGACGCCTTTAACCACCACGATATAGAGCGCGATCAGGAAAACATCGGCCATCGAGAGCTTGCCAATCGTCTCGATCAGCGGCAGTGCGCGCCGCCCGAGGTAGCCAAAATGGATGGCACTGATCGCCAGCGTCTTGAGATACGGAATGACGACCGCAAACAGCGCCACCAGCGCGGCCAGTGCCGCGTCGACCGCCCAGAGGTCGCTGACACCCCGGATGATCGTGATCTCGTTGCCCGAGAACCACGGCAGCACGCCCGCCGTCGCAAGCGGCGCCAGCCAGGCGGCGGGATAGAGGATCAGCAGAACCATATTTGCGGAACGCAACAGAGAAAGGGTCATTCTGGCGGCGCCTTGCGTGGTCCGTCTATCGAACGCATGGAATGGCACGAACGGCTCGCGTGGTTAAGGACTAATCCCGCGCCCAAGATGGATAAAGGGGTCGCCTATCCGGCGATTTCGGACAGGACAAATGTCACGTAATTTTCCGTTAAACGGATATCGGGCGATCTCCCGCACCTTGGGAGACCACCAGATTGTGCTCAGCCGCCCTTCTTGTCTTTCGCGGCAACGACGCCGTAATCGGGGGCGTCTTTCGTAGCCACGACGCCGGAGTCGATCGCATCCTTTGCGTCGACCGCAGAGCCGCTGGTCTGATAGCTGGTGATCATGATGTCGGTCATTTCCATTTTCAGACCACCCGCGGCTTGATCGAGGTCGCCGTCGTCCAGGGCCTCTGGTGTCTTCTTGTCGGTCATCTGAGTGTCTCCGATTCTGGAAAGAAAAGTGGTTCAGGACTTGCGGGTGATGTACTCGTGGCTGAGTGTCAGTTCTTCCATCGCCACGTCCGATCCAGGGCGATGGACCGCCTGCGAGAACGTGGCCAGATCGCTCCAGCTTTTGTGGTCCGATCCAGCTCCGGTAACTCCGTCGAGTTCGGTTTCATCAAGCGGCGCTGGCGGTTTGGTGTCGTTGGTCATGGTGTCCTCCTGCACGTCTGAATGGCGGAAGGTTGCCCCCGACCGGGCCAGCGGTCTGTACCGGATGCTACAGCTTTGCCGAAGTGTTAACGGATCGCCTCGATGGGACCGTCCGGCAGGCCGTTGACGAACTGATGGACGTATGGGTTTTCGGTGCTGTCGATCTCACCAACGGGGCCTTCCCACTGGATCACACCGTCGTGCAGCATGGCGACACGGTCAGCGATCTTGCGCACGCTGGTCATGTCGTGGGTGATGGTCATCGCGGTCGCGCCCATCTCGACGACGATCTCGCGGATCAGGTCGTTGATCACGTCGGCCATGATCGGGTCGAGGCCCGTGGTCGGTTCGTCAAAGAAGATG
>JBCCDA010000181.1:0-4645 GCA_039033215.1 Pseudomonadota bacterium | reverse complement strand
TCGTAATAATCCTTGCCGATCTGCGCCATCGGCGCATTGGCACAGGAGCCCAGGCATTCGACCTCTTCCCAGCTGAACTTGCCGTCCGCGCTCAACTGGTGCGGCTTGGCCGCGATCTTGTCCTTGCAGACGGCGACAAGGTCTTCGGCCCCGCAGATCATGCAGGACGTAGTGCCACAAACCTGGATATGTGCCACGCTACCAACGGGTTGCAGCTGGAACATGAAGTAGAACGAGGCGACCTCGAGCGCGCGAATATAGGCGAGGTCGAGCATATCGGCGACCGTCTCGATGGCCGGACGCGTCAGCCAGCCCTCCTGCTCTTGCGCACGCCACAAGAGCGGGATGATGGCGGACGCCTGACGGCCTTCGGGGTATTTGGTGATCTGCGCTTCGGCCCAGGCGAGGTTGTCTGGGGTAAAGGCGAATGTGTCGGGTTGGTCTGCGTGGAGGCGGCGGAGCATTCTGTTATCTCTTCGGTCTATTCGGAAACTTCGGGAGCCTCCGACGGGAGTTTATCTGGCAAGATGAAGAACGGATCGGTCTTTATCGGCAAGCGGCATCGGTCAGTTTCAGCGTGGCAATTCCAGCAGTTGGGACGACTTGGCCGCGCTGCTCGAGCACACCGACGATGGCTTGCGTCTCTTCCATGGTAAAGCCCTGGGACGGCAGGATTTGCGCCGCTTCGGACGTTTCCATCGCGCCGCCGTTTTGGCAGATGATTGCGACGAGTTGTTTTACCCGGGCGTCTGACACGTTCGCCTGCGCAACGCTTGCTGCGCAGATCAAAGGAAGTGCCGCAGCGCGTCGGATCATCGGTCTATCTCTCCGAACACCACGTCCATCGTGCCGATGATCGCGGCGACGTCGGCGAGTTGGTGGCCGCGGGAGATATGGTCCATCGCCTGCAGGTGCAAAAAGCCCGGTGCGCGCAGTTTGGCGCGGTAGGGTTTGTTGGACCCGTCCGCCACGAGGTAGACGCCGAATTCGCCCTTGGGCGCCTCGACCGCGCAATAGACCTCTCCCTCGGGGACGTGGAACCCTTCGGTGTAGAGCTTGAAGTGGTGGATCAGCGCTTCCATCGACTGTTTCATGTCCGTCCGGCTAGGCGGGGTCAACTTGCCGCGGGAGAGGATATCACCGGGGCAGTCGCGCAGCTTGGCAATGGCCTGCTTGATGATCGACACGGACTGGCGCATCTCTTCCATCCGGACGAGGTAGCGGTCGTAGCAGTCGCCGTTCTTGCCCACGGGGATCTGAAAGTCGAACTCGTCGTAGCATTCATAGGGCTGCGCGCGGCGCAGATCCCAGGCGAGGCCCGAGCCGCGGACCATCACGCCGGAAAATCCGTATTCCTGAATGTCCTCTTCGGTCACTACGCCGATATCGGCGTTGCGCTGTTTGAAGATCCGGTTTTCGGTCAGCAGCCCATCGATATCATCCATCACCTTGGGGAAGTGTGCGGCCCATTCCTCGATATCATCGAGCAGATCCGATGGCAGATCCTGGTGCACACCGCCAGGGCGAAAATACGCCGCGTGCAGACGCGCACCGCAGGCGCGTTCGTAGAAGATCATGAGCTTTTCACGCTCTTCGAACCCCCAGAGCGGCGGGGTCAGCGCGCCCACATCCATTGCCTGCGTGGTCACGTTCAGAAGGTGGTTCAGAATGCGCCCGATCTCGGAATAGAGCACGCGGATCAGCGAGGCGCGGCGCGGCACCTCGACCCCGGTCAACCGCTCGATGGCCAGGCACCAGGCGTGTTCCTGGTTCATCGGCGCCACGTAATCGAGCCGGTCGAAATAGGGCAGGTTCTGGAGATAGGTGCGGCTCTCCATCAGCTTCTCGGTCCCGCGGTGGAGCAGCCCGATATGCGGATCCACCCGGTCCACGATCTCCCCGTCGAGCTCCAGCACCAGACGCAGCACACCGTGGGCCGCCGGATGCTGCGGGCCGAAGTTGATGTTGAAGTTCCGGATCCGCTGTTCGCCGGTCAGGGCATCCGCATTGGTCCCGTCCATGGCTTGCCTCCGTCTTTGCCGCTCAGAGCGCCGGGCCGTCGACGACGCGGCAGATCTTCGCGATCATGCGCCACGCCCCGTCGATCCGGAGAAAGTTCAGGTGGTCCTCAAAGCGCCGCTCGCCGACCTGCACATGCAGGCGCACAAGCGCCATCTCGCCGCGGACCGTGATCTCGTCGATGGTGTAGTCGGGCGTGCCCTCCGCGGGGGCCCGTCCGCCCACGCGCTCAAGGAACTGCGGGCGCGGCCAGTCGATCAGCGCGCCCTCGCCGGTCACCGTGTAGAGGTGGCTGGCTTCGTGGAAGACCTCGGCGACCGCCTCGGTGTCCGCCGCGTGGAGGCCCTTGCAGTAAGACTCGGCTGCCGCTGTCAGCTCGGCCTTGCTTGTGTCGGCTGCGTCCATCTCAGCGTCCTCCCACCGCATCGCCCGGCCAAGGGCGCAGTGTGAGGTACCACAGCAGGCCCACGTTCAGCACCGGCACGATCGAGAGCACCGCCAGCCATTTCGGCTGTCCGGCCCGCGCAAGGATCTTCATCATCGGGATCGGCGTCGTGAGGAAGATCAGGATCAGCAGCGTGTAGCTGAACGGGCCCATCA
This sequence comes from Pseudomonadota bacterium, assembly GCA_039033215.1. GTDB lineage: Bacteria > Pseudomonadota > Alphaproteobacteria > Rhodobacterales > Rhodobacteraceae > Thermohalobaculum. Next base: position 2,026 of record JBCCDA010000181.1, on the reverse strand, counting down.
TGGCTCAGCCCTCCTGCTTCTCGTCGCCGGACAGGATGTAGTCAGCTCCCTCCCAAGGGGACATGAAGTCGAACTGGCGATACTCCTGCACCAGGCTCACGGGCTCATAGACCACGCGCTTGGCGGTCTCGTCATAGCGGACCTCGGTGTAGCCGGTGGTCGGGAAGTCCTTGCGGAGCGGATAACCGCGGAAGCCGTAATCCGTCAGGATCCGGCGCAGATCCGGGTGGCCCGAGAACATCACGCCGTACATGTCGAACACCTCGCGCTCGTACCAGTTGGCCGAGGGGTGCAGATCGGTGATCGAGGGCACCACGTCCTCCTCGCTCGCGGGCACGCGGACCCGGATGCGCTGGTTCTGCCGCATCGACAGGAAGTGGTAGACCACATCGAAGCGGTTCTCCCGCTCCGGATAGTCGACAGCGGTGAGATCGATCAGCGTGGTGAACCCGCAGGCTGCGTTCTCGGTCAGGTACTGCACCAGCGCATGCAGCCCGGAGACCGTGGCCACAACCGTCAGTTCGCCGTTGGAGACGGTGAACCCGTCCACCTGCTCCGACCGGCTGGCGGCGATCATCTCACCGAGTTCTTCGAGCGCCTCGTTCATTCTGGCCTCCTCGGGCTGGCCTGTGGGGCTGGCGTCTCAGGCGCCTTAGCGAACAATGGTGCCGGTGCGGCGGATCTTCCGCTGGAGCTGCAAGAGCCCGTAGACCAGCGCCTCGGCCGTCGGCGGGCAGCCGGGGACGTAGATGTCCACCGGCACGACCCGGTCACACCCCCGCACCACGCTGTAGCTGTAGTGATAATAGCCCCCGCCATTGGCGCAGGAGCCCATGGAGATCACATAACGCGGCTCAGGCATCTGGTCGTAGACCTTGCGCAGCGCCGGCGCCATCTTGTTGGTCAGCGTGCCCGCCACGATCATCACATCCGACTGGCGCGGGGAGGCCCGCGGCGCAATCCCGAACCGCTCGAGATCATAGCGCGGCATCGAGGCCTGCATCATCTCGACCGCACAGCAGGCGAGCCCGAAGGTCATCCACATCAGCGAGCCGGTGCGGGCCCAGTTGATCAGATCGTCCGTGGTGGTCAGCAGGAAGCCCTTATCGGCCAGCTCGTCGCTGATGTTGCGCGCGAGCACATCCTTGTCGACGCCCGCGAGCGCTCCCGAGGTGGTCACTCCCATTCGAGCGCTCCCTTCTTCCACTCATAGGCAAAGCCCACGGTCAGCACGCCGAGGAACACCATCATCGACCAGAACGCCGTGTCCGAGAGATCTCCGAAGGCCGCGGCCCAGGGGAACAGGAAAGCGATCTCGAGATCGAAGATGATGAAGAGGATCGAGACGAGGTAGAAGCGCACATCGAACTTCATGCGCGCATCGTCGAAGGCGTTGAACCCGCACTCATAGGCGGAGGTCTTCTCGCTGTCAGGGCTGCGCCGGGCGATCACCCAGGCCGCGATGACAAGAAAAAGACCGAGCCCGATGGCAAGCCCGAGAAAGATCAGGATCGGCAGATACTCCCGCAGGAGAGCGTCCATGGCGTAACCTCCGCGTTCGGCAGCGCTTTGCGGTCTCTTCAGGACTATGCCGGTCCGGGGGCGGAGGTCAAAGGGGTCGGGGTGCGACACATCCCTTCAGGCAGGCCTTTGTGCGGGCCTTCAGGCCGACGCAGATCCGCTGATCGGACTTGCGCCGGCCTCGGGGAGGGTTTCAGCGGCCCTCGCGCGAGGGCCAAAGGAGGAAGAAGAAGAACAGCGAGACGCCGAGGCTCGCGACCCAGGGCTCGGCCCGCGGGACGAACAGAAAGACCGGGAGCGCGACAAATGCTGTCGGCCAGCCCCAAAGCCCGATGTCCCGCGCCCGCGCCGCCAGAAAAAACAGCACGGTGATCAGAAACAGCCCAACCAGGGTCATGATGCCGGCAGTGCGATGTTCCGACACGCCGTGGGCGAGCAGAATGCCCGGTGTATCGAGAATGCTGGCGCTGCGCCCGATCGCAGCCAGCACGGCGCCGCCGTCCGC
>JBCCDA010000180.1:0-4654 GCA_039033215.1 Pseudomonadota bacterium | reverse complement strand
GGATAGGACGCCAGCCAGACGATGTTTTTGCGATTGACGCGAGTGGGCGCCTTCTGCGGTGTTCGCGGGGTCTGCCTGGGGGTTGGTTTCGCCATGCCTCAGCCTCTGCTGCGGCACACCCTTCGCAAAAAGAAACAGGGGGGGCAAGCCCCCCCTGCTGGTCTGTCGCGATCCGGCTTGGATCAGAAGCGCAGGCGGATGCCGGTGCCGATGATGAAGCCGTCCACGTCGTCGCCCGAGCCACCGGCGTCGCCGATGTCTTCCTCGAAGTCGACGTAAGCACCGAACGCGCTCAGATCGACGCCTTTGGCGAGCTTGTACTTCATGCCGACGAGGAACAGATCGACTTCCTCATCCGCGCCGAGAGCCGCGTTCTCGTCATCGACGTTCTCACCGTGCAGGTAAGTGACCGAGACGCCCCAGGGGCCAGTCTCATAGCTCACGCCCACATCGAAGACGGTGCCGTCCTCAGAGCCTGCGCCGTTCTGCTCACCCCAAGAACCGCCGACGGTCACGCCCGCGAAACCCAGGTTCGCGCCGAACGCGAAAACTTCCGGATCGTCGCCGCCCGGAACGTCGGAGAACGCGATGCCGTAGCGGCCGGAAACCGCAACGTCGATGTCGCCGAACGAGTTCACGTAGTTCGCACCGAAGTCGACGATGTCGCGCAGCGCGACGCCATCAAGGTTCTGCTGCGAGTTGTTGTCGTCCGACCCGTCGCGGGCGTAGGACACACCGAGCTGCACGCCAGCGAAACGCGGGGTGAAGTAGGTGAAACGCGCGGCGTCGTTGTTGCGGTCGTTCTCGAGGAACGTCGAGCCAAGGGTGCCGCGGAAGATGTCATCACCGGTGTTCAGGCCGGCTGCCGTGCCCGACCACGGGATGAACGCGGTAGTCGAACCCGAGTTCACGTTGATGAAGGTCACGTCCGGGGCGGCGTAGGTCATTTTGTAACCAGCCGAGTTCTCGTTGCCGAGGAGGACCTCACCGAACGAGCCGCGGATGAACATGAACGATTCGTCGATCTGGTCGCCGGAGGTGTTGCCCTCGAGCTGGATGTCGACGCCGAACTTGATGCCGTTGTCGAGCGTGATCGATGGCTTGAAGTGGATCTCAGCGTCCTGCTTCGAGTCGATCCCGGTGTAGTCGTCGCCCGACGCATTCTCAACGTCCGAGTCAGCGAAAGCGACGTACTGCTCCATATAGCCGCCAACTTTCATCTCGAACTCGGCCGCAGCGGCGGAGCCCGCATAGGCGACGAGCGCAATCGCGCTGGTGCCCAGGAGAACTTTTTTCATCGTGTCCCTCTTTGTGTTGCCACACGTGTGCGTTCCTTCGGGTCCGAGCAGTCTGCACGAAACGCCAAGCCCCGCAAGACCCAGCCAACCCGCTGCTCCGTTCATACCCCGCGCTGAACGGGCGTCAATCTTCCGTTACGAAGCACTTAACGGGCCGTGGGGCGTCGGTGCATTTTGGCAACAACACGAGCAGTTGCGGGGCGGCTCCGGACCATCTGACTGCCACTTTGCCGCAGCGCGGGCCTGTGCTAAGCGCACGGAAGAAGGTGTGGCGGCCCGACCGTCCACCGGGGGGTGTCCAAGGAGTTTGCACGCATGGCGCTTGCAGGGATACGGATTGCATGGTTGGTCGGAGCGATGACGCTGATGGCCGGCTGTTCGGGCAACTACGCTGCGGATGACGATTTTCAAAGCCCGAACCCTACCGTCGGACAAAACGCTGAGGGCAATCCCGACGATACCCTCTTCGGTGAAGGCGGCCTCACGCTCGGGAGCGTGCTCGACGGCAGCATTCTGGGCGAGGATGGGGAAGGCGGCGGCGGCAACCTCCCCGTAAACCGCTATTTGTGGCAGGCCTCGCTCGACACTTTGTCGTTCTTGCCCCTGGCCTCGACAGATCCGTTCACCGGCGTGATCGCGACGGAGTGGGCGACAACGCCCGAGAATCCTGCTCAGCGGTTCAAGGTCACCGCCTATGTTCTGAGCCACGAACTACAGGCCTCATCGCTTCGTGTGGCGGTATTCCGCGAGGACCGGGTCGAGAGCGGTGTCTGGGTGCCGCGCGCCGTCAGCCCGGAGACCGCGACCCGGCTTGAGGACGCGATTCTCACGCGTGCCCGGCAGGTCCGCATAGCAGCGGTCGAGGACGACAGCGCCAGCTGATCCGCGATGGTGGATGTTCGCATAGCGGACTGGGCGGGCTTCGAAGCCGTCATGGGCGAAAAGGGCGGCTGCGGCGGCTGCTGGTGCATGCTTTGGCGGCTGACTCGGCGCGAGATGGATGCGGGCATGGGTGCCCACAACCGGGCCGCGATGAAAACGATCTTCGAGGCGGGGCCACCCCCGGGACTCATCGCATATGACGGGTCAAGGCCGATCGGCTGGATCCAGATCGACGCGCGATCCGCATTTCCTAGGCTTGGAACATCGCGCGTGCTGAAACCAGTCGACGACGAAGTTGTCTGGTCCGTCTCTTGTTTCTTGGTAGACAAGGCTTACCGGCGCAAAGGGGTGTCGCGCGCGTTGCTCGAGGGCGCCTGCGATTTGGCACGCGACCGGGGCGCCGAGTGGCTGGAAGGTTATCCGATCGACACGCCGAAAACTTCTTATCCGCCGGTCTACGCCTTTACCGGGTTCCTCGGTACGTTCCGGGACGCGGGCTTCCAGGAGATCGCGCGCCGCTCCGCAACCCGGCCCGTCATGCGCCGCCGGTTGTCTGCCCCGCGCGATTGAAATCCCGCCTGCCCCAGCGTAGAGAGCAGCGGTCCGCCGAGGAGGGTCCGATGAGCAGATATAACGCGCGCACCGTCGAGCCGAAATGGCAGGCCCGCTGGTCCGAGGCCCGGGCCTTCGAGGTCGCGCCCGATCCGGAACGACCGAAATACTACGTGCTCGAGATGTTTCCCTATCCCTCAGGCCGGATCCATGTGGGCCATACGCGGAACTATGTGATGGGCGACCTCGTCGCGCGCTTTAAGCGGGCGCGCGGGTTCAACGTTCTGCACCCGATGGGGTTTGACGCGTTCGGTCTGCCTGCCGAGAACGCCGCCATCGAACGCGGCCTGCACCCCGATGACTGGACCCGAGAGAACATGCGCGTGATGCGCGAGCAGATGGAGCCGCTCGGGCTCTCCATCGACTGGTCGCGCGAGCTCGCCACGTGTGACCCAGAATATTATGGCCAGCAGCAGGCGCTGTTTCTCGATATGCTGGAGGCTGGCTTCGTCGCCCGTCGTGCAGCGGTGGTGAACTGGGACCCGGTCGATCAGACGGTGCTGGCGAACGAGCAGGTGATCGACGGTTGTGGCTGGCGGACCGGTGCTCCGGTCGAGCGTCGCGAGCTGACGCAGTGGGTGTTCCGCATATCGGATATGGCCGAGGAGCTGCTGACCGCCATCGATGGGCTCGATCAATGGCCCGACAAGGTCCGGCTGATGCAGCGCAACTGGATCGGCAAGTCCCGCGGCATCGAGGTGCCGTTTCACCTGACCGAGGCACTGGGGGAAATCGACAGCATTCTCTGCTACTCAACCCGGCCGGACACGCTGCGTGGCGCGAGCTTCCTGGCGATCTCGCCTGACCATCCACTTGCTAAAGCGCTGGAGGCCGAGCGGCCCGAGGTCGCCGCCTTCAACGCCGAATGTCGCAAGACCGCGACTTCGGAAGAGGCGCTCGAGAAGGCGGAGAAGAAAGGCATGGACACGGGGTTGGCCGTCCGCCACCCGGTTTATCTCGACCAGACGATGCCCGTCTGGATCGGCAACTTCGTCCTCATGGATTACGGCACTGGTGCGGTCTATGGCTGTCCCGCGCACGATCAGCGAGATCTCGATTTTGCTCGGAAATACGGTCTGAAGATCGTGAATGCCTTCCGCATGCCCGGCAGCGACGCCGATGTCGGCACTGAAGCACTCGTCCCGCCCAAGACCGAGCGTGTCGAGTATGTTGACCATTTTGCCGGCGTCGGTCAGGCGACCAGCCAAGAGGGCATCGACACCACCATCGATTGGATGGAAGAGCGCAGCCTCGGCAAGGGCGTCACCCGGTATCGTCTGCGCGATTGGGGGATCAGCCGCCAGCGCTATTGGGGCTGTCCGATCCCTGTGGTGCACTGCCCGACCTGTGGCGTGGTGCCGGAGAAGAAAGAGAACCTGCCGATCGAGCTGCCTAAGGATGTCGAGCTGACCGGCTCCGGCAACCCTCTGATGCGCCACCCCACCTGGGCCAAGACCACCTGCCCGGAATGTGGCGGTCCGGCGCGGCGAGAGACGGACACGATGGACACGTTCGTCGACAGCTCGTGGTACTTCGCGCGCTTCACGGCCCCCAGGGCCAAGACCCCGACGGAGCTGGATGCAGCGGCCTACTGGATGAACGTCGACCAGTACATCGGCGGCATCGAGCATGCGATCCTGCACCTTCTCTACAGCCGCTTCTTCGCCCGCGCGATGATCGCGACCGGGCACCTGCCAGAGACCGCTGCGGAGCCGTTCAATGCGCTCTTCACCCAGGGCATGCTGACCCACGAGACCTATTCGACCCGTGCCGAGGGGGGCCGCCCGCGCTGGCACGCGCCGGAGGAGGTCTCGCGCACCGAGGCCGGGGCAACGCTCCTCGAGACCGGTGAGCCGGTGGAG
>JBCCDA010000179.1:0-4662 GCA_039033215.1 Pseudomonadota bacterium | reverse complement strand
TGGAGGGCAAAATCCAGATCGACCCCATGATCACCCACCTCCTCCCCCTCGACGACATCAACAAGGGCTTCGACCTCATGCACGAGGGCAAATCAATCCGCGCCGTCGTGCAGTTCTGACCGTCAGCCAGCGGGAGCAGCCCCACTGATTCTGCGGCCGCCCTGCGCAGCGTCCTCAAATCGGCCTTTGACTGGATCGGTCGGAGCTTCAAGTCCGGACGTTGCTTGCCCTGCGCGTCTGTCAGGGGTCCTTGACAGGATCGCCGTCAGAAGCTTCGCCCAGATCGTGCTGCAAATGCGAAGCTGCTTCGGCGGCGCAAACAAGATTCCGAACAATTCGCCCCCGCACTTGCGCAATCATTGCCGAGAAAGGTTTATAATCGAAACAAAAATGTCGCTCTTAGAAATAACTTATTGCAATCCGGCTCGGCATGCAGAAACTCGAATGCGGGAGGGCTGCACCAATGCCGCCGCGTTTCGCGAATGCCCTGCCTGGCAGCATCCGGCTGTCGAACAAACAGCGCCGGTTCAAACCGGCCATCTGATGGAACAAACACCGTCAGGACACCTCGGAGGGAGATAATGAAACGACTCTTGCTGGGTATCTCAGCGGCTGCGCTCGTCGCTGGCTCTGCTTTCGCAAACGATAGCGTGCTTACGGGAACGTCTAATCCCAACGACTGGGTGCTGCAGACCGGCGATTACGCCAACACGCGGTACTCCAAGCTGAACCAGATCAACCGCGACAATGTGGGCGATCTGCAGGTTGCCTGGACCTTCTCGACGGGTGTACTGCGGGGCCATGAGGGCTCGCCGCTCGTGGTCGGCGACACGATGTATGTGCACACGCCGTTCCCGAACATCGTCTATGCCCTCGATCTGGCGAACGACGGCGCGATCAAGTGGAAGTACGAGCCCAAGCAGGATCCGGACGTCATCCCGGTGATGTGCTGTGACACGGTGAACCGTGGCCTCGCCTATGCGAACGGCATGGTGTTCCTGCACCAGGCGGACACGACGGTCGTCGCGCTCGATGCCAATTCCGGCCAGGTCCGCTGGTCGGCGGTCAACGGCGATCCGGCCAAGGGCGAAACCAACACCGCGACCGTGCTGCCGGTGAAGGATAAGGTCATCGTCGGCATTTCGGGCGGTGAGTTCGGCGTCCACAGCCACGTGACCGCCTATGACATCAACTCGGGCGAACTGGTGTGGCGCGCCTACTCGATGGGCCCGGACGATCAGATCCTGGTCGACCCGGAGGAGACCACCCATCTCGGCAAGCCGATCGGCGAGAACAGCTCGCTGGACACCTGGGAAGGCGATCAGTGGAAGATCGGCGGCGGTGCCACCTGGGGCTGGTATTCCTATGATCCGGATGCCGACCTCTTCTACTACGGCACCGGCAACCCCTCGACCTGGAACCCGGCACAGCGCCCGGGCGACAACCGCTGGTCGATGACCATCATGGCCCGCGACCCGGACACCGGGATGGCCAAGTGGTTCTACCAGATGACCCCGCATGACGAGTGGGACTATGACGGCATCAACGAGATGATCCTCACGGATCAGGAGATTGATGGCGAGGAGCGCAAGCTTCTGACCCACTTCGACCGGAACGGCTTCGGCTATACCCTCGACCGCATCAGCGGCGAACTGCTGGTGGCCGAGAAGTTCGATCCGGTGGTCAACTGGGCGACCCATGTCGACATGGATCCCGACAGCGAGACCTATGGCCGTCCGATGGTCGTGTCCGCGTTCTCGACCGAGCAGAACGGCGAAGATGTGAACACCACCGGGATCTGCCCGGCGGCGCTCGGCACCAAGGACCAGCAGCCGGCGGCCTACTCGCCGAAGACCGAGCTGTTCTATGTGCCGACCAACCATGTCTGCATGGACTACGAGCCGTTCCGCGTGAGCTACACCGCCGGCCAGCCCTATGTCGGCGCGACGCTGTCGATGTACCCTGCACCGGACAGCCATGGCGGCATGGGCAACTTCATCGCTTGGGACAACACCAAGGGTGAGATCGTCTGGTCGCTGCCTGAGAAGTTCTCGGTCTGGTCGGGCGCTCTGGCAACCGCGGGCGATGTGGTCTTCTACGGCACGCTCGAGGGCTATCTGAAGGCGGTCGACGCGGAGTCGGGTCAGGAGCTCTACAAGTTCAAGACCCCGTCCGGGATCATCGGCAACGTCATGACCTACAGCCATGACGGCAACCAGTACGTCGCGGTGCTCTCGGGCGTCGGCGGCTGGGCAGGCATCGGCCTCGCCGCCGGTCTGACCAATCCGAATGACGGTCTGGGCGCGGTCGGCGGCTATGCGGCGCTGTCGAACTACACCGCACTCGGCGGTCAGTTGACGGTGTTCAAGCTGCCTGACTGATCCTTAGACAGCTCTTAGAACAAAACCCGGCGCGGGGCCTGTTTCCGCGCCGGAATCCGTTCTAGCGTCAGACTAATTCGAAGAAACGGACACCCAGGGAGGGAGATGCACCATGCTCCATCGAGCAGTCGTGCTCGCGTCGGCCGCAGTCCTGCTGGCAGCGCCGGCCACCGCCGACAACATCGCCGTCGCCTATAGCGAGGACGGGAAATACTTCACCGCCGATGATATACCGACCTTCAACATCCAAGAGGACGGGACCGTCGACTGGTACACGTTCTCGGGCTTTCGCCGGTATCACGCCGAATGCCATGTCTGCCACGGCCCGGACGGTGAGGGCTCGACCTATGCACCCGCGCTCAAGGCCTCGGCAGTCGACATGGACTATTATGAGTTCGTCGACGTCATCGTGAATGGCCGAAAGAACGTGGATGCCTCGGCGCAGTCGGTGATGCCGGCCTTCGGCGATAATGCCAACGTCATGTGCTATCTGGACGACATCTACGTCTACCTGAAAGCACGTGGCACGGATGCGCTGGCCCGCGGCCGTCCGCCGAAGAAAGAAGGAAAGTCCGACGCGTATCGCGAGGCAGAAGATGCCTGCATGGGCTAAGGGCCTCTTGGTCCTCTTGGCGGCGGCGCTCGGGGCGCCTGCCGCCGTCGCCCAGACCTCGGATCTGGTCAGTCAGTCACGCCTGCGCGTCTGCGCGGACCCGGCGAACATGCCGTTCTCGAACGAAGAGGGCGAAGGGTTCGAGAACCGCATCGCAGAGTTGGTGGCGGAGAAGCTCGAGCGACCGCTCTCCTACACGTGGTTTCCAGACTCGCTCGGCTTCGTGCGGCGCACGCTCGGGACCAACAGCTGCGACGTGATCATCGGTTTCGCTCAGGGTCATGAGCTGGTGCTGAACACCAACCACTACTACACCTCCGCCTATGTGCTGGTTACCTTGCCGGACAGCCCGCTGGCGGCGGTCGAGACGCTGAGCGACCCCGCGCTTCAAGGGATGCGGATCGGCGTGATGGCGGGTGCCCCGCCGGCGACGCATCTGGCGCGGCACGGGCTGATCGGAAAGGCCAAGGGCTATCGCCTCATGGTGGATCGCCGTGTCGAGTCGCCCGGTGAGATGATGATCGCAGACCTGAAATCGGGTGAAGTCGATGCGGCTGTCCTCTGGGGGCCAATCGGCGGCAACTTCGCCAAAGCGGAGGGGCTCTCGATGGTGCCGCTGCTCAAGGAGGAGGGAGCGCCACGCCTCTTCTACCGCATCACCATGGGCGTGCGTCAGGGCGAGCTTGTCTGGAAGCGCGCGCTCAACAAGGTAATCCGCCGCAACCAGGCGGAGATCGACGCGATCCTCACCGAGTATGGCGTGCCTCTGCTCGACGAGATGGGGGGGAGCCTGAAGGAACCCACCCAATGAGACTGGCCTGGGCGGTGGGAGTGGTGGTGCTCGCCGCCCTGCCGGCGCTGTCCGATGAGGCCGAGCCCGAAGGCTACCGGATGGATCACTACCGCGCGCCCGTGCCCGAAACGCTGGCTGGGGCCGAGGTGGTTGACGACGCGGGGGCCCATACCCTCTGGCAGGCTGGAGAGACCGCGTTCATCGATGTCCTGCCGCGGCCGCCGAAGCCCACGAACCTTCCTGAAGGGACGATCTGGCGCGAGAAGCCGCGCCGCTCGATCCCTGGCGCAGTCTGGCTGCCCAATGTCGGCTATGGCGCGGTCCACGCGGACACGCACGCCTACTTCCAGGCGGGGCTCGCCCACGCGACCGGGGGCGAGACGGATCATCCGGTGCTGTTCTTTTGCCTCGCCGAGTGTTGGATGTCCTGGAACGCCGCCAAACGGGCGCTCGAATACGGCTACACGCAGGTATATTGGTATCCGGACGGGACCGATGGGTGGGCTTTTGAGGACTATCCCACCGAGAAGATAGAACGGTTCGAGGCGCCCGGCGCGACCGAGTGACCGCGCCGGTCTATGCCCTCAGCCGCCCGGAAGCGTGAAGGTCTCTTCGAACCGCGCGCCCTCAGTGTCGGTCATGGTCACCCCGATGCCCACGGCCTGCTCCGGCACCTCGAAGCGGATCGCCGGGTTCTCGCTGAGCGAGATCGACCCGCGCATCTTGAAGAGCGGTTTCTCATCGGCACGCACCTCAACCTCGTCGACGAAACGCGAGGGGATGAACAGCAGCGTGATCTGATCCATCTGCATGCCGGAATGGCTGGGATGGTCGATCTCCAATTCCGCCAACCGCCTGTAGGGGGTGACATCGCT
>JBCCDA010000178.1:0-4763 GCA_039033215.1 Pseudomonadota bacterium | reverse complement strand
TCTGAACATCTCGTCCAATTCCGTCTCGACTTCGTCCGTCCTGTCATCGCCGAGCAAGGCGGCGATTGTCCCGACGAGCCGATCCTGGTTCACCGGTTTCGGTACGGCCGCGTCGAAGCCGAGACCGCGCGCGTCCTCGTCCGACTGCACGCCCGCCGATGAAGACAAAACGGTTCTGAGGTCTTTGAAGCGCTCGTTCGACCGGATCATCCGCAACAACGAAATACCATCTGTAACCGGCATCATCTGATCGATCAGGCACAGCCCATAGGGTGCACCGTCTCGCATGGCATCGGCAAGAGCCACGATGGCTGCTTCCGCCGAGGACACGGAGGCGGTGGTGGCGCCATAGGTGGTGAGTTGCAGCGTTGCGATCCGACAGTTCAGATCGTTGTCATCGACAATCAGAACGCGCGTCCCCGACAGATCGTGGCCACTGTCTTCGCGCAGCGACTTGGGTTGCGGTTCGATCTGGTCGAGTTTCAGGATCGCCCGGAACGTGCTGCCGGCGCCGACCGTGCTTTCGACCCAGATCCGCCCACCCATCAGCTCGGCGATTTCCTTGCAGATCGCCAGACCCAGCCCGGTGCCTTCGTACAGGCGCTTCGTCGAGGCATCCGCCTGTGAGAAGCGATCAAAGATCATGGCTTGCTTGTCATCGGGAATACCGATCCCCGTGTCGCTGACGGTGATCTCGATCATGAAACTGCCCGGCGCGGCTGATGCCGCTGATTGTGCTTCGCGAACCTCGATGGCGACGCCGCCGGTTTCGGTGAACTTCACGGCGTTGCTGACGAGGTTGAGCATCAGTTTTCTGACCAGGCCGCTGTCGCCCTGAAGCTCTTTCGGAAGATCGGGATCCACGTAATGGGTCAGGTCGAGGCGTTTCTCGAACGCCTGCGCGGACATCAGCTGCACCGCCGAATCGACCGTCTCCTTGATCGAGAAGCGGTGCGGTTCCAGTTCCAGCGATCCGGCTTCGACCTTGGACAGATCCAGGATCGCGTTCAAAAGCTCGAGCAGCCCCTCGCCCGACGATTTGATCGTCTCGACGTAATCGCGTTGCTGCCGTGAAAGGTCTGTCTGTAACGTCAGGCTGGCAAAGCCGAGAACCCCGTTCATCGGCGTTCTCAACTCGTGGCTCATGACCGCCAGGAAATCCTTCTTTGCCTGCGCCGAGACAAGCGCGCGGTCGCGTTCGGTCTCCAGCGCCAGCTGGTGATCGACGACGGCTCTCGCCATGGGTCGAAACAGGAAGATCGCATTCACCAGGGCAACGATCGCGCAGATAATCGCGCCCGCCGCGAGGACCCCGAGGGCTGCGTTCGCGGTGCGGTCCGAACTCTGCCGGATCGCGATCGTCAAATCTCCCAAAGCGGGTCGAACGTTCGTCTCGAAGTGATCGCTCGTGCGCTTGAGTTCCGTGTAGTTCAGCGCGGCGCCCGCCGCGGACGCGGCATGAATCTCCATTGCCATGCGCAGGAATTCACCGATGTTTTCTTCGAGAAGCTCCGCCTCCTCCGCGGGCTCTTCCACGCCGTTCGCGGATGCACCCGCAGCACCTTCGGCGGCCTCGTCTTCCTCGTCTTCCCACAACAGAACCATCTCTTTCGGCATTGCGCGGGCCGACAAGCCGAACCTCTGGTCGAGCGCGACGAGATCCAGACCGAGGTTCTCGAAGATCTCGTTTTCTTCCAGCTCCTCTTCGTTGCCCTCGACGTCGTCGGCGTCCGGATCCGAAAGCCGCAAGGCGGTGTACACCTGGGCCAGGGAGACGATGGCGGTATTCAGATCATTTGCGGCAGCCGTCGACAGGTCCGCCCCCGCCGTCGCGTCGCCCAGGTTTTCGCCGGAAAGTCCAACTTGCAGGACGGCCCGTTCAACGTCATTTGAGGTTTCATTCAACTGGACGAAGGCTGCGGAGTACCGAGCGTTGTTCTGAATGGATTGAAGTTGATAAGCGCCGATCCCGACGGTCGCTGTCAGGACAAGCAGGATCGTCATCGTCGCGAGCCAGTGTCTTCGATTCAGGTACGCACGGGTAATCTGCTTCGACATGACGGTCTTCCCAAGGATCAATACCCCGTCAATAGCGATGTCCCGTAAACACGCTGATAACAGTTGATCGTCGGACTGTTACTTGTCGTGCGGCTGATCGAGACAGTTGCTACACGCCAACCCAGCGGCCGGACCGGTCGCTTTCGTAGACAGCCTCTTCAATTGCGATGTTGCGCAGATAGACCTGCGCCTCGGTCTCGGCCGGGGTGCCCGCGTGGAACGCGTCCAGCGCCGCGCGGTTGGTCAGGAATACGCAGTCGCCGCCGAACTGGTGATCGCGCCAGACATAATCATGCGTGCGCCAGTCGTTCGAGCCATGGTCGCGCAGCCAGATCCCGCCATCGCCGTCCAGCCGCAGGCTCGCTGCCGAACCTTCGATCTCGAGCTCACCCATCGTCAGACGCCGGTTCTCCGCTGCGTGGTCGGCAAGCCGGTTGCCGTCAAACAGACCGCGTGGCCCGTTGGCGAACCGAAACAGGATCGTTCCTGCATCCTCTCCCGCGATCGCGGGGTTCAGCCGGCGCAGATCGGCAAAGACTTCGGTCACTTCGCCCAGCAGATAGCGGAACGTGTCGATCCAGTGGATCGCCGTCTCGTGCACCAGGAAGCGCGGCATCTGCTGGAAATACGGCTGCCGCGCGAGGTAGGCATCCGGTCCCTGGCCATCGCCCGGACGCAGGCAGAACGTCACCTGATAGATCGTGCCGAGCGCGCCTGCGTCCAGCAGCGCCTTGATCTCGCGGTACCAGGGCTGGAAGCGGAAATTCTCGTGCACGACGATCCGAGCGCCGTGTTCTTCGGCCGCGGCGATCCCGGCCAGCGCGCCGTCATGGTCACCGCAGAACGGCTTCTGGCAGACGATCTGCTGCACACTGGGGGCAATGGCCCCGATCATCTCGACATGAGTGGCCGGAGGCGTGGTGATGTCGACCAGATCCGGTTTCATCCGTTCCAGCATCGTCTTGACATCCGTAAAGGCGGCGATGTCGTACTCCGCCGCGATCTCGTCCGCGCCTTCCAGGGCACAGGCGGCGATCAGGTCGGCGCCCTCCATCCGCGCCCAGGCGTCGTAATGAAAGCGGCCGAAGTAACCCGCACCGATGACCGCGACGCGTGTCACGGATCGAGCCGGTCGATCTGAGCGTTCACCGCGTCATAGACCGCCGATGTGCCAGCCGAACCGCCGAGTTCGCAGGTGATCAGAGTGCCGTCCTTGAACGCGGCCTCCACGGCCCGGCGGATCAAGCCTCCGGCCTGCGCTGTCTCGGACGATCCGTGCTTCTCGGCCAGCCAGTCCAGCATCATTGCCGCCGACAGGACCATAGCCGTCGGGTTCGCGAGGCCCTTTCCCGCAATGTCGGGCGCGGTGCCGTGGCAAGGCTGGAAGACCGCATGCGCATCACCGATATCGGCCGAGGGCGCATAGCCCAGCCCGCCCATCAGCGCCGCACCAAGGTCCGAGAGGATGTCGCCAAACTGGTTCTCGGTCACGGCGACGTCGATCGACCAGGGCTTCTGGACCATGTGCATCGCAAAAGCATCGATATAGGCGTGATCGGCGGTCACGTCCGTATTTTGTGCCGCACGTTCATAGAAGATGTCGCGCTGCCACTTGAACGCGGCGAAGACGTTCGCCTTGTCGACATGGGTGACCTTGTTCTGACCCACGCCCGCCGATTGCCGCTGGCGGGCCAGGGCAAAGCAGAAATCGTAGAGTTTCTCTGACGTGTCCCGCGTCAGCGCCATCGTCTCGCGTGCCTCGCGATCCTCGATGATCTCGCCGGGACACCAGGGCGCGAACAGGCCCTCGGTCGACTCGCGCACGATAACATAGTCGATCTCGTGCGCTTTCGGATCGGCCAGGATCGGGCGCACGCCGGGCACCGGCTTCACCGGGCGCACTCCGGCATAGAGCCCGTATTCAAAGCGCAGCTCCAGTTGCGGCCCGACCTCGCGCCCATCCGGCTGGCGCACATCCGGCAATCCCATGGCGGCGAGCAGGATCGCGTCGGCCTCGGCGGCCCCGGTCCGTGTCTCTGCAGGCATCGAAACGCCGTGGTCGCGGTAGTATCCGGCTCCGCCCTCGAGCGTATTGAACCGGAAGGCCAACCCGCCGGTCCGTGCGGCAGCACGTTCCAGCAGACGCAGGCACGGCTCGGTGATCTCGGCGCCGATCCCGTCGCCCGGCATCACCGCAATGTTGAAATCGGATATGTTCGACATGCCCGGTCCTCCCCGCCTGTTCTTGCTTGCGCGCCACTAGACCGTCTGATCTGACCAAGGGCAAGCCGGAGCAGGTGGAAACCTGCTTCCCGTTCGGTGCAAAGGGGGATTGGATGTATCTGGTGACCGTCATCTTTACTGCCACCGCAGACAAGGCCGGGGCATTCGCCGCGCGGGTCCAGCAGCAGGCCACGGACAGCCTGACCGAGCCGGGATGTCAGAGGTTCGATGTCTGGACCGATGCCACCGACCCGACACGAACATTTCTGTACGAGATCTATGACGACCGTGCGGCCTTCGATGCGCATCTGGCGAGTGCCCACTTCAAGGCCTTCGATGCCGAGGTCGCATCCTGGATCGTCGACAAGCAGGTCGAAACATGGGCGTTATCGTCCGGCTAAGTCGGAAGCGTCGCGAGGAATGTGGCAAGCGCCTGACCCTCTGCCGCGCCGAGATCCTGCGCCGCCTTGTTCGCCGCACTG
>JBCCDA010000177.1:0-4771 GCA_039033215.1 Pseudomonadota bacterium | reverse complement strand
GTGGCATTGGGATATGGGCAAACGACTGTCGCCGGCCGTTGCCCGTCGGCGCGTGGCCCATGAGGCGCGCGTTCTGACGATCCTGCATGTAGCCGACGAGGATTCCGTCCTCGATCAGGACCGTGCGCGCCGAGGGGGTTCCCTCATCGTCGACCGTCAGAGAACCGCGGCGATCCGGGATCGTACCATCGTCGACCACGGTGATTCCCGGCGCCGCCACCGGCTTGCCGAGCAACTCGGTGAAAGCGGAACTGCCTTTGCGGTTGAAATCGCCTTCGAGCCCGTGGCCGATCGCCTCATGCAGCAAGATGCCGGGCCAGCCGGGGCCAAGGACCACGTCCATCATGCCGGCGGGAGCATCCTCCGCCTCGAGATTGACCAGCGCGATGCGCAAAGCCTCGTCAGCGCCGGCTTTCCAGTATTCGGGACCGGTGATCCGAGAGAGTTCGTGACGACCGCCACCGCCAAAGCTGCCGCTCTCGCGCCGGCCGTCCTGCTCGACGATCACAGAGATCGACAGCCGCGTCATAGGGCGGATATCGGTGACGGATGCCCCCTCGGCCCTCAGGATCTCGACCTCCTGAACCCCGCTTGCAAGGCTCGCGGAGACCTGCACCACCCGTGGGTCGCGGTCGCGCAGATAGGCATCGAGCTCCCGCAACAGCGCGATCTTTGCGGCCGCGCCTTGTTCCGAGACCGGGTCGACCGGGCGGTAGCGCGCCTCATTGGTGCCTGCCGGGCCCGCCGCGAGCGAGCCGCCGCCATCGCGGGCCGCAAGCCGTGCCGTCTCACCCGCGCGGCGCAGCGCCGCCTCGCTCATCTCGCTTGAATGGGCATAGCCAGCGGCCGCTCCCGCCACGCAGCGCAACCCAAACCCCGTCGCCGCGTCGTAGGAGGCCGTCCGCAACCGCCCGTCGTCGAAACCGTAGACCTCGGAGCGTCGACGCTCCAGGAACAGTTCGCCATCATCGGCTCCCGCCACCGTCTCACGCAGGATGCCAAGCGCTGTCTGGCGGTCCAAGGCGGTCTCGAACGGACGGAAGGGTCCCGGGCTGTCCTGCATGGCGATCTCCCTGATCGGATGGGCGGAGCGGCACCATGCCGCAAAGCCGGTGCTTGCCCGGCCCCGACCTCTAAGTGATACACCAAAGCTGAAAAAGCAAACTGCGCGGGCCGTCGATCGCCCGCTGCTGCGGACACGGGGTGTGTGACATGCTCAAGAAACTGGGACAGATCGGAACGCTGGCGGCAGTGTTCGGACCGGCGATGGCCTTTGCCTCCGAAGAGGTGGCCGGCAAGCCGGTCCCCGCCGGGACAGGGTTCCAGCGCCCGGTGACCGAGCAGATGGCTGACCTCGTCTGGCTCGACGACATGCTGCTGGTGATCATCACGCTGATCACGCTCTTCGTGACGGGCCTGCTGCTCTACACGATCTGGAAGTTCGACGCGCGAAAGAACCCCACGCCTGCCCGGTTCACCCACAACGCCACGATCGAGGTGATCTGGACCGCCGTCCCCGTCGTGATCCTTGTGATCATCGCGATCCCGTCGCTGCGTCTGCTCGACAAGCAGATGACGATCCCGGAGACCGAACTCACCATCAAGGCCATCGGGAACCAGTGGTACTGGGACTATGAGTATCCCGACTCGGGCGTTGAGCTCTCGGCCGTTATGCTGGAGCGCGACGAGCTGGAAGAGTACGGCTACGAGCCGGACGAGTATCTGCTCGCCACCGACACCCGCGTTGTCGTGCCCGTGAACACCAATGTGCATTTGCTGGTGACGGCGGGCGATGTGATCCACAACTGGGCGATGCCATCCTTCGGGATCAAGACCGACGCCATCCCCGGCCGCGTGAACGAGGCATGGTTCAACGTCACCGAAACGGGCACATTCTTCGGCCAGTGCTCAGAGCTTTGCGGGATGCAGCACGCTTATATGCCGATTGTGGTCGAGGTTGTGACACGCGAGGAGTTCGACGCCTGGATCGCCGAGGAGGTCGCCAAGAAAAACGGTGGCCCCGCGCTGGCTCAAGCGCCAGCGGCTGAATAACCCTAGCCGCGTGCGGAGCCCCGAGTGACACAGGTTACCCCCGACTTTTCACTGGCCGACCAGCCAGAGGCGGAATTCCGCGACTACATCACGCTGCTCAAGCCGCGGGTGATGCGTCTGGTCGTGTTCACAGCAATTGCAGGAATGCTGGCGGCACCGGCTGCGACGCATCCCATCATCGCTGTCGCGGCCCTGATCTGTATAGCTGTGGGCGCCGGCGCCTCTGGCGCGCTGAACATGTGGTGGGACGCCGATATCGACGCGATGATGGAGCGCACCTCCGCAAGGCCGATCCCGGCGGGTCAGGTTGGCGGGGAAGAGGCGCTCGGCATCGGCATCGGGCTCTCGATCCTCTCGGTCGGGACGCTTGCGGTGGTCGCGAACCCCTTGGCGGCGGGGCTGCTGGCCTTCACCATCTTCTTCTATGCGGTGATCTACTCGATGTGGCTAAAGCGGGCCACGCCGCAGAACATCGTAATCGGGGGCGCTGCGGGTGCCTTCCCGCCGATGATTGCCTGGGCCGCGGCGACAGGCGAGATCGGCGTTGCCCCGATCCTCATGTTTCTGGTGATCTTCCTCTGGACGCCACCGCATTTCTGGGCGCTCGCCCTGTTTCGAACCGACGACTACACGCGCGTTGGCGTGCCCATGCTGCCGGTCGTGGCGGGGGAGCGGGCAACGCGCCGTCAAATCTGGCTCTACACGCTCCTGATGGTGCCGACGCCGGTGGCGCTGGCCTTCACCGACGCGGGCGGGCCGCTGCTGCTGATCGTCGGGCTCATTGCCAATGTCGCCTTCCTCAAGGGCGCATGGGCCGTCTCGCGCCGCAGCGCTGAGGATGCTGCCGCCGATCGCTACCGCGCAGAGAAGAAACTCTTCGGCGTGTCGATAGCCTATCTCTTTGCTATCTTCGGCGCAGTCATGGCGGATGCCGTGCTCCATGCCCTCGTGCCGGGTCTGCCCTGGCCGGTCTTGATCTGAGGAATGCCGATGCGACGCGATCACGAACTGCACGGACGCCGCCGCGGGCGCAATATTGGGGTCCTGGCAGCCCTTATCGGCTTTGCGGTGCTTCTGTTCCTGGTGACCATCGTCAAGATGGGTGGCCAGGCAGGAAATCCCTGGGGGTGATGCGATGACCAGACCCACCCCTGCAGAACTCCGTCGCAAGGCGATCCCGCTGGTCGGGGTCGCGTTCGGCATGCTGGGCATGGCCTATGCCGCAGTACCGCTCTACGACTGGTTCTGCCGCGTCACGGGCTTCGGCGGCACGCCGATGGAAAGCTCCGAGGTGTCTTCCGAGGTTCTCGACCGCACCATCACTGTGCGCTTCGACGCCAACAAGGAACGCGGCATGCCGTGGGAGTTCAAGCCCGCAGCGACCACGGCTGAGATCCGCATCGGAGAGACCGGCCTTGCTTTCTACGAGGCCTATAATCCCACCGACCGGCCCGTCAGCGGCAGCGCGAGCTTCAACGTGGCCCCCTATTCCATGGGCGGCTATTTCGTGAAGATCGACTGCTTCTGCTTTCAAGAGCAGACACTCCAACCCGGTGAGCGGGTGATGATGCCGGTCACCTACTATGTCGACCCGGAGATGGTGGAGGACCGTGAGACCGTCGGGCTCTCGACCGTCACCCTCTCCTACACCTTCCACGAGATCGAGACCGAAGACGCACAGCGCGCGGCACTCGACACGAACTGACCCTGGGATTGCGGGCCGCTCGCGGCCATCGGAGGACCAAGTATGGCGCACGAGAAGAACCACGACTATCATATCATCGAGCCGAGCCCCTGGCCGCTTCTCGGGGCGATCGGAGGCCTGCTGCTGCTTTCCGGTGCAGTGCTCTATTTCCACGATGTCACGCCGTGGATCATGGTCGTCGGGCTCGTCGTTGTGCTCTACACCATGAAGGTCTGGTGGACCGACATGGTGAAGGAGAGCCATGCGGGCGACCACACGCCGGTCGTGCAGATCGGCCTGCGCATGGGCTTCCTGCTCTTCATCATCTCCGAGGTGATGTTCTTCTCGGCCTGGTTCTGGTCGTTCTTCAAGCACGCGATCTTCCCGGTTCCGGATATCGATGGGGCGCTGGTTGGCACGCTGGATCTGCCCGTCGGTCCCTGGCCACCGATTGGTATTGAGACGTTCAACGCCTGGGATCTGCCGTTGATCAACACGCTGATCCTGCTGCTCTCGGGCTGCACCGTCACCTATGCCCACCATGCGCTGATCGAGGGCAAGCGCCCGCCGCTGCTCTGGGGCCTGATGGCGACCGTGGCGCTCGGTGCGATCTTCACGATGTTCCAGGCCTATGAGTACACCCATGCGGGCTTCTCGTTCTCTGGCAACATCTATGGCGCCAACTTCTTCATGGCGACCGGGTTCCATGGCTTCCACGTGCTGGTCGGCACCCTCTTCCTGGCGGTCTGTCTGCTTCGGGTGCGCGCGGGAGACTTCACGCCGGAGAAGCATGTCGGCTTCGAGGCGGCGGCCTGGTACTGGCACTTCGTCGATGTGGTTTGGCTGTTCCTCTTTGCAGGGGTCTATATCTGGGGCGGCTGATCGCGCCACAGGTCCAGGGTTCAGGCGGGCGCCCCGGTGGCGCCCGTTTCGTTTTTGGCCTTTGCGCCGGGAGAGTGAAATGAGCCGCATCCGCAAGGCCGTGATCGCCCCCATCATCCTCGGCGTCGTCGGGGTGGCAGTCCTGCTCGGGCT
>JBCCDA010000176.1:0-4927 GCA_039033215.1 Pseudomonadota bacterium | reverse complement strand
GGGCCTTCCAGTTGTTCCACACTCCGGGCCCGACCCCGCGGATATCGCAGATGGTCAGGATGATCAGCAGCCGCAGCCGCTGCGGGCTTTGGACGACCCCGGCGAAGTCGTCGATGGTGCGCGGGTCGTTGATGTCGCGCTTCTGAGCGGTATCGGACATCAGCAGATGATTCCGTACCAGCCAGATCACAGTCTCGCACTCGGCCTCGTCCAGCCCGAGGCGCGGGCACACCGTCTCGGCGATCTCGGCCCCGAACTCGGAGTGGTCGCGGGCATCGCCCTTGCCGATGTCGTGCAGCAGCAGCGCCGTGTAGAGCACCCGGCGGTTGATCCCGTTGCCCTTGAGGATCTCCGTTGCGACGGGGTGCTGATCCTCGGCCTCAAGACGCTCGATCCGGTTCAGGATGCCAATGGTCCGGATCGTGTGCTCGTCCACCGTGTAGTGGTGGTACATGTTGAACTGCATCATCGCGACGATGCGGCCGAACTCGGGGATGAAGCGGCCCAGAACCTCGGTCTCGTTCATCGTGCGCAGCAGCCACTCGGCGTGTTTGGCATCGCAGAGCATGTCGAGGAACAGGCTGACGGCGACCGGATTGCGGCGCAGGTCCTCGTCGATGAGCTCGAGGTTCTGCGTCACCAGGCGAAGGGCTGCCGGGTGGATGACGGCATCCATGCGGCCCGCGTCATGGAACAGGCGCAGGATGTTGATCGGGTCTGACAGAAAGGCCTCTTCGTCCCGGACGGTCAGACGCCCTTCGGTGACGGCAAAGGGCCCGTCGGCGTCCGGGGATCCGGTGCGAAAGCTGAGCGCCCGCAGGAGGAACGACAGGGCGGGCGGAGATTTGGCGTGCTGGGCTTCCAGCGCCGCCGAGAAGATACGGGTCAGGTCCCCCACCGCCTTCGCGTGGCGGAAGTAGGCGTGCATGAAGTGCTCGACCCCCATGCGGCCGTCGCGGTCGCGAAAGCCCAGGCGCTCGGCGATCTCGACCTGGCGGTCGAACGTCAGCTGCTCCTGTGCCCGCCCGGCGAGATCATGCAGATGCGAGCGGACGGCCCAGATGAACTTCGAGGCATCGGCAAAGCGCTGAACCTCGTCGTGCTCGAAGACACCCATGTCCACCAAGTCCCAGGCCGTGCCGGAGTGGTAGAGGTATTTCGAGATCCAGTGCAGCGTCTGCAGATCGCGCAGCCCGCCCTTGGACTCCTTGACGTTGGGCTCCAGCAGGTAGCGCGAGCCTCCGTGGCGGCTGTGCCTCTCATCACGCTCGGCCATCTTGGCCTCGACGAACTCCGGGCCCGTCTTGTCGAAGTAGTCCCAAAGCTGGCTGTCCAGCGTATCGAAGGGCTCGCGGTCGCCGCAGATGAAGCGCTGCTCGAGCAGGGTCGTGCGGATCGTGAAATCCTCCCGCGCGAGGCGCAGGCAATCCTCGATCGAGCGGACCGATTGGCCGACCTTGAGCTTGAGATCCCAGAGACAGTAGAGAATGCTCTCGATGACGCTCTCGGACCATGCCGTTTGTTTGTAGGGCGAGACGAACAGCAGATCGACGTCCGAGAACGGCGCCATCTCGCCCCGGCCATAGCCGCCGACCGCCACAATGGCCATCTGCTGGCCTTTTGTGCGGACAGGCTGAGGGTGCAGATGCTCGATGGCCAGATGCGCAAGTGCTGCGATCACCCCGTCGGTCACATGGGCAAAGGACCGGGCGATCCGGAGGCCCGCATGCGGTTGCGCCACAAGGCCTTGCCGGACGCGCGCACGCCCATCTTCCAGGAAGGTGCCGACCGCCTCGACCGCCTGGCGACGCAGTGCCTCGGGATCGCTCGCCGTCTCGGCGAGCGCATCTAGGCGGGTGATCAATGCCTTGTGGTCGGCGATCTCGCCCGGTGGGGCGATCAGATGGGTGAGCCCGGCAAACGTCGTAACGGCAGCCGCGCCCTGTTTTGGTTGAGGAACCGCCAACCCCCTCAGGATCCCGCTGTGACGGACACTGGGACAGGATCGATCGTCTGGAAGACACCCTCCCCAACTTCGAGAACCGCCATGCCGCGGCGCCCGAGGCCGTCACGGCCAAGGGCGATCGGTCCGACGACACCCTGGAAACCGCGTCCGCGCGTCAGGCTCTCGGTCGTGAAGGGGGCGGTGTTTTGCGCCCGGCCCTCGGCCAGCAGCGTGCCTGCCATGCGCACGGCATCATAGGCCAGCACCGCCTGGATCGGTGGGACCGAGCCGTACTGCGCCTGGTACTTTTCGACAAACGCCTTGACCGCCGCCGGGTCCGGGGCCGCGAACCAGCCGCCCTTCAGTGCGCCTTCCTGCAGGGTGCTGCGCGAATTCCACTCGCCCAGCCCCAGATACTTCACCTGTTCCGGCGGGACGCCGTAGGTCTGCAGGAGCGTCCCGACATAGCGCAGGGCCTGGCCGCTTTCGGCGATCAGCAAGGCCTGCACGCCCGCTGACTGAGCCTGTCCGGCGAAATCCTGGGTCGCGGTGGGGATGCCTTCCTGGGTTCTCTCGTACTGGGCGCTGGCGACGATGTTGGGGCCGACTGCCGCGGCTGCGCCCCGGCTGGCCGCGGAGCCGTAGGCGTTGTTGGGGTAGAAGACGCCGATCGCGCCAAGCCCCCGTGCGCGGGCGAACTGGGTGATGCGCGCGGCTGCGATCTCAGGCAGGAAGCCCGTCAAGTAGACGGGGTCGCCTGCCACTGACGAGTCGGTTGAGAACGAGAGGACCTTGATGCCAGCGGCCGATGCGACCGACTTCACGGCCTTGGTGTTCGCCCCGAAGAGCGGGCCAAGGATGATCTGGGCGTCGTCGTTGATCGCCTGTTCGGCGGCCAGACGCGCCTGGGCGGCATTGCCGGCGGTGTCGTAGACACGCAGCTGCAGCAGCGGATCGCCCTGATCGACCGCCGCCATCCGGGCCGCGTTGACCAGTGCCGCGCCGACGGATGCTGCGTTGGGCGCCGTGCTGGGGGCCAGCAGCGCGATCACTGCAGGCTCATTGGCTGCGACCGGAGGAGCCGTTGGTGCGGTGCCTGTGGCGCCTGCCGCTGGTGTTCCCGGGCCTTGCGTGCTTACGTTGGGGGTGCAACCTGCGAGGGCGAGTGCACCCGAAACCAAGATGGCGCAGACAGACGGCCTAAATGTACGCGACATGAACTTCTCCCGATCCTTCGGACGTACCGCGTCCCGCGGGCCCCACCGCGTTTTGCATTGGGGCCGGAACCTATGAGCGGTGCACCGGAAAGTAAACGCCGTGGAGCAGGCGTGGCGGGGCAGCCGGCGGACGGTGTAGCGCGCTCGCCACTCCCCGCGGGGCTCTATCTCGTCGCGACGCCGATCGGGCACGCAAGGGATATCACGCTGCGCGCACTGGATGTCCTGCGCGATGCCGACGGTCTGGCCGCCGAGGATACGCGCCGGACCCGCCAGTTGCTGGACATCCACGGGATCCAGGTCGGGGACCGTCCTCTGGTGAGCTATCACGACCGCAATGGTCCTGCGCGGCGCCCGCAGATTCTGGGCTGGCTGGCTGAAGGAAAGTCGATTGCGTATGCAAGCGACGCCGGAACGCCGCTGGTGGCCGACCCGGGCTATCGGCTGGCCGAGGCCGCGCGGGAGGCGGGACACCAGGTGACAGTCGTGCCGGGTGCATCGGCGGTGTTGGCCGCGTTGAGCGTGGCCGGGCTTCCGACGGATCGCTTCTATTTCGGTGGGTTTCTGCCGACCAAGACCGCGGCCCGACGCGCGGCACTGACGGAACTTGCCGGTGTTCCCGGGACCCTGGTCTTCTTTGAATCGCCGCGCCGGGCGGCGGATGCTCTGGCCGACATGTCTTACGTGCTGGGGCCGGAACGGGATGGCGCTCTGGCCCGCGAGCTGACCAAGGCCTTCGAAGAAGTGCGCCGCGGGTCCCTGGCCGACCTTGCCGAGGAAGCGGCGGAGGATCCTCCCCGCGGCGAAGTGGTGCTTCTGGCCGGCCCCCGCGGGGTCGAGGCGACGCGCGCTGATGCCAGTGCGCGACTGGACGCGGTGCTGGGTGCCGCGCTCGAAACCCTGTCGGTGAAAGAGGCGGCGCGGTCCGTCGCGACGGAGCTCGGATTGCCGAAGCGGGAGGTGTACGCCCGGGCGCTTGAGATGGCGAAGGTGGCAGACTAGACGCGGACGCGTTGGCGCCGATGTGGTTGCCGGTGTGGGAAAACAATGCGGGAGGAGACCGAGATGACCGGTACAGTCGAGACGAAATTGGCAGAGATGGGGCTTGAGCTGCCCAGCCCGGCGGCGCCGCTGGCGGCCTATGTGCCGTACGTTGTCTCGGGGAACCTTGTCTTCGTGTCCGGTCAACTGCCCCTGGGTCCTGACGGGCTGCTGACCGGGCAGCTCAGTGAGGCTGATCATGCGGACGGCGCCCCCGCCGAGGGTAGCAAGCTTGCGCTCGCGCAGGCGGCAGCACGGCTCTGTGCGTTGAATCTGCTGGCCCACGTGAAGACCGCCGCGGGTGATCTGGATCGCGTGACCCGGGTCGTGAAGCTGACCGGGTTCGTCAATTGCGACGGGTCGTTTCAACAGCACCCGGTCGTGATCAACGGGGCATCAGAACTGGTGGGAACAGTATTTGGCGAGGCCGGTCAGCATGCGCGGGCCGCCGTCGGCTCGTCGAGCCTGCCGCTTGGCGCGATCGTCGAGGTTGAAGGTATCTTCGAGATCGGCTGACGCGCGTTCCTGCCTGCACCACCGCGCTCGCTCGCTGTCCGGGTCATCCTCATGTGCCCGAGCGAGCGCGGCCAATGTCAGCCCTTGTAGCCGGCCATGCCGCAGATCAGTGCCCATTCGTCGTCCGAGACCGGCACGACCGACAGGCGCGACTGCTTGACCAGCGCGAAGTTCTCGAGCTTGGGCTCCGCCTTCACCTGGGCAAGCG
>JBCCDA010000175.1:0-4952 GCA_039033215.1 Pseudomonadota bacterium | reverse complement strand
GCCCCCAACGCGGTCAAGAAAGCGGTGGTTGGCGTCGGTCACGCAGACAAGGCGCAGATCCAGCACATGGTCGCCCGCCTTCTGCCCGGTGTCCAAGTGGACGGTGCCGACGCCGCCGATGCGCTGGCCATTGCGATCTGCCATGCGTGGAACGCCGGAACCGGGGCGCGGCTGGCCCGCGCGATCGAGGCAGCGAAATGATCGGCAAGATCTCGGGCCGTGTCGACTACAAGGCGGACGATCACGTCCTGATCGAGGCTGCAGGTGTTGGCTACATTGTCTACTGCTCACCTGCAACGCTGAGCGCGCTGCCCGGGCCTGGGGAGCCAACTGCTGTCTATACTGATCTGGTGGTCCGCGAGGACCTCATGCAGCTCTTCGGATTCCGGACACTTGCCGAGAAGGAGTGGCATCGGCTGCTGACGTCTGTTCAGGGAGTTGGGGCGAAGGTGTCGCTCGCGATCCTGGGAACACTCGGCGTGGCCGGCGTCACCCGGGCGCTTGCGGCCGGGGATGCCATGACGGTGAAGATGGCGCCTGGTGTGGGGCCAAAACTGGCGGCGCGGATCGTCAGCGAGTTGAAGGGCAAGGCGCCGGAGATGATGGCGATCGGTGCGCGTGGGAGCCAGGCGGCCACGCCGCTGACGCGGCAAGGCGCGGACGATGCCGCGCCAGCGGCTGCGCCGCATGTGGCCGCCTCGCCCGTGGCGGACGATGACGTGGAAGCGACGGCCGCTGCACTGTCTGCGCTCGTCAACCTGGGTTACGATCGGATGGAGGCGGCAGAGGCCTTGGCGGATGCGGCCCCCGGCGCGGAAGCCGATCTGATCAAGACCGCGCTGCGCGCCCTGGACCGGAAAGGCTAGATTTGTCAGATGGTTGAGCCTGACCCTATCGTGCGTCCTGACCCTCAGGAAGCGGATGCACCCGAGCGTGCGCTGCGCCCCGAGAAGCTCTCGGACTTCACCGGGCAGGCCGAGGCGAGGGCCAATCTGACGGTTTTCATCGAGGCCGCCCGCCGGCGTGGCGAGGCCATGGATCACCTGCTGTTCCACGGACCTCCCGGATTGGGCAAGACGACGCTGGCCCAGATCGTGAGCCGCGAGTTGGGGGTGAACTTCCGCATGACCTCGGGTCCCGTGATCGCGCGGCCCGGGGATCTGGCGGCGGTCCTGACCAACCTGGAAGCGCGAGATGTGCTTTTTATCGATGAGATTCATAGGCTTAGCCCGGTGGTGGAGGAGATCCTCTACCCCGCGATGGAAGACTTCGAGCTGGATCTGGTGATCGGCGAGGGGCCGGCCGCGCGGACGGTTCGGATCGATCTGGCGCCCTTCACGCTGATCGGTGCGACCACCCGGCTGGGGCTTTTGACGACGCCCTTGCGGGACCGTTTCGGGATCCCCGTACGCCTGGAATTCTATACAAATCAAGAGCTTAGTGCCATCGTTGCCCGTGCGACCAACCTCATGGGGTTGACCGCCACCGACGACGGGATCGCCGAGATCGCGTGCCGGGCGCGGGGCACGCCGCGGATCGCGGGGCGCCTGCTGCGGCGGGTCGCAGACTTCGCCGAGGTCGAGAACGACGGGCGGATCGACCGGGCGCTCGCCTCCCGCGCGCTCACCCGTCTGGGTGTGGACCAAGCCGGGCTCGACAGCGCGGACCGGCGCTATCTATCTCAAATCGCTGAACATTATGGCGGTGGTCCGGTAGGCGTTGAGACCATGGCGGCCGCCCTTTCGGAGGCCCGGGATGCCCTGGAGGAGGTGATCGAGCCCTACCTTCTGCAGGCCGGCATGATCGCCAGAACGCCCCGCGGCCGCGTTCTGACGCCGGGCGCCTGGCGCCATCTGGGCCTGACCCCGCCCAAAAGCGCCCCGCAATCCGAGCTGTTCGAGCCCGAGTAGCGCCGGGATTTTCGGTGTATGACAAACGTATGCTTTGCGTATGACTTTCGTATGCCAAACGTGTTGCAGAAAGTCGCTGGGTTAACGTGAGCAATCCATTAACCTAACGGTAGATTGGTTAGGGACTATTCACCGATGACGAGTTCACAACCCCGTACCCTGGCGGACTTTGGCACGCTTACAGCAGCCGAACAAAAGGTGTTGGACGAGCTCGACACAGGCGAGATCATCATTCTTGGCGTAGACGTTCCTGACGAGACCGCGGGCGAGGACCGCCTGATCCGCGCACGCTTCCTACGCTGGGTGATCTTGACGAACGGCGAGCCCGTCAGCGACGAAACTTGGCCCAAGCCGCGCACCTACCGGCTACACGAAAAAGGTGTGCAGGTCACAGGCGCGCTGATCACCGGCGAGGGAGAATACCGAAATGCCCACGCTGCACTGGACTTGCAAGGGGCAGAGGTCGCCTACGATGCCCTGCTCACGGATTGCCTGTTCACCGCAAAGCCAAACCTGCTGGGCGCACGCATGCAGGGGGTCATTTTGAATAGGTCCCGTCTTCCGGGACTGCGGGCCGACGGGCTGCAGACCCGCGGCGACCTGTTTATGCGCGGTATCGAGAGCGCTGGTGAAGTCCGGCTGCTGGGCGCACAGATCGGCGGAGATCTGGATTTCACCGGGTCGACACTACGCAACGCTAACCACCGAGCGTTCAGTGCTGACCTTGCACTGATCGCGGGTAGTCTTTTCCTGCACAATGCCTCGACGGCGGGAGAGGTCAGTCTTCTCGGCGCAAAGATCGGTGGCGATCTGGAGTGCGGCGGGGCGAAGCTGGCAAACGAAAGCGGAAAGGCGCTCAATGCGGATGGTGCCCTGATCACCGGCACTTTTTTCTGGCGTCCGGACGGGGAAGGCAACCAACCTTCGACTTGCGGGGAAATCGATCTGACTGGAGCCGACATCGGCCGGATGAGTGACGACCCCGCCTGCTGGCCACGCAAGGGGGATCTGTTGCTAAACCGGTGCCGCTACGGGGCGTTCACGGGCAAGGGGACTAAAGGAGCTGAGCGCATTGACTGGCTTTCTCGTCATCGTCATTTCTTTGGGCGGTTCGAACCCCAGCCATATGAACACTGCGCCAAGGTCCTGCGCGAGATGGGGCATCAGGAAGATGCCCGCAAGGTCCTGATCGAGAAGGAGCGGTTGCAGCATGCGGCTCGGCGGAAGGAGCAGGGCGATGGGCCGTCGCGCTTGGCTATCTGGCTCTGGGATACGTTTCTTCGGATAACTGTCGCTTACGGGCATAAGCCGTTCATCGCTGTCTGGTGGTTGCTAGCGTTCTGGGTCGCGGGGCAGATGGCCTATCACTCTGCCTGGTCCGCAGATGCGTTCAAACCTAACAACCCGTTCATTCTTCGCAGTGCCGAGTGGGTACGATGTGGCGCGGAGATCGCCGACACGGTCGCCCTCGCGGTTCCCGGGGATAACAGCGCGCCGCAAGCTGTCGTCCGAGGTTTGCGGGCGGAAGGGCAGACGCGACAGGACTGCTTCATGGCTCTGGCCGAAGGTGAGAGCTTTCCGTCCTTCCACGCAGGCATCTACTCGCTGGACGTGCTGTTCCCGCTGGTCGAGGTCGAGCAGCAGGCTAACTGGATCCCCGATGAGGACAGGCCGGTCGGCGCCATCGCCAAAGTGATGATGTATGTCCAGATCATCGCGGGATGGGCGCTGTCCTTGCTGGCGGTCGCGGGGTTGTCGGGGATTATCAAGAGTGACTGATGCGACGTGGGTCGAGGCGCAGTTCACGCGCTCGGACGGGGCGTTCCGGTTCGCGCGCTGGGGGCGGCCTCTGGCGCCGGTGATCGTGGGCACGGACGATGCCGGGTGCAGGATCTTCGAGGACGGCATATCCCATGTCGCGACGGTCGCCGGGCACCAGATCACGGAGCTCGACCCGGAGTTGGGTGCCAATTTCCTGGTGTTCCTGGTCAACGACTGGGCAGAGCTGCACGAGGCCCCAAACCTCGTGCGTCTGATCCCGAACCTCGCCGATCTGGTCGAACACTTGGGGGCGCATGATGCCAATCAGTACCGGGTGTTCAATGTGGATCCCGGTGGTGCCATCTGCCTCTGCATCAGCCTGATCCGCTATGATGCCGAGATGCAGCAGGTCTCGGCCCAGACGCTGGCCGTCAATGTCGCGTTCCAGGGCATGTTGCTCTGGTCCGATCTGGCGTTCCGCGAGGAAAGCCCCTTTGGGATGACCGACGATGGGCTGTGCCTGATCAAGCCCGGTTTCGCGCGGCTCCTGCGGGCGGCCTATGACCCGGTGCTGCCGGCCGCCGCGGTGGATGCGTCGCTGGCGCTTCGGCTGACCGCGCGGATGGCGGCGGACCGCTAACGTCGGCTCAGCGCGTACATCGGGAAGGTGCCGTAACCCTTGGCCAGCGGCACGCGGCCGACATAGTCGCAGCGGAAATCCGCGTAGGCATCGACGGCAAGTGCTGCGGCGGCCTGTTCGGTGACGTAGACCTCGCCCTCGGGTGTGATCGGCTCGATCCTTGCGGCGCGGCTGACGTGGTAGCCGAAGAAGTTGAGCCGCTGCAGCACGGGGTCGGTGCTCTCGTAGACGGGGCCGTAGTGGAGACCGAGGCGCAGGCCCAGCGCCGGGGGCAGGCCATGCGCGGCGAGGTCGATGCCGCCGATCGCATCGCGGAGCGTGAAGGCGCAGGCCACCGCGGCGGCGAGATCGTCGAAGACCACAAAGAGCCCGTCGCCCCAGGTGTTCCGGAACTGCAGGTGCGCCCCGTGGGCGTCCAGCACCTCGGCGCAGGTGCCGAGCACCGTATCGACAAAGCGCGGCAGTTGGGCATCGCTGAGGGCCGAGAAGCCTTTGAGATCCCCGAAGATCATCGTGCGCTGCCGCCGGTTCCCCATGTCGGGCGGGACGTGCCCGGCGAAGCGGCGAGGATCGAGCACAGCCCCCTCGCGTGACGGGACCAGACGCTGAGCGAGCCCCATGCGGTACCCGGTGGCCAGGTC
>JBCCDA010000174.1:0-4957 GCA_039033215.1 Pseudomonadota bacterium | reverse complement strand
GAGCGGGTGTTCTTGCCAAGATGGATCATCTTGGTGCCGGTGTCCGCCTGCTGGGCGTTGTTGGCGATGGCGATCGAGTAGAACTCGCCCTGGGCTTCCTCGCCGCGCAGGATGCAGGAGGGGTACTTCCAGGTGATCGCGGAGCCCGTCTCGACCTGGGTCCACGACACCTTCGAGCGCGCGCCACGGCAGTCCGCCCGCTTGGTCACGAAGTTGTAGATGCCGCCCTTGCCGTTCTCGTCGCCCGGATACCAGTTCTGCACAGTCGAGTATTTGATCTCCGCGTCCTCGAGCGCGATCAGCTCGACACAGGCCGCGTGGAGCTGGTTCTCGTCGCGCATGGGCGCGGTGCAACCCTCCAGATAGGACACATACGACCCCTTGTCCGCGATGATCAGCGTGCGCTCGAACTGCCCGGTGTTCTCCGCGTTGATGCGGAAATAGGTGCTCAACTCCATCGGGCAGCGCACGCCCTCGGGGATGTAGACGAAGGACCCGTCTGAGAAGACCGCCGCGTTCAGTGTCGCAAACTTGTTGTCGTGCGCCGGGATGACCGAGCCGAGGTATTTCTTCACCAGCTCCGGATGGGTCTCGACGGCCTCGGAGATCGAGCAGAACACGATGCCGTGACTGGCCAGCTCCTCCTTGAAGGTCGTGCCGACGGAGACGCTGTCGAACACCGCATCGACGGCGACCTTGCGGCCCGAGGCGGGGGCAGCCTCCGCGCCCTCGACACCGGCGAGGATCGCCTGCTCCCGCAGCGGGATGCCGAGCTTCTCATAGGTGCGCAACAGCTCCGGATCGACCTCATCCAGGCTCTTAGGCTTCTCTTTGAAGCTCTTGGGCTGGGCGTAGTAATACTGCTCCTGATAGTCGATCGGCGCGATCTCCAGCAGCGCCCAATCCGGCTCCGGCTGCTCCTGCCAGCGGCGGAACGCCTCGAGCCGCCACTCCAGCAGCCATGCCGGCTCGTTCTTCTTGCCCGAGATCAGCCGCACGATGTCCTCGTTCAGCCCCTTCGGCGCATAGTCCATCTCGATGTCCGACGACCAGCCATATTTGTAGGCCCCGCCTACGGATTGCACCGCATCGACCGTTTCCTGATCGACGCCGTCTTTGACGATCACCTCGGGTTTCGTGTTCACATCGAGTGCGGTCATCTGTGCTCTCCTCCTAGGCTGACTTCGGGCGCTCGGCCCAGCCACGGCGTTTGTTATAAGCGGTCGTCCAGGCGTCGGCGAAGGCCAGCACCTCCGCCTCGGTCGTCGTCGGCCCCATCGAGACGCGGATCGCCGACGAGGCGGTCTCTGCGTCGTATCCCATCGCGCGGAGCACGCGGCTCTCACGCACTTTGCCCGAGCTGCAGGCCGATCCTGCGCTGACGGCAAAGCCGGCCAGATCCATCTGCATCACCTGGGTCTCGCCCCGCCATCCGGGAACGGCGAAACAAGAGGTGTTGGGCAACCGCAGACTTTCCTGACCGAAAAAGATGGTCTCTCGCGCCGCGGCGGCAAGGGCATCTTCTAGAATGTTTCTAAGTTTTTCAACCGGGGCCCAGACATCGGTCTCCTGATCTTGCTGCGCAGCCTCTGCGGCGGCCCCGAAGCCCGCTATGCCGATGACGTTCTCGGTGCCCGAGCGGCGCCCCATCTCCTGTCCGCCCCCGCGGATCGTCGTGCCGAGATCCTGGCCCGCGCGCACCACGAGGGCGCCCACGCCCTTTGGTCCGCCGAGCTTGTGTGCGCTCATGATTGTGAAGGCCGGTTTGCCCCGCGTGTCGCGATAGCGCTGCCAGGCACCATCGGCGCCGCGAAAGGCCCGCCCGACCAACTGGGTCGCATCGCGCAGCCAACAAATGTCCGCCCGGGAGACCGTGGAGGTGCCAACCGTCTGCACGACACCCGTTTCGCCACTGGCGTCCTGCAAGCACGCCAGCTTGGCCGTTGCCGCCGCCCAAAGCCGCTGCAACTCCTCGTCGCGAAACGCCTTGCCTTCGGCATGGAAGCTGAACACCGGCGCGTCGAGTTCAAGAGGCGCCCCGGAGAACAGGATCGTGGGGCAACTCGCCAGGATCGCCGGTTCGTGCACCGCGTCGTGTTCGGTGTCGCCGAGGGCGATGCAGTCCCACCGGTTGCCGATGACGATGTTCGCAGCCTCTGTCGCCCCCGAGGTGAAGACGATCTCCGACGGCTCGCAGCCGACGAGGCGGGCGACCTGGGCACGGGCATGCTCGACAATGGCCCGCGCCGTGCGCCCCTCACCATGGACCGAGGACGGGTTGCCGACCACGTCCATCGCCTGGATCATCGCCGCGCGCGCCTCTGGGCGGAGAGGGGCGGTGGCGTTCCAGTCGAGATAGACCCGGGCCCCGTCGAGACCGGTCATGCCAGATGGCCTCGCGCAGCCGCCGGAAGCCCTTTGGAATATCGCAGATATCGCACCGATATCGCCTCGGGATATCGCACCCCACTATCGCAGGTCTCGGGCCTCATGCGGGCGCCTCGGCCTGCGCGTCCTCCTCGATGAAGGCACTGAAATCCGGGACTGCGGGGCAGGGGCTCATGCGGTCTGCGACCACGTCGGCG
Source organism: Pseudomonadota bacterium (assembly GCA_039033215.1). GTDB lineage: Bacteria > Pseudomonadota > Alphaproteobacteria > Rhodobacterales > Rhodobacteraceae > Thermohalobaculum. The sequence continues at coordinate 2,372 of JBCCDA010000174.1, read as the reverse complement.
ATGCTGATCCCGCTCAGGAACACGTGCACATTCGCCGAGAGCTGCTCCCAGAGCGCATGGGTCAGGCAGGCTTCGCGGGACTTGCCGCAGCCGATCCCCTCTTCGTATTTTCCATTGCAGCCCATGGCGTTAAGCCGCTCATCCACGGCCACCATGACTTCGGCGATGGCGATCTCGGAGGCGGCGCGCGCCAGCCGATAGCCGCCGCCGGGGCCGCGTACGGAGGCCACCAGACCATTGCGGCGCAGGCGCACGAAGAGCTGCTCGAGATAGGCGAGAGAGATGTCCTGGCGCTCGGAGATCTCACCGAGCGGAACCGGCCCGGCGTCGCTGTGAAGCGCAATGTCGGCCAGGGCGGTGACCGCATAGCGGCCTTTGGTGCTGAGTTTCACGCGTTCCTCCCAGGCTGGTCCCCGTGTCTCCCCGCGCCGCGACCACGTTGACCTTGACAAGCGGAGCCGTTAGGTCGGAGCCGCGTGCGCCGTTTTGGGACTGCGCTTTAGAACGTTTCTAGGAAATCCGACCAACGGAGTCAAGCATTGGCCCCATTTGGTTTGGTGGGCCGCCATTCGCGGCTCAATAGTGGGAAGGCGCCCGGCGCGCCGGGCGAGCAAGACGAGGACATCAATGCCCGAGGTGATCTTTCCAGGGCCGGACGGCCGGCTCGAGGGGCGTTATCACCCCATGCCTGACCGGACGGCGCCTATCGCGCTGATCCTGCATCCGCACCCGCAATTCGGCGGGAACATGAACAACAAGGTCACCTATGCGCTCCACTACGCGTTCCGGGACCTTGGATTCACGGTTCTGCGGTTCAACTTCCGCGGGGTCGGACGCAGCCAGGGGGTGTTCGACCAGGGCCAGGGCGAGCTCTCGGATGCCGCTTCGGCGCTCGATTACATGCAGCTCCACAACCCGAATGCGCAGGGCTGCTGGGTGGCTGGCTTCTCGTTTGGGGCCTGGATCGGGATGCAGCTCCTGATGCGGCGGCCCGAGATCTCGGGCTTCGTCTCGGTGGCACCGCCAGCAAACAAGTATGATTTCAGCTTCTTGGCACCGTGCCCGTCCTCCGGCCTGATCCTGAATGGCGAGGCGGACCGGATCGCGCCGATGGACGATGTGCTCGGCCTCGTGACCAAGCTGCAGGCCCAGAAGGGCATCACCATCACCCACACAACGGTCCCTGCGGCGAACCATTTTTTTGAGACCTGCCTGGAGGAAATGGTCGATATCGTAAAGGGTTACGTCCATGCGCGGCTGAAAGAGGGGGGCCGCTGAGGCGCTCTCGCGGTGGCGTGATCGGGTGTGAGCTTGCGCCTCTGGCGGCACAGCCACGCGGGTCCCATCTCTAAGGGGCCAACAACCTTGGAGGATGCCATGCGTCTCACCCGCCGTGCGGCCATTCTGGCCGGGCTCGCCGTCACAGCCGTTCCCGCCGTGGCTTATGCCGACAAAGATCCGATCTACACCGGTTTCCTGTCGAGCCTCGCGGCCGGCGGCTATGATGTCGTGGCGTATTTCAACGAGGGGCGGCCGGTCGAGGGGTCGTCCGCGCATGAACTGGAGCATCAGGGTGCGACCTGGCGGTTCTCCAGTGCGGCCAACCGGGATGCTTTCGCGGCGGATCCGGCGGCCTATGCACCCCAATATGGTGGGTACTGCGCCTGGGCGGTGAGCCAGGGCTACACGGCCAAAGGAGATCCGGAGTATTGGCGGATCGTCGATGGGAAGCTCTACCTGAACTACAATGCGTCGGTGAAGCGAACCTGGGAGCGCGATATCCCTGGCAACATTGCGGCTGGCAATGCGAACTGGCCGACGGTTCTGGCCGACTGACACGGGCGCGGCGCGGACCGGGCCCCACCCACCCTTGCACCCGAAGCGGCGGCTTCACCGGTGCGCTCCCCTTCGCCCGGTCCGCGCCGCTTAGGCGCTCAGGGCTGGTTGATGCGCCCACCGCAGACGGGGTGGCGACATCCCGTCGTTCCTGGAGCCGACGTGGGCAGACCTCGCAGCACGCGCACGGCAAGATAGGCAAAAGCCTGCGCCTCGAGCATGTCGCCGTCGAGCCCGACTGTGTCGACCGGCTCGACCGGAGCATCGAGCCGCTCTGCGAGCATCCCCATCAGCGTCGAATTCAATCGCCCGCCACCGCAGATCAGCCAGCGCACGGGAGGTGACGGCAAGTGCGGCAAGGCGGCCGCGACGCAATCGGCAGTGAAGGCCGTGAGCGTTGCCGCCCCGTCTTCAACAGACAGGGCTTCCACCCCGGCGCGCACGCCCTGAAAGGCATTGCGGTCCAGCGATTTAGGCCCCGGGCGCGCGAGGTAGACACTCGCGGCATTCGACGGCGCAACTGCAGACCGAACGGT
>JBCCDA010000173.1:0-5235 GCA_039033215.1 Pseudomonadota bacterium | reverse complement strand
CCCGAAGATCATCGTGCGCTGCCGCCGGTTCCCCATGTCGGGCGGGACGTGCCCGGCGAAGCGGCGAGGATCGAGCACAGCCCCCTCGCGTGACGGGACCAGACGCTGAGCGAGCCCCATGCGGTACCCGGTGGCCAGGTCATGCGCCGTGCCGGCGGCGGCTTCGGGATCTGGCGCGGCACCGTCCCACACGGCGAGCTGGATCAACTCGGCCCCCAGCATCTGGGCGCGAAGCCGGGCGAGGCCCAGCGCGAAGTGGGACGCGTAGGCGAAGAGGCCGCTGTCGCCGAGGTATGCCTCCTCCGTCACGAAGTGCACGCTGTGCGCGGCGGCGAGGCAGGCGTCGAACCGCGCGACCCAGTCGGACCCCGAGGGCCGGACCGAGACATCGACGAACTCCGCCTGGTCGAAAGGCAGGACGACGGAGAGCTCCGCGCCCGCGGCAAGGATCTCCTCGGCGATGATGATGTCCGCGCCGCCTGCGAGCGACCCGACCGCGAAGCCGATGTCGTCGTCTGCGATCGTGGTGCGGACCGCTTCGGTGATCCGGGCAATCTCTGATGCCGGCATGCGCCCGCCCGGGCCGGTGACCATGTGCCCGCAGAAGTGCGCGACACGCGGGGCGGTCAGCGGTTTGAGGAGGGAAGGGTCCAGGTCCAGGTGCGCGATGATCTGTGCCATCTGCGCCCGGCTGGTCGCACGGGCTGCATGGTCGTCGGGAGCCGCGGCGGCAGCCCGCGCGATCCAACTGGCTGCATCCTCGGGCCGATTCAGGACCAGCGCTGCCTCCGCCCGGGTGGACAGGCTCCAGTAGTCTTCGCCCATGGCGAGGGCCTGGGCGCGCGCCGCCCATTCCCGGGCCTTGTCCACTTGGCCTGCCAGAAGCGAGAGGCTGGCGACGTTGATCGCGGGATAGTAGCCGCCGTCACCCGCCTCGAAGCCGCGCGCATAGGCTGCGGCGGCATCTTCCAATGCTGCTACCTGCGCCGGGCCGGAAAGCGCCTGAGCCTCGTCCTTCTTCAGCCGGGCCCAAAGGGCGAGGACGTCCTCATCGTCGGAAACCTCATGCAGGCCCCAGCTATCGAAGAGCGCCGCGGCCCGCGCGGTTGCCCCCATCCGGGCCAGCGACAGCACCCCGCGGTGGCGGAGCGCCACGCTGTCTGGGTGCGCCGCGACCCCCTGCTGGGCAAGGTCGAACGCCGCGATGTATTCGGACCGCCGGATCAGCGCGTCCAGCGCGTCCAGCATCTCCTGAGCCGAGCCGGTCATGGGGTCCGCTGCCGGGTCACACGTCGGGTCATGCGGCGGGTCCCGCTCGCACCGACCCAGGCGCGCCGACGTCCGTGCCCGGGCCGGTCCTGGCGACCAGTTCCACGGTGTTGCCCTCCGGGTCCTGGGTGAAGACGCCGCGCCAGCCGATCCAGCCGAACTCCTCAACCCGGCAAGGCAGCCCCTCACGTTCGAGGTACTGCACCGCTGCATCCTGTTCGGCAGCGTCGACCGCCAGCGCGAGGTGATGCAGCGATGACCCCCCGCCGGTCACCGGATCTTGCGAAGGCCCGGCCTGAAAGAGCGCAAGCACCGCCGTATGCCCGCCATAGCTCTCACCCAGCCCGAAGAACGCAATCCCGTCGCGGTGCCCGCCCGGGATCATCGCCAGCCCCAGGGTATCGCGATAGAACGAGATCATGGCGCCCATGTCCCGACAGCGAATGGCGATCTCGCCCAGCGCGCGCACCTTGAACCCCCGGTCCATGTCTTCCTCCTTGAGCGGCTGCGGCACCAAGCCTAGACCGGGCGCACAACGAGGAGAAGGACAATGCCGCTCCAGAACCGGATGACGCCCTTTGGCGAGGTTGTTGTTGCGCCCTGGCGTGGCGCGCTGATGGGCAACAGGGGGTGCATTCACGACGCAGATGGGCGGCTGGGTGTGCGACGCTGGCGCCACCAGAACTGGGTCTGCTGCGTGACGTCGTTCCGGGAACGACACCGTCATCCGATGCCGCCGGGCCGCTGGACGGCCCTGTTCTTCTGGGACGAGGCGGCGGCGCTGGCGGCAGGCCACCGGCCGTGCGGGGAGTGTCGCTATCAGGACTACAAGCGGTTCATGGCGGCATGGGAGCAAACCGGCCTGCCCGGCGGACCCGGGCGCGGTGGCCCGCGTCTGGTCGACCGCACATTGCACCGTGCACGCGTCACCCGGCGGCGCGAACAGGTCCGCTTCAAGGCGCGTTCTGAAACCCTCCCCGACGGATGCTTCGTCGTCGTGCCCGAGGGCGAGCATATGCCGATGCTGCTCTGGGCAGGCCGGCTGCACCATCTCAGCCTCGCGGATGGCCGCTACTACGACGCGGGCCTGCCCCCGGAGGAGGTGACGGTCCTCACGCCCGCGCCCATCGTCCAGGTGCTGGGCGAGGGGTATGCACCTGCTACACGGCTAGCGTGCAATGTAAAATCCGGCCCGTGAAAACACCGCAATCTGTCCCAAGCCGGGCCATACCGCGCCCGGCTGGCAATTGTCCTGCGGCGGATTCCCTGACACCATTGCGCCCGGGGTAGCGAGGGCCAGCGAAAGACCGCCGGCCCCGAGGGGATGTCATGACGATCACCACAGCGGTCAATGCGGGAGCCTTCAATCTGAGCGCCGTAAGCACGGCCGTCGACTTTGTAACCCTGACGCCAGGGAACTCGCCCTTCGACGACGACGGCAGCTGGACCGTCGAGGTGTTCGTGGCCACCGTCGATGATGACGCGCAGTTCAACCGGATCGTACGCCTGCCGGTGGGCGGAGGACAGACGTACTCGCTGCTGGTCAAGGACGGGCAGGCGCATGTGCGCTTCGACGCTCAGAACGGCCTCGGCCCTCAGGTCGTTCAGGCAGGGCCCGACATCGCCGATGGGCTCCTGCACCATATCGCGGGCGTATATGATGACGACGCCAACCAGCTGATCCTCTACGTCGATGGTCTGGAGGTGGGGCGTATTACGACGGCCGGGGCGCCGATCCAGGGAAACGAGGCGATCTTTTTCGGAGAGGCGGGCGGGAGCGCCAGCAACCAGTTCTTTCGCGGCACGATTGCGGAAGTGCGGATCTGGAGCGAGGCGCGCAGCCAAGAGCAGATCCTCGACAATGCGGGGGGCGTCACGTTCTCGGAGGTGGATGAGCCGACGCTTGAGCAGAAGCTCAGCTACCTAGAGACCGGGGTGGTCAGAGTTGAGACACAGACGGGTGATCTGGTGGGCTTGACTCCGCTTGATCCGGCCACCGTGCTGATCGTCGACCCGGAGACGACGGTGGCGTTTCCCGGCGTGACCGTGACCGGTCTGCAGGGGACGTCGCTACCCGTTCAGGTGCTCATCCGCCCCCCGAGCGATGTCACCTTCGATGTCGGCGCCGTCCATCAGGGGCTGGTGCAGTCATCGCCAGTGGGGGACTTCATCCTCGAAGGCTCCGTGAGCGCCGTGAACGCGGCATTGGAGACACTGACCTTCACGGCCGGTCCCAGCGTTGCAGGCAGCATCTCCGTGATGATCCGGGAGGGTCTGCCGGGGAGTTTCCTCCTCGATGACACGACCATCCCTGTCTACGTCGAACTGCCGTCCGAGGAAGAGAGCCTGGTCGTGACCATTGCCGATGACATCATCGATCCGCTGGACGGTGAGACATCGCTGCGCGAGGCGCTGGACATTGCCAATTCCGAGGCCGATGCGCTCGGCGACGGGATGCCGGACGTGATCACCTTTGCCGAAGACCTTCAGGGCGGGACGATCTCCCTCGCCTCCTTCGATACGTTGGAGATTACGGACGATCTGACCATTCGCGGAGATGTCGAGATCCGCGCGCCGTTCTCGGGCGTCAACGAGACGGTTGTCACGGTATCGGCCGGCACCGTCACGCTTGAGGGGTTGCGCATTGGCAACTCGGGATTGGGGTTGAGCGTTGCCGCCGGTGCGGATGTCACCCTGCGGGACGTCACGATCAGGGACAACTTCGCCGAGAGCAACGTGGGCGGGGGGATCCGCTCACAAGGTACCCTGTCCGTCTATGACAGCCTGATCGAGAGGAACACCACTGGCGCCAGCGGCGGCGGAATTTTCCAGGACGGTGGATCGCTGACCGTCCACAACACCGAGATCAGCAACAACCGGGTCAGCAACGCGGGCGGTGTCGGCAACGACTTTGGCGCCGCCGGTATCTCGCTGACTGGCGGTGCAACCGCTGACATCAGCAACTCGCTGTTCCGTCAGAACGTTGCCATAGGCGCCTTTCAAGGAACAACGGGTGGTCTGCAGGTCGACATGGGCAGTTCCGCCACTGTCGCCAACACGACCTTTTTCGACAACACGTCGGCGGGTAACGACGGGGTCGGGTCGATCTTCAACAATGGCGGCGTTCTGTCGTTGACCCATGTGACGGTCACGGCTGGATCGGGCAGTCTCGTCGGTGGCGTTCGGTCCCTGGCGAGCGATCCAGGCGCCGAGACGACCATCCAGAACTCGCTCCTGATGGGCAACCGGCGCGAGAGCGACAGCGCAATAACCGACCTGAGTGCACTCGGTACGCTCGAGCTTCTGGGCGCCAACATCCACACGAACCAGCTGTTAGATGGTGCAGTTGTCATCGATGCGAACGTCGAGGCTTCCGAGGTTTTCTTCGCACCGGCCGGCGGCGCCGGGAGTTTGACGGACAATGGTGGGTCGCTCAGGACAGTGCTGCTTTCGGAGGGCGGTGATGCCTACGATGTTGCCGAAGCGACGGTTGCCGAGGATGCCAGCGATGTCGACGGTGATGGGAACAGGACCGAGGCACTGCCCAGCGATGCGCGGGGACAGTTTCGGATTGTTGGCAGTGCGCCGGATCTTGGCGCCGTGGAGCTTGGTCAGCCCGGGCCCGGCAACGACATCGTGTTCACCACGCCTCTGAGCCGGACGGTGTTCGGAGAGGCGGGGGACGACGTTGTCTACGGCGGCGACGAGTCCGAGGTCCTTTACGGCGGCGACGGGTTGGACGCGGTCTATGGCGGCGCCAATGATGACCTCCTGTTCGGGGGCGGCGGTGCGGACCGGATGTACGGCGGGGACGGGTTAGACACCGCCGACTACTCGGCCTCCCCGGCCAGGATCGAGATCCGGCTGAGCGGCGCACCCGGCTCGGGCGGCGATGCCGAGGGGGACCGGCTGTTCGGGGTCGAGAACCTCTTCGGATCACAGTTCGACGACACGCTGATCGGCGAT
>JBCCDA010000172.1:0-5589 GCA_039033215.1 Pseudomonadota bacterium | reverse complement strand
ATCTTTGTCGGCATCGTGGCAGGCCTGCCGGGGGCGATTGCGCAGTTTTTCGAGCTTGGCCGGACGGGTCAGCTCTCGACCTTCGCGATCATCGGCATTTCGATCATGGCAATCGCCGTGATCTACTTCGTGGTGTTCATCGAGCGCGCGCAGCGGCGGATCTTGATCCAATATCCCAAGCGCCAGGTGGGCCAGAAGGTCTATGGCGGGGAGAACCAGTTCCTGCCGCTCAAGCTGAACACCGCCGGCGTGATCCCGCCGATCTTTGCCTCGTCGCTGCTGCTCTTGCCGACCACGGTTGCAAGTTTCTCGGCGCAGTCGGGCGATGCGGGCTGGCTCGGGACCGTGGCGGCGCTGCTCGGCCATGGCCAGCCGCTGTTCCTCGTGCTGTTCGCGGCGCTGATCATCTTCTTCGTGTTCTTCTACACCGCGGTGGTCTTCAACCCGGAAGAAGTCGCGGATAACCTCAAGAAGCACGGCGGCTTCGTGCCCGGTATCCGGCCCGGCAAGCGCACGGCGGAATACCTCGACTATGTGCTGACCCGTCTCTCGGTGGTCGGCGCGCTCTATCTGGTCTTCGTCTGTCTCTTGCCGGAGCTCCTGATCGCAGAGGTGGGTGTGCCCTTCTATTTCGGCGGTACCTCGCTGCTGATCGTGGTCTCGGTGACGATGGATACGATCACACAGATCCAAAGTCACTTGATGGCGCATCAATATCAGGGCTTGATCGAGAAATCGCGCATCCGCGGTAAGAAGCGCTCTGGACCGAAGGGCGCCTGACACGACACCAACCGGCGCAAAAGACGCCATGTCAATCGGGGGACACGCTTATGAACATCATTCTGCTCGGCCCGCCGGGGGCTGGCAAAGGCACACAGGCGCGCATTCTGCAGGATCGCGACGGCATGGTGCAGCTGTCCACAGGAGATATGCTGCGCGCCGCGGTCAAGGCAGGCACGGACGTCGGGCTGAAGGCCAAAGCAGTGATGGAGGCGGGCCAACTCGTTTCCGATGAGATCGTGACCGGCTGCGTGTCCGCCCGTCTCGACGAGCCCGATGTGAAGGCCGGCGTGATCTTTGATGGCTATCCGCGGACCGCGGCACAGGCCGAATCGCTGGATGCTCTCCTGGCCCAGAAGGGTATGACCCTGGATGCCGTCGTGTCGATGGATGTCGACGATGAGCTTCTGGTGGACCGCGTCGCCGGGCGCTACACCTGCGCGATGTGTGGCGAGGGGTATCACGACACCCACAAGAAGCCGTCAAAGGAAGGCGTCTGCGACAATTGCGGGTCGACCGAGTTCAAACGCCGCGCCGATGACAACGCCGAAACCGTGCGGGAGCGGCTTAAGGCTTATCATGCCGACACGGCGCCGCTGATCGAGTACTACGCCAAAACGGGCAAGCTGAAGTCGGTCGACGGCATGGCGGATATCGACCAGGTCACCGCTGCGATCAAGGGCGCGCTTGCCTGATCCGACATGCGGAAAGGTGTGCGGACGAAAAGGCTTGACAGGGGGTTGATCTGTCTGGCGGAGCGACTATAGTCCGCGCTTCGCAAACACCGTTGTGGCGCTCAGGACGCAGCGCCCGGCGGTTTTTTGAATTGTGAGTTGGGGCGCAGGCCGGGCGGGCCGGTTGGCGGCAACGGGCCCAGGGGCGAAAGCGCCGGGCTGGATCAAGACGGAGAGACACGTGGCGCGCATCGCAGGCGTTAACATTCCCACGGCGAAGCGGGTGCCGATTGCCCTCACTTATGTGCATGGGATCGGCCATACGACGGCGAACAAGATCTGCACCGATCTCAGCATTCCGGCCGAGCGCCGGGTGAATGAGTTGTCGGATGCCGAAGTGCTGGCGATTCGCGAGTATGTCGACGCCAATCTGACGGTTGAGGGCGATCTGCGCCGTGAGCGTGCGGTCGATATCAAGCGGCTGATGGACCTCGGCTGTTATCGCGGCTTGCGCCATCGCCGCGGTCTGCCGACGCGTGGCCAGCGGACCCACACCAATGCCCGCACCCGCAAGGGCCCGGCCAAGCCGATTGCCGGCAAGAAGAAATAAGGGGCAGGTCAGATGGCACGCGACAAGCGAGTTACGAAGAAGAAGGTTTCGAAGAACATCACCTCGGGCGTGGCCCATGTGAACTCGTCCTTCAACAATACAATGATTACGATCTCCGACGCTCAGGGCAACGCGATTGCCTGGTCGTCGGCCGGCGCTATGGGCTTCAAGGGCTCGCGGAAGTCGACCCCCTACGCGGCGCAGGTCGCGGCGGAGGATGCCGGCAAGAAAGCGCAGGAGCACGGCATGCGGACCCTTGAGGTCGAGGTGCAGGGGCCGGGCTCGGGACGCGAGTCGGCGCTCCGCGCGCTGCAGGCCGTCGGCTTCCAGGTGACTGCCATTCGCGACGTCACCCCGATTGCGCACAATGGCTGCCGCCCGCCCAAGCGCCGCCGCGTCTGATCGCGTTTGACCCCTTTTCGGGCCTGTCTACTGGGAGATCCCAGGGCGGGCCCGTACGCGTTTCCTCGGGAGTGGCGCGCCTTGGATCAGGTGCACCACAGGCATGGAGGACAAGATGATCCACAAGAACTGGCAGGAACTCATCAAGCCCCGCAGCCTCGAAGTGTCCGCAGGCCGGGAGCCGGCACGCATGGCGACCGCCGTGGCGGAGCCGCTGGAGCGGGGCTTCGGCCTCACCCTCGGCAATGCGCTGCGTCGGGTGCTGTTGTCCTCCTTGCAGGGGGCGGCAATCTCGGCCGTGCAGATCGACGGTGTGCTCCATGAGTTTTCGAGCGTCTCGGGCGTTCGTGAGGACGTGACCGACATCGTGCTCAACCTCAAGGGCGTGGCCCTGCGGATGGACGGTGACGGGCCCAAGCGGCTGCAGCTTTCGGCGCGCGGCCCGGGTGCGGTGACGGCGGGCGATATCGTCGAGATTGCGGGCGTCGACATCATCAACAAAGACCACGTGATCTGCCACCTCGACGAAGGTGCGAGCTTCCATGCGGAGCTGACGGTTGCCGTGGGCAAAGGCTATGTGGCCGCCGACAAGAACCGGCCTGAGGACGCGCCCATCGGCTTTATCCCGATCGACGCGCTCTACTCGCCGGTCAAGAAGGTCTCCTACAAGGTTGAGCCGACCCGTGAGGGCCAGGTACTCGACTATGACAAGCTGTCGATCACGGTGGAGACGGACGGCTCGCTGAGCCCGGACGATGCGCTCGCCTATGCAGCCCGGATCCTGCAGGACCAGCTGCAGACCTTCATCAACTTCGAGGAGCCGTCCTCGGGCACCCGGGTCGAGGAAGACAGCGATCTCGACTTCAACCCGCTGCTGCTGAAGAAGGTCGATGAGCTCGAGCTCTCCGTGCGCTCGGCCAACTGCCTCAAGAACGACAACATCGTCTATATCGGCGATCTCATTCAGAAGACCGAGGCGGAGATGCTGCGCACCCCGAACTTCGGGCGCAAATCGCTGAACGAGATCAAAGAAGTGCTCTCGACCATGGGCCTTCATCTCGGTATGGACGTGCCGGAATGGCCGCCCGAGAACATCGAGGACCTGGCCAAGAAGTTCGAAGACCACCTCTGAGACGACCTGGGGGCGAATGCCCCCCAACCACAAAGTATAAACCCCGTAGACGGAGATCTGAGATATGCGACACGGTAATGGTTACCGCAAACTGAACCGCACCCACGAGCACCGCAAGGCGATGCTCTCGAATATGGCCGCCTCGCTGATCGAGCACGAGCAGATCAAGACGACGCTGCCCAAGGCCAAGGAACTGCGCCCCTACGTCGAGAAGCTGGTGACGCTCGGCAAGCGCGGTGACCTGCATGCTCGGCGCCAAGCCTTTGCGACACTGCGCAGCGATGCGGCCGTGGCAAAGCTCTTCGACGCCATCGCCGAGCGCTACAAGGAGCGCCAGGGCGGCTACTGCCGGGTGCTGAAGGCGGGCTTCCGCTATGGCGACATGGCGCCGATGGCGATCATCGAGTTCGTCGACCGCGACCCGGAGGCCAAGGGCCGTATCGATCGCGAGCGTGTGGCTGCCGAAGAGGCTGCTGCCGAGGAGTGATCGGCGGTGGAATTTGCAGCGCATCGGGGCGGCCTCACGGGTCGCCCTTTGCATTTTGAAGGCGAGGCATGAGCAACTCCGCGGACGCCTTGGACTGGCTACACCGCGCAACCCTCGACGGGCTGCCGCTCACCGCAGTGCTCGACGGGTTGGTGGAGCGCCTCCGCGCCGGCGGCGTGCCCATTGACCGGATGCACCTCTCGCACCCGGTGCTGCACCCGCTGGTCTATGTGATCGGCGTCGACTGGACGCCCGAGAGGGGAGCCGTCTCCGCGACTTATGATCATAGCAGCTGGTCACAACCGCGATGGCTCGACAGCCCCCTCTTTGCGGTTGTGCGAGGCTGGGACCGCCGTTTGCGCCGTCGCCTCTCGGGGCCGGAGGCAGTGCTCGATTTCCCAATGCTGACGGAGCTGAGCGCCGTGGGCTTTACGGACTATGTCGCCTCGGCGCTGCCCTTCGCCGGGTTCTTTCGCCCACCACGAACCGAGGCCGAGCGTGCCGTGATGCCAACAAGCACTGGCATCGCACTCAGCTACGCCACCCGGCGCGAGGGCGGGTTTTCGGATGCCGATATGGCTCAGTTCGATGCACTGCTCGCCCCGCTTGGCGTGCTGGTGAAGACCGTGGCCCAGAGCCAGATCGCTGAGACCATCGCGCGCTGCTATATCGGTGAGCGGGCCGGGCCACGGGTGCTCGGCGGAGAAATCACGCTGGGCGATGTCGCATCTACGGAGGCGGTGATCTGGGTCTCCGACCTGCGCGGCTCAACGCCGCTTGCGGCTCGGCTGCCGGGGCGTGCGTTTACTGCGCTGATCAACGCCTTCTTCGACTGCACTCTTGGGGCGGTGGTGGCCGAGGGGGGCGAGCCGCTGACGCTGATGGGGGACGGCGCGGTCGCGATTTTCCCGCTTGGCGACGAGGGGCTGGACGGGGCCCGCGCGGCCGCCCTGCGCGCAGTGACCGCGGCGGAGGCGCGTCTGGCCCGGCTGAACACCGACCGTGAGGCAGAGGGCGAGGCGCCACTTCGTTGGGGTCTCGGGCTCGACGTGGGCACCGTGGACTACGGCAATATCGGGATCGTGGGGCGCCAGAGCTGGAGCGTGCTCGGCGATGCGGTCAACCGGACGGCGCGGCTCGAGGGCTTGACCAAATCGCTCGGGCGGAAGGTTCTCGCAACGGAGGCTTTCGTTGCCGGGCTCACCCCGCCTTGGGAGCCGCTCGGCCGACATCCGCTTGCTGGGCTCGCAGCCCCCGTTGCGGTCTTCGCCCCCCTTTCACCCACAGGGGCAGCGCCTTAGACTGCAGCCCATGCAGCACACCGGAGCCCGCCCATGACCCACGCGCGCCTTGCACTGATGCTGGTTGCCGCCCTCACCGCCTGCACCGCGGCACCATCCGGGCCCCGTCCTGGCGATGTGCCGGTGCGGTCTGCCCAGGCCCCCGCCGACACGCAGACGGTGCCGCAAAGCGTCGGTCAGATGCAGCTCAGTTTCGCCCCGGT
>JBCCDA010000171.1:0-5873 GCA_039033215.1 Pseudomonadota bacterium | reverse complement strand
GCACTGCCGAACGGGTCGACGTCCGGCTCGTCCGACGGCTCAGCGGGGCTGTTCTGGTCGATGGCGCGCTGACCGAGGGCGAGGAGGTCGTCGTCGAAGGCACGCAACGCTTGCGCGCGGGCCGTGCCGTGCGGGTTCTGCAAGCTGTCGGCGGAGGTAGCTGAGCATGTTTGGCGCCTCCAGAGGTGGCCTGCCGGAGCTCAGCGTACGGCGCCCGCTGCTTGCCACCGTGATGAACCTGATGATCGTGGTGGCCGGGATCGCGGCCGTTTTCGGCGTGGAGGTACGCGAGCTTCCAGATATCGACCGCCCGGTTGTGAACGTCCGGGCAGACTACCCGGGGGCGTCGCCCACCACTGTCGATGCCGAAGCGACCTCGGTGGTCGAGGCCGCGGTGTCGCGGGTCGCCGGTGTCATCTCGCTGACCTCTTCCTCGGAGGAGGGTAACTTCCGCATTCGCGCCGAGTTCTCGCCCGGGACGGATCTGGCCCAAGCCGCCAACGACGTGCGTGAGGCCGTCAACCGCGTGACGCGGCGCCTGCCAGGCGGGGTCGAGGGTCTCTTTGTCGTCAAGGCGGACCGGGACGCCCGCCCGATTATCCGCATCGCCGTCAGCAGCCTGACCGAACCCGTCGGTGTTCTGACCCGGAAGGTCGAGAGAGAAATCGTGCCGGCGCTGATCTCGGTGGAAGGGGTCGCGGATGTCACACTCTTCGGCGAGCGTGCTCGAGTTCTGCGGGTCGAGGTAAAGCCTGACCGGTTGGCCGCCTATGGCCTCTCGATCGCCGAGATCTCGGACGCGCTGGAGGCCGCGCAATTCGATGTGCCCGTCGGCAGCTTCGTCGCGGGAGATCAGGAGGTGCTGGTCCGCGCTGACGCCACCGTTGTCAACCCGGACCGGATCGAGAAGCTGATCATTCGCGATCCCATCCGGCTGGGCCAGGTCGCCGAAGTCTACTTTGGGCTCGAGACACCCGAGAGCGTGGCGCGTGTCGATGGCCGGACAGTCCTCAGCCTGGGTGTGGTGCGTCAGGCGACATCGAACACCGTGCAGATCGCGACAGATGTGGCGCAGACGGTCGAGCGCCTGGAAGCGCAGTTTCCCGGACTTGATTTCCGCATCACCGAGGACGACTCGGTCTTCATCCGCGGCGCCATTCAGGACGTGCTGACCACCCTGATACTGGCCCTGATGATCGTCTTCGCCGTCATCTGGCTGTTTCTTGGCCGGTTGGGTGCCACGCTTGTCCCGGTCGTCGCGATCCCGATCTCGCTGATTGGTTCGGTGGCGGTGATCTGGCTGCTGGGGTTCTCGATCAACCTCGTAACGCTGCTGGCGCTGGTGCTGGCCACGGGTCTGGTGGTCGATGACGCCATCGTCGTGACGGAGAACGTGCAGCGTCGACGGGCCGAAGGCATGGGGGCCAGGGCGGCCGCGGCCATTGGGACGCGGCAGGTGTTCTTTCCTGTGATAGCAACGACGGTCACCCTGATAGCGGTCTTCATCCCGATCTCGTTCGTGCCGTCTGATGCCGGGCGGCTCTTCACCGAGTTCGCCTTCGTGCTGGCGGCGACTGTCGCGCTGTCGTCGTTTGTCGCGCTTTCGATGTGCCCGGTCATCGCATCGATCGTACCGTCGCTCGGCGCCACCTCGGGGCCGGGCGTCTGGGTCGGGCGCAAGCTCGCCGCCGCCTATGCCGCGATATTGCGGCCGGTGCTTGCGGCGCCGCTGATCACGATTGCTTTGGCGACTGTAACCGCGGGTACCGCTGCTGTGGTCTACGAGAACCTGGGCGAGGAGCTGGTCCCCAAGGAGGACCGCGGCCAGGTGACCATCCGGATGCAGGGCCCTGACGGCACAGGGCTGAACTTCACGGACCGCCAGGTCGAGGCGGCCGAGCGTATGATGCGCCCGTGGGTCGAGGACGGGTCGATCCAGAGTATCCAGACGATCACCGGCTGGTGGGATCTCAACCGCGGTGAGATCAGCGCGCGGCTCGCGCCGTGGGATCAGCGCACGGTCCCGCAGATCGACATCGAAGAGGCATTGCGCCCGCAGGTCGCGCAGCTGCCCGGGGCGGCTGCTTGGGTCGCGGGGGGCGGCAACAGCCTTGGTCTTGGGCGACGCAGTGCTGGGCGCCTGTCGATCGCGCTGACCGGGACGGAGTATGCGGCGATCGCCGAGGCGGCGGACCGTTTTGCGGGGCGGATGGAGGAAATAGAGGGTCTGTCGGCCATCCGCGTTCAATACCAGGCGACGCAGCCGCAGCTGTCGATCCAGATTGACCGCGTGCGTGCGTCGGATCTAGGCGTGCCGATGTCGGCGCTCTCTAGCACGCTCAGGGCGCTGGTCGACGAGGCGGAGGTCGCGGAGCTGACCATCGGCGACGAGGCCATTCCGATCATGTTGCAGTCGGCGACAGGTGCCGTGCGCGATCCGGCTGATCTCCTGAACCTCTATGTCCGGGCGGACACAGGGGCGCTGGTCCCGCTGTCGCAGTTGGTTACGTTCACCGAGGAAGGCGTCGCGGCCGAGCTCGACCGGCATGGCCAACGCCGGGCGGTTGAGATCCTCGCCTCCGTCTCGCCCGAACTGACGTTGCGCGGCGCAGTTGATGCGGTACGAGTGCTGGCCATGGATGACCTGCCGCCCGGCATCGGCCTGTTGCTGTTGGGGGATGCGGCGACGCTGGATGAGACGTCGAACGCGCTGATGGCCACGTATCTGCTAGCGCTGGTAGTGGTGTTCCTGGTGCTTGTCGCCCAGTTCGAGAGCGTGACGAGCGCCGCGGTGGTGATGTTCACCGTGCCCTACGGGGTCTGCGCGGCGATCTATGCCCTGTGGCTGACAGACACGACGATCAACATCTTCAGCCAGATTGGCGTCTTGATGCTCATCGGCATCATGGCCAAGAACGGGATCCTGCTGGTCGAGTTCGCCGACCAGTTGCGCGATCGCGGAATGGCCGTGCTGGACGCGGCACGCGAGGCGGCGATTGCCCGGCTGCGCCCCATCGCGATGACGCTGGCCTCGACCGTGCTGGCGGGCTTGCCGCTGATCCTGGCCGAAGGTCCGGGCTCGGAAGCGCGCCAGGCGATTGGCTGGGTGATCTTCGGGGGCTTGGGCCTGGCAGCGGTCTTCACGCTGTTCCTGACGCCAGCGGCCTATGCGCTGATCGCGGGGCTTGCGCGAAGCCGGGCGGCCGCGGGGCAGCGCCTTCAGGCCGAACTCGCGGCGGTCGAGGCGGAGTCCCGAACCCCCGCCGAGTAAGACCGAGACGTTGCGGAGGCGGCCCGCGCTCGGCTAGCGTCTGGCCACGCCGCCCCGGAGCCGAGTTGCATGATCGACCCTCAGCCGCCCCGCAAGAACGTCCTGCTGCTGGGGGCGACGGGTACCATCGGACACGCAACCGCGCAGGCGTTGGTGTCGGCGGGCCATGCGCTGACCTGTCTCGTGCGGCCGGGCCAGTCGCCCGATATCCCGGGGGCCACGATCCACGCAGGCGATGTCACTGACCCCGCTGTCCTGACCGCGACCTTTGCCGAGGGCGGCTTCGATGCGGTCGTCTCGTGCCTCGCCTCCCGGACGGGCGCCCCGACCGACGCGTGGAAGATCGACCATCAGGCGCATATGGATATCCTGAAGACCGCAGGCGCGGCAGGCGTGGGGCAGTTCGTCCTGCTGTCTGCGATCTGCGTGCAGAAGCCTGACCTCGCCTTCCAGCAGGCCAAGCTGGCTTTCGAGCGCGCGCTGATGGCCTCCAGCCTCACCTGGTCCATCGTGCGCCCGACGGCCTTCTTCAAATCGCTTTCAGGACAGATTGATCGGGTGCGCGAGGGCAAGCCTTTCCTTCTTTTTGGCGACGGGACGCTGACGGCCTGCAAAGCGATATCAGACCGCGATCTTGCAACGTTCATCGCTATCTGCCTCACCGATGCTGACAAGCAGAATGCCGTCCTGCCGATCGGCGGGCCGGGGCCAGAAATCACACCGCTCGAGCAGGGCGAGCTTCTGTTTGAGCTGTTGGGCCAGCCTGCCCGATTCCGCCACGTTCCTGTCGCCATGATGAGCGCGATTGTCGGAGTGCTGTCGGCCGCCGGTCGCCTCTCCCCGCGCCTCGCCGCGAAAGCAGAGCTTGCCCGTATAGGCCGATACTACGCAACGGAGTCGATGCTGGTCTGGGATGCCGATTCCGGATGCTACGATCCCGATGCGACCCCCGAGTTTGGCACTGACACATTGCGGGATCACTATACTCGTGTGTTGGCCGGGGAGGTTACGATCGACCTCGGAGATCACGCGGTTTTCTGAACGCGCGCTCACTTGAGCCCGCCTCATGGCGCCGACGCGTCTTCGTACCGCAGATCATTATTTGGGCACTTCAATGAGCGAAATTAGAAGCGCAACAAAAAACTTCACTCTGGAGTTGTGCAGGATCGCGAAGACCTGTGTTACAATTGTCGGAGTGCGGGGAATCACCAGTAAAATCGTCCAGCCGTCGGGCTGACGTAAGAAGGATTGCGGGTCTTCTTGAGATCCCGTCCTTCTCTGCGCGTCTAGCCGACGTCTCTGGACACCGTTGAAAACGTTTTGGGGACGCGGCAGTCATGCCGCGTAATGGTAGAGTTATGACAACTACTCCGACAACTTGGCTCGACAGCTTCCAGGTCAACACCAGCTCGACGAACTTCCAGGGACTACCAGACATCACGGGGCTGTCCAACGGCAACTTCCTTGTCGTCTTTCAGGACGACAGCGGTACCGTCGGTACGGGCAATGGGCGTGACATCGTCGGCGTCATCTATGATGCCGAAGGCAACATCGTCGAAACCGCGTTCCAGGTGAACGTCGGGCGCAACTTCGACGAAGAGGAACTCCCGTCTGTTGCGGCGACAAGCGACGGCGGCTTCGTCATGGCCTACGAGGACCGAGATGCGAACGGCCAGTCGATTTACATGGAACGCTTCGACTCGAGCGGTACGCGCACGGACCAGGTGACGGTTCAGAACGATCCCGGCACCGAGTTCGTCTCGAACCCCAAGGTTGCGGTCAACCAGGCCAACGACTCTGTCTTCGTCAGCTACCAGTTCTCGGACGGCAACAATGACACCGTTCGGGGCAAACTGTTCGACTCAGACCTGAACGTCGCGGCGGGCACCCCCGTCAACGGCACTATTCTGCGGGCGGACGATGCACCTTCGGACTTCCCGGGCGTCTTCGGCAACAACACGGCTGCGCTGTCGAACGGCAACTTCGTGACCGTCTTTTCGGAACCAGACAACGGTACGACCGGTCTCGAGAACGTCGAGTTCCGGATCACCAACGGGGTGACCGGCGCGAACCTTGCCAACGTCCAGGTAAGTACCAGCGGAGGTGACGAAGACTTCAACCCCGACGTGGCGGCCCTGACGGGCGGCGGCTTCGTCGTGGTCTGGCGCGAGATCGAAACCCTCGCGAACGGCAATGACACCGGCGATAACATCCTGTTTGCGCGCTACAACAGCGCGGGCGTGCTCCAGGGCACCATCACCACGCATGTCGAAGGGCTGAACGAGAACCAGGACCCCGCGGTGATCGGGCTGGAGGACGGCGGCTTCTTCATCGCCCATCTGGACAACACCAACAACACGATCGAAGGCACCCGCTACAATGATGTCGGCGTGCGTGTCGGGGCAAGCAGCTTTGCCATTGAGTCCAATATTACCCACAGCTTCCCCGACATCGAGCTGAGCCTGACCACGGACGGGCGCATCCTGGTGACCTATGACGACCCGTCGGGCGACATCCAGGCCGAGATCCTGGATCCCCGCGAGACGACGATCAACGCCGACGCAGGCGATGGCCAGATCACCGCCCGGATCGACGAGGACTC
>JBCCDA010000170.1:0-6026 GCA_039033215.1 Pseudomonadota bacterium | reverse complement strand
GATTGCCGACGACAAGTTCATTCAGGAAGGCTTCGCGCTTTTGAACTCGGCAACCGGCATCGCGCAATTCTATGATCGCGACGCGCCAGCCGAAATGGCCAAGGCCGGCATGGAAGGGTTCCAGAAGTTCATGCTGGACCCATCGACCAAGATGGAAGTGCTCGAGCGCCTTGATGAGGTCGCGGCGGAAGTCTACGCCAACTAAACACCAAGTTGAGGGCCTGCCTACAACGGCGGGCCCTTTTTCCTGAGCTGCGCCTCCATTGACCCGAAAATACTTTGGGGGAGCGCGAGGGGGCAAAGCCCCTTCGCTTTCGCGACGCGGCACGCGGCGCAAAACCTCGAAGAGCACAAAAGCGGGAGCAATCCATGAGTGACACCTCCGCCAACCGAGCCAGCTGGCTGACCCGCAACAAGCTGTCCGTCGCGCCCTGGTTCTTCCTGCTCCCTGCGCTGTTCTTCTTCGCCATCTATGTGGTCATCCCGATCTTCGAGTCGCTCTGGCTTTCCCTGTACGAATGGAACGGGCTCTACACGGCAGACGGGGAATCCACCGCCAAATGGGTTGGCTTCGACAATTACGTCAAGCTCTGGGACGATCCGAATTTCTGGACCTCGCTCAAGAACAACCTCGCCTGGCTGATCCTCTATATGCTGGCCGTTCCTGCAGGCCTCTTCATCGCGCTCTACCTCAACCAGACCGTGACGGGGATGCGGTTTTACAAGTCGATGTTTTTCTTCCCCTTCGTGATTTCCCAGGTCGTCGTGGGCCTGATCTTTGGCTGGTTCTACAATCCCGATTTCGGTGTCGTGGGCAGCGTTTGGAAAGCGATCTTCTGCGAAGAAACGACCAACATCCTCGGCAATGTCACCTTCACCTGCTCGCGCCCCGCACCTGACATCCTGTCCAGCCCGGACTGGGCGACCTATGGTATCATCTTTGCGGGCCTCTGGCCGCAGGTGGCCTATTGCATGATCCTGTATCTCACCGGCCTGAACAACGTCGCCGCCGATCAGATCGAGGCCGCACGTCTCGACGGTGCGAAGGGCTGGAAAATGCTCTGGTATGTCGTCCTGCCGCAGCTTCGCCCGGCCACGTTCATCGCCGTCGTCGTCACAGTCATCGGTGCACTCCGCAGCTTTGACATGATCGCGATCATGACCCAGGGCGGACCGTTCGGCTCAACCAACGTGCTGGCACATTACATGTACGAAGTTGCAATCTCGGAATATGGCGAGCGTTATGGCTATGGCTCGGCTGTTGCCACCGTGCTCTTTATGATCATGCTGGTCTACATCTCCTACTTCCTGTGGAGGATGTATCAGGACGAGAAAGGAGGGCGCTGATATGTTCCCGAGACCTATCGAAAAGTCTGGTCCTGTCGCCCGCACCGCCTATCAGGCGTTCCTGCCGGTCGCCCTTTTCGTCTGGCTGTTGCCGCTTCTGGCGATCTTCGTGACCTCGATCCGGGGTGCGGCGGACATCAACTCGGGCAATATCTTCGGCTGGCCGTCCGAGTTCGCGCTGTTTGAGAATTATACCGCTGTTTTCACCCAATCGGCCGCCGCACAATACATGCTGAACAGCGTTTTGATCACTGTCCCCAGCGTCGTTATTTCTGTCGCGCTCGCCTGCCTCGCGGGATACGCGCTGGCGATCTATCGCTTTCGGGTCGCCGTTCCGCTCTTTTTTCTCTTCGTGGCAGGCAACTTTATCCCGTTCCAAATTTTGATGGTTCCGGTGCGCGATATGAGCGTCCAGACCGGGCTTTACGACACCATTGCGGGACAGTTCTTGTTCCACGCCGCGTTCCAGACCGGATTCTGCACGCTCTTTATGCGCAACTTTATCAAGGCGCTGCCCTTCGACTTGATTGAAAGTGCTCGGATTGAAGGCGTCGCCGAGTGGAAGATCTTCTGGTACGTCGTCTTGCCGCTTGTGCGACCGGCGATCGCAGCGCTTTCGGTGCTGATCTTCACCTTCGTCTGGAATGATTTCTTCTGGGCCAACGTGCTGACACAAGGCGAGGCCGCCAAGCCGATCACCGCCGGTGTCCGCGCGCTCAACGGGCAATTCGTGAACAACTGGCACCTGGTCTCGGCAGCCTCGCTTCTGGCCGCTATTCCACCTGTGCTCATGTTCTTCCTGATGCAGAAACACTTCATCGCTGGTCTGACGCTAGGTGCTGTAAAATGAATCAATGCTGGCGGCTTGACGACAGCCGTCAGACCCTCGTTCTCGGGGCCACGCGGGATCGCCTGGCCGAGGTTGTGTACTGGGGTGCGCGCCTGCCCGAGGATGAGGATCTGACGACCCTCTACGAAGCGCACACGCTTGATGTCACCGGGGGCATGCTCGATGCCAACCCCGAGATTTCGATCTGCCCCGAGGCGACTCGCACCTTTCCGGGTCAGCCGGGTCTCATTATGCGCGACACCGATGGCACGCCGTATCTGCCCAAGTTCTGTCTGGCGGGGGTCGGGCAGGGTGAGAACAGCTTGACCCTCACCTATACCGATCAGGACGAGGTGGTGACCTATATCGCCGAATACACGATCGACCCCGACACCCACCTGATTGAGGCGCAGGCGCGGTTGAACGCGATCCGTCCGGTGCACCTCCATTGGCTCGCCGCCCCGGTGTTCCCCGGCCCGCAGTTGTCGGATGAGATGATCGATGTCGCAGGCCGCTGGTGTGGCGAGTTTCAGTTGAACACCACGCCCTGGTCCCCCGGCATCCGCTATCGCGAAAATCGCACAGGCCGTACGGGGCACGAGCATTTCCCCGGCCTGATCGTGCCTGTTCGTGGCGCAACCAACGCGCGGGGTGAGGCGTATGCCTTCCATTACGGCTGGTCCGGCGGGCACCGCATGGTGGCCGAAGAACTGCCCGATGGCCGCCGCCAGATCCAGTTCGGCCACGCCGCCCGCGTCGAAAGCGCGCCACGGACCGAGTTCCGTACCGGCAAGCTCTATGCGGTATACTCCGACGATGGTCTCAATGGCTGCGCCGTCGCGTTCCAGCGCCACCTTCGCGATCGCATCGTGCAGTTCCCTGACCCGGATCGCCCGCGGCCCGTACATTATAACTGCTGGGAAGCCGTCTATTTCCGGCACAATGTTGAGGAACTGAAAGACATCGCCACCCGTGCCGCAGATCTCGGCGCCGAAAGGTTCGTTCTGGACGATGGCTGGTTCGGCAACCGCGACGACGACACCGCCGCCCTCGCCGATTGGGAGGTTGATGACCGCAAATACCCCGACGGCCTCGACCCGCTGATCGAACATATCCACAGTCTCGGCATGAGCTTCGGCATCTGGTTCGAGCCCGAGATGATCAACCCCAACTCGAACACTTTCAGGGCCAACCCGCATTGGGCGCTGGGGGCCGAGGATCAGATCCCAGGTCGTCAACAACGCGCGGTCGATATGGCCAACCCCGAGGTGCGCGATTACCTGTTCGACCGGATGAGCCAGATCCTCTCGGCCCATTCTATTGAATACATCAAATGGGATCACAACCGCGTCCTTCCCATGCCGGACGCAGATCAGACGCGCGGCACCTATGCGCTGCTCGACCGGCTTCGCGAGGCGCACCCGAATGTCGAGATCGAAAGCTGTGCCAGCGGCGGCGGGCGGATCGACTTTGGTATCCTCAGCCGCACTCACCGCGTTTGGCTGAGCGACTCGAATGACGCTCTTGAGCGTCTCAAGATCCAACACAACGCCAGCATCTTCCTGCCCATGGCCGTCACCGGATCCCATGTAGGGCCGCGCACCTGCCACACATCAGGCCGCGTCCTCGATATCCGTTTCCGGGCCTGGGTCGCAGCGCAGCGCCATATGGGGTTCGAGATGGATCCGCGCGAGTTGACCGATGACGAATCCCACGTGCTGCGTGACGTAACAAACTGGTGGAAGGGCAATCGCGATTGGCTGCTGAAAGCGGATATCCTCCGCCTCGACAGCCCGGACCCCAGCGTCATTGCAGAACAGCATCTGGCCGAGGATGGGTCCAAATTCGTTGTCTTCGCCGGCAAAGACGGCACCTCGGCCCAGATCGCACCGCGCCCCTTGCGCCTGACCCGCGTTAGCCCGGATGTGATGTACGAGGTGCAGTTGAAGAACCGTGAAGATGTGGGCCACCTCTCGCGCGGCGCGCCTGCGCTCAAATACGGCTCGATCAAACTCAGCGGCGCCTATCTGATGACCCACGGCCTGACGCTACCCTGGAGTTTCCCCCAACGGATGTGGGTGATCGAAGGAACACGGCTGTGAAACGCACCCTTGGCGTCTGCTACTACCCCGAGCACTGGCCGCGTGAGGTCTGGGAAGACGATGCCCGCCGCATGGCCGACCTTGGCCTGACCTGGGTGCGGATCGGCGAGTTCGCCTGGAGCAGACTAGAGGCGGAGGAGGGGACTTATACCTTCGACTGGCTCGACGACGCGATTGCCGTTTTGAAAGCCGCCGGTCTCAAGGTCGTGCTCGGCACCCCCACCGCCACGCCGCCCCGCTGGATGGTCGACAAACATCCCGACATGCTGGCCGTCGATGCAGCGGGCAACCCCCGCAAGTTCGGCTCGCGACGGCACTATTGCTTCAGCCATGAGGGCTACAAAGCGGAATGCGCCATGATCGTCACCGCTTTGGCTAAGCGTTACGGCGACAAAGTCGACGCCTGGCAAACAGACAATGAATATGGCTGCCACGACACCACCATCAGCTATTCCAACGCGGCGCGTGACGCGTTCCGCACCTGGCTCGCCCGCCGCTATAACGGGATCCCCGCGCTGAACGAAGCCTGGGGAAATGTCTTCTGGTCGATGGACTATGACAGCTTCGACCAGATCGACCTGCCCAACCTGACCGTGACCGAACCGAACCCGGCGCACAGCATGGCCTTCCGCCGCTTTTCCTCCGATCAGGTCGTCGCCTTCAACAAGCTGCAAGCTGATATCATCCGCCAGCATTCCGACGCTTCCATCGCGCATAATTACATGGGCCGCATCACCGAGTTCGATCATTACGATGTGGGCGCCGACCTCGATATCGCAAGTTGGGACAGCTACCCTCTGGGCTTTCTGGAAGATCGCGTCGGCGCGGATGAAGCCCGGCAAACCGCCTACGCACGTCAAGGCGACCCGGACTTCCAAGCCTTCCACCACGACCTCTACCGCGCGGTGGGCCGGGGGCGCTGGTGGGTGATGGAGCAACAACCCGGCCCGGTGAACTGGGCCCCGTTCAACCCCGAACCGCTGCCTGGCATGGTGCGCCTCTGGACGTGGGAGGCGTTTGCCCACGGGGCCGAAGCCGTCTGCTATTTCCGCTGGCGGCAAGCACCCTTCGCACAGGAACAAATGCACGCCGGGCTCCTCCGCCCCGACTGTTTCGAGTCCCCCGGCCATGCCGAAGCCGCTCAAGTCTCACGCGAAATTGCCGACGCGCCTGAGGCCACAACCAAACAGGCCGATGTCGCTCTGGTCTTCGACTATGCCGCCGAATGGGGCTGGGATATCCAACCCCACGGCGTGGGCCTCAGCTATTTCGGGCTGATCTTCGACACCTACCGCGCGCTCCGCCGCCTCGGCCTCTCGATCGATATTGTCCCGCCGCAACCGCAAGCGCTGTTGGGCTACAAACTGATCCTTGCCCCCGGCCTGATGACACCCGACCCGGCCTTCACCGCCGCCCTTGCCACCAGTGGGGCAGAGGTGATCGTCGGCCCGCGCTTTGGTGCCCGCACGCAAGACATGGCCACGCCGCTGCCACTGCCGCCCGCCATCCCGGGCCTGGATGCGACAGTGGCGCGGGTCGAAAGCCTGCGTCCCGGCCTTGAGATACCGCTGGCCAAAGGCGGGCACGCCACCCGGTTCCGCGACGTCCTCGACAGCAGGGCTCAGGTGTGGGAGGCGACGACAGATGGTCAACCCGTCATGGTCGTAACCGGCACCACAGCCTATCTCGGCGCTTGGCTCGACGGGGCCGCGATGCGCCGGGTGCTGAAAGAAGCTTGCACGCGCGCT
>JBCCDA010000169.1:0-6144 GCA_039033215.1 Pseudomonadota bacterium | reverse complement strand
CCTGATGAAAGAACTTTACAACCCTAAGGCCTTCATCGTTCACGCGGCATGGCAAGATCAGGCTTGCGCCCATTGTCTATGATTCCCCACTGCTGCCTCCCGTAGGAGTCTGGGCCGTGTCTCAGTCCCAGTGTGGCTGGTCATCCTCTCGAACCAGCTATGGATCGTCGGCTTGGTGGGCCGTTACCCCACCAACTACCTAATCCAACGCGGGCTAATCCTTTGGCGATAAATCTTTCCCCCGTAGGGCACATACGGTATTAGCAGCCGTTTCCAACTGTTGTTCCGTACCAAAGGGCATATTCCCACGCGTTACTCACCCGTCCGCCGCTAACTCCGAAGAGCTCGCTCGACTTGCATGTGTTAGGCCTGCCGCCAGCGTTCGTTCTGAGCCAGGATCAAACTCTCAAGTTGAAACGCGGCAAGCCGCGTTCTTGACGTTCGAACCTTCGCACATCGTCATTATCTCGATGTGACCCGATCCCCATAGGAGACCAGAATCCCACCAAGCAATGAAGCTGACTACTCCCATCATCGTCCGTCAGGCCGAAACCCAACATCCTAAGGAGCCGATATACGTCGGTCCGTCAGTCGATTAGATCGACACCAAACCGCCCGCATATCCCTTCATATGCATCACATTCTCAAAGAGCGGCTCCCTCTCGGAAGCAATCGGCGGCGGACACTGTTGAGCGCCCCGCCGCCGGTGAGCGCGGGGTATATGGAGATTCGAGCGGCACTGCAACACCTTTTTGACAGGAACCACCAGACACCCTTAACATACTGTGAATATTGGAAAACATCGGCTCAGACACGCCTTCCCAGGCCGAAAAGGCAGACGAAACCCGCAATCAGCATTAAACACATCACGCCCGGAATGATGAACGCGTTCGAATGATCCAGAAAGCCCCCCAACTGCGTCGTAGCGGCCGCGAGCAGGAACTGGCTGGCCCCGAGAAGGCCGGATGCGGCCCCTGCCCGTTCGGGGCTCGATGCCACCGCACCGGCCATCGCATTCGGCACCGCGAGGCCCGCACCGAAGCTTTGCAGGATCCCCGGTAAGAACAGGACAATCGGCTGGTGAAAGCCCATCACGAGCAGGCCAGCCGAGACAAGGGGGCCGATGAAGGAAATCACCGCGCCCCAGATCAGCGTCCTCTCCGCCCCCAGGCGCGCCGTGATCGGCCCGCAGAGGAAGTTCGTCAGCATGTACGTGGCCGACAGCATGATGAAGTAGAACCCGTACGTCGCCGGGCCCTCGCCGAAGGCATCGCGCATCACATAAGGGGTCGTGCCGACGAAGTAGTAGAAGCCTGCCAGCGAGCACGCGGCATATCCCGCGTATCGCCAGAAGGCCGAGTTCGCGCCGATCTCGCGAAACCCCTGAAGCATGGCGCCGATGCGGGCGGAGGCGCCGCCGGCGGGCGCGGTCTCGGCCAGACCGGCCCGGGTCCAGACCACCAGCAGCGCGCAGAGCCCGGCTGCGATCCAGAAGATGCCGCGCCAGCCGATCTCCTCGACCACGAGGCCCGAAAGGGTGGGCGCAATCATCGGCGCCGCGACCATGACCGCGGTGATCTGCCCGATGACAGCGGCCGAGCGCTGGGAGCCGTAGATGTCCTGGGCCACGGCGCGCGCCAGCACCATGCCCGCCGAGCCACCGGCGGCCTGCAGGAGCCGCCCGAGCAGAGCGACCCAAAGCTCGGGCGCGAGCGCCGCCAACGCCGAGCCAGCTGCCCCAAGTGCGAGGCCGCAGAGCAGCACCGGCCGCCGACCGTAGCGGTCCGACAGAGGGCCCCAGGCTAGGTTGGCAATCGCCATCGCGACCAGCGACAGGCTCAGCATTGGCTGCGCCCAGGCGGCCGGGACATCGAAGCGGGCCGAAATCTGCGGCAGCGCAGGCGCCAGCAGATGCAGCGTGAACGGGCCGATCGCCGTCACCGCCGCCAGAAGCAGGATAAGCGAGAAATCCCCCTTCGCGTCGGCACGCGCGCTCTCGGGCGGGGTCGCGGTCATGGGCGCTCCTTCGTGGTGCTGCGACTATGGGGCGTGACGCGCCCAAGCCAAGGACTGCGGCGAAAGGATCACCCACGTGCGGCAGATCGTTAGGCCCGCAGGCCTGTGTTCTTGTCAACCGGCAAAGCCCTTGACGCGGCGGCGTTATTGCCCGACCTCCCCCGGGCAGCCGCTCGAGAGGCCCTGATGCGCCAGCCGATATCCCCGCTCCGCCAACGCCCGCCCGCGCCACCGCCGGTCATCTGGGCCATGGCGGGCGTGATGATCGCCTTCGAGCTGACATTCGAGCTCGCCGCGGCAGGCATCCTCCCGTTCGAGCACCTGCGGTTGGACGTCTATGCCTATCTCGCCTTCTTCGACGTCTTCTTCGACGCGCTGCTGACGGGCACCCTGCCCGCGGACAACCCGTGGCTCTACGAGTACTATCCCCAGGGCGGCATCCCGTGGAACTTCTGGCTCTCGTTCGTCACATACGCATTTCTGCACGGCGACGTTTTCCACCTGATCATGAACGGGGTGATCTTCCTCGGCCTCGGCGGCATGCTCGCCAATGTGCTCGGGCCCGCCAAGTTCATCATCTTCTTCCTGATCACGGCGGTTGGCGCGGCAGTGGTCTTCGCGCTCATCGCCCGGTCGGGCGTGCCCATGGTCGGCGCCTCGGGTGTGGTCTTCGGGATCTTCGGCGCCTTCAAGCGGTGGGAGTGGCGTTACATCCGGGCCACCGGCACATCGCCCCGCCGCTTCTGGGGCACCATCGTTGGCCTGATCGCCATCAACATCCTGCTCTACGTGGCCTTCGCAGGCGGCGCGCTGGCGTGGGAGGCCCACCTCGGCGGCTTCCTGGCAGGCTTCGTCGCGGCCGGTTGGCTGGCGCCCCACCTCGCGGCCCCCTCCCCCGTCTGATCAGAGCCCGAGCGCTGCTTTCACAGATGACGTCCAACCCAGATGCACCGTGCCGTCGGCCACGGTCACCGGGCGTTTCATCAGCGCGGGATGCGCGGCCAGCAACGCGACCGCGCCCCGTGAGGTCCCTGCCCCGGATCGCGCATCCTCCGACAACCCCTTCCAGGTGGTCGAGCGGCGGTTGACCAGCGCCTCCCCCAGCACCTCGTACCATTCAGCCAGGGTCTCTGGTGGCACTGGGTTCTCCCGCACATCGTTGAGCTGGACCTTGCGGCCGGCCGCCGTCAGCTCCTTCAGCGCCTTGCGACAGGTATCGCAGGCCTTGAGTCCATAGAGCTCCATCTCAGTCCTCGCGCTGGCCAACTTGCTGGGAGCGCGCATAGATATCGCACTCCTGCACCTCTATGTCCGCCCCCTCGATCCAGTAACCTATCCGCAGGGAAACAGGAGCCTCCGTCTGCACGAGCCGGTGGAGCATTTCGAAGAACGCCTGCGGCTGACCCACATAGAGCCTTGCGGCACGGCCTGTCCCGACTTCGACCCGGCCCTCCAGACCATCCTGGCAAACGAAGTAGACTGACCGCACGGTGACCGCCGGACTCATCTCGAGCCCCGAGCCTTCGACAGTCACACCGACATACGGCGCATTGGAGGCAGACGTCGCCAGCGAACCGTCTGGCGCAACTCGGGACCGGCCACCACTGATCGTGACGAGGTAGGCGCCAATCCCGATGCTCTCGCGCTCGAAGCGCGCCCCGGGACGCATGGATACCGGGATAATCGGCAGACCCGGTACCGACACCTGACCCGCGGGCGCAACGCGCTCGGAATCGTCGCCGTCCGGGCTGACTGGCAGAAGATCAAGCTGACCAAGGGTCCCCGTGCTGCCGGGCCGACGGCTCACGACAACGGCTTCGTCTGATGACGGCAAGGCAGACGATGGCCTGCCGACGCGGACCGCCGAGATCGCCGCCGTCGTGCTTCGGTTGCTCGGTGTCGCCAGACGCTCTGCCACGACCTTGGACATCTTGTTGGCCGGCGATTTGCGCTCGGCCTTTTCCTTGGTTGGCTTCTTCGGTGACTTTGCCAGGATCCACCCCCCTACGCGATCCGCGCGATGCTATGCCAGGACGGGGCCGGCATCGACGCAAAGTCGACTTCTGTCAGCACACTTGGCATACGTTTGTCATACGCAAGTCATACGTTTGTCATACATCGGTTTTGACAGCGTCAGGGACGTCAGCCAAGCGCCGCCTGAAACTCGCGCCACTCCCCCGCCGACATGCCGGACGTCTCTTGTGTCACGCCCTCACCCGCCAGCATACGCTTGAGGCAGGCCATGGCAGGCCCGGAAAACTGTTCTGCTTCAAGGCGATAGTCAACGAACGCCTGATATGCCTGAGGAACCCATGCCTGCACGAGATCACAGATCGCTTCGGCATAGACGCGGATTTCGTACTGGGCGTGACTATCGGCGCGCAACCGCAAGAAATGGAACAGATTGTGAAGGTCCACCTTCCAGTACCATTGCGTATAGATGTTCATAGGCAAGTTCATTCTCGCCAATTCGCGGGCCAGGCCTTGCTGTCCTTCTGTTGATAACATCTGCTCATAATGATCATATGAGCGCATGCTATCGTCTTTCAGAATATTCAGTACTTGGTTCGCCTCGGTGCCTTCCAGGATCATTCCGCGCCCCTGGTTGTTCGTCGATGACTGGGCTGCCAGGTGATCAGGTGCAGGAATATAGAACTCACGGTCGAGGATCGAGTATCTTGCCGAATACTCATTCACATTTGCAGTCCGATGCCGGATCCATTGACGCGCTACGAACACAGGCAGTTTGACGTGGAGTTTGATCTCGCACATTTCGAACGGGGTCGAGTGCCAGTGCCGCATCAGATACCTGATCAAGCCACTGTTATCACGGGCTTTTTTGGTTCCGGCACCATACGAGACCCGGGCTGCCTGCACGATCGCCTCGTCATCGCCCATATAGTCGACGACGCGGATAAACCCATGATCCAGCACGGGAATCGCCTCGTAGAGCCGCTCCTCCAGCCCCTCAGCCACCACCCGCCGCGTCTGCCGCGACTGTGACCGGATTTCAGCGATTTCTTCCTGTTGTTCGGCGGTCAGCGACATATCATCCCCTGAAACGTGGTGTCGGTCTCCGAGTCGGCAGCGCTATATCCTGTACGCAGAAAGGGACGGAGCACAAGATGACGATTGAGTATTACCACACGATGGTGCGAGTCGCAGACATCGAGGAATCGAAGAAGTTCTACTGCGACCTCCTGGGTCTCGAGGAAACGCGTCGCCATGACCTGACCGGCGCCAAGGCCACGCTCGTCTTTCTCGCCCCTCCAGGAGGCGGTCCCGGCAGCGAGATCGAGCTGACGTACAACTGGGACTCGGATGAGGAGTACACGGGCGGGCGGAACTTTGGCCATCTAGCCTACTATGTGAGCGACATTTACGAGGCTTGTCAGAAGCTTATGGATGGTGGCGTCACGATCAACCGCCCGCCGCGCGATGGCAGGATGGCGTTCGTGAAGTCCCCTGACGGCATCTCGATCGAGCTGCTGCAGAAGGGCGACTCGCTCGCACCACAGGAACCCTGGGCCTCGATGGAGAACAGCGGCACGTGGTGAAACTGCGGCTCGCCGCGGCCGCTCTGTCCGCCACGCTTGCCGCGGATACTGCGTGGGCGGAATGCAAGTTGGCGCTGGCTTTGGCGCTCGACATCTCGTCGAGCGTCGACGCACGCGAGTACGAATTGCAAATGGAGGGTCTCGCGCAAGCCTTTGAATCCGATGCCGTAATCCAGGCGATCCTGACACCCGAGGGTGCTCATGTCGCTGTGGCGGCATACGAGTGGTCTGGTTACCAGCAGCAAGACCTTCTGGCGGATTGGACGATTCTGGACAGCGAGCCAGCCATCAGGACCTTTGTCTCGCGCCTGCGCGCGCACCGGCGTCCGTATGCGGAGTTCGCGACCGCTATGGGCAAAGGGGTTGAGTTCGGAGCGCTTCTGATGCGCGAGGCACCTCCGTGCAAACGCCGTGTGATTGATGTCTCGGGCGATGGGCAGAACAACGACGGTGTCGGACCGGACTACTTCGTCGCTACAGGGCTCTTGGAAGGGATCACGGTGAACGGGCTCGTGATCCAGGGCGCAGTACCTGATCCGTCCAGATACTACGAAAAGTACGTGCTCCATGG
>JBCCDA010000168.1:0-6266 GCA_039033215.1 Pseudomonadota bacterium | reverse complement strand
TCCGACGCGTCGATCCGCAGGACTTCGCCCAGTTCGGACACCACGAAGATGCTGTCGCCCGCAGGAACGACCGGACCAATCGCGCCTTCCCGCGCAGTCCATTCCCGTGCGCCCGACCCAAAATTCAGCGCAACGATGCGCCCGGACTGGTTGCCGACATAGACCCGATTGCCCGCGATCACCGGCGCGCCGGTCACGTCGCCCACCGAGCCGAGGGCGCGAGCGAACCGCTGACCAAGGGCGGAGGCATCCCACCGGCGCAACCCGCCGCGCCGGAAGACCGCCTGAATTTCACCGGATCCAAAGGCAAAGATGGCCAGATCATCCGCGACCGCAGGGGCCGGAGCACCCAGCACGTTGTTGACATCCGGAGAGGCCGAGAGCTGCCATTCGATGCGCCCGTCCTCGGCCCGCAGGGCCCAGCCGGTATCATCTCCCGATGTCAGGTAGACCAGATCGCCAAAGGCGGTTGGCTGGCCCGATCCGGTGCCTTCGAGGTTCTGACGCCAGAGTTCCGTGCCCGTGGCCGCGTCCAGCGCGACCAGCGACCCATAGCCGAGAGAAACGAAGAGACGCCCATCCTTATACGATAGCCCGCCGCCCGTGGCCGCCCCGGCATCGTCGCGGGACGGGGTGACATCGCGGCTCCAGACGGTTTCACCGCTTGTGGATGTCGCTGTGACAAGCGCTTCGGCGTCCAATGTATAGATCAGCCCGCCAGCCACCACAGGGTCCGCCGTGATCCGCTGGCGGCGGCTGTCTCCCGCGCCGATATTCGCAGACCAGATCAATTGCGGTGCCGCGCTCAGGGCCGGATGGGCCACGCGGAAAGAGGGTGAGCCGATACCTTGCGTCCATTCGGTGTTTGCCTGCACAGCCGGCAGGGAAATCGGGCGCGGCGCATCCTCGGTCACGGCGGCCAGGGGCACGCTCTCCCCGTCCTGCAGGACGGAGCGGATGCTCTCACGCTTGCCGGGCAGGATCACATCGGGTTCGGAACAGGCGGCAAGGAACGTCGCCGCGACCAGCAGTGTGCATGTCACCCGCCCCGGCAAAGAGGATTTCAGTAAGTCCATCATACCCTGCTCGCTTCACCCATTACTTCGCCCCAAACATGCGCCCGTTCAGCAGGTCAATTTCCCGTGACGGGCAGGTTTTCCAAATCCGGGGTGCCTCCCAGCGCCACAATCACCTGTAAGGCACGCTGTTGCAAGTCCGAGGTCACGGCTGCGTCCTGCAGGATATCCTGATACCGCGCGATGGCTGCTTCTGTCTCGCCTTCGGCGACGTCGATCAGGGCCAGTTGCTCCAGGGCCAGCAGGCGCAATGGCGAACCTGCAACGGCCAGCGCTTCGAATTGCTGGCGACGGGTCATCGCATCGAGCGTGTCCGCCTGCAATGTCAGCGCCTTGAAGCCGGCAAGTTGCCGGTAGATTTCATCAACGTCGGGGTTGATCGCAACCGCGTTCAATTCCTCGACGGCCGTCTCGATATCGCCGCCCCGCTGTGCCTCCGCAGCCGTCAGCATCGCAACCAGCGCCTGTGCGGTCGGGTTCGACGTCGCCAGACCGGTCAGCGCGTCGACCCGTGCCTCCGGCGTCGTCGCCGCCAAGCCCGCAAGCATCCCGTCGCCAAGGGCCTCCGCCTCGGCCCGGGCCGAGGCCTTGCGATACTCCGACCAGGCAGCCCCGCCGACGATCAGCACAACCAACAGCGCACCGATCCAGCCATAGCGCTTGAGCAGCGCAAATAGCCGGTCCCGGCGGACCTCTTCATTGACCTCGTCGATGAAACTATCTGTGTCGCTCATGATCACCTGCTGGCATGAAATTCTGCCCCTCTTAACGTGGTACTCAGCCCAAGCCAAGACCCGGCGGCGGGCGCGATGCGGCGTGCCATTGCCATCATACGCAGAAATTACTAATCTGAACTGGTCAGTTTAGCGTAACTGTCGTATGGAACACGCGCCACGTGACGGCAATTGCTTGGCCGGGCGCGGGTCTGACAGTTCAGTGCAAGGCGATCGACATGCGTATTTTTTCAATTCTTGCGGCCCTTTTGGTCTCTGCGGTTTTGGCATTGTTTATTCTCGACCGGCCCCGGCTTCTCGCCGTCCTTGGCATGGGTGGCGAGGCTGTGGAGACTACAGAATCATCCGAAACCGAAGACGCGGCGGAAGACGCAGGTGCGTTGGTCAAGGTTGTGGTGCAGCGCTCCGTCGCGCGCCAGATCGATACCGCCGTTGCCCTGCGGGGTCAGACCGAGGCCGCCCGTACGGTTGACGTCCGTGCCGAGACCTCCGCCGTCGTCGCCTCCGCCCCCCTGCGCAAGGGCACCCGCGTAGAAACCGGCGAAGCGCTCTGCCGTCTCGATGAGGGCACCCGCGGCACCGCACTGGCGCAGGCCCGCGCGCAGCTCGACGAAGCGCGCGCGCGCGTGCCGGAATCGCAGGCGCGGCTGGCGCAGTCGCTGGCACAGCTCGAAGAAGCGAGGATCAATCTCAACGCCTCCTCCAAACTCAGCGAGGGCGGCTTTGCCTCCACCACGCGCGTGGCCAACACCGAAGCCGCGCTGGCAACGGCCGAGGCGGGCGTCGAAAGCGCGCGCGCCGGTCTGCAGGCGGCCCAGTCGGGCATTCAAAGCGCGCAGGCCGCCGTGGCGACCGCAGAAAAGGAGATCGAACGTCTGATCATCCGGGCCCCGTTTGCCGGGTTGCTGGAAAGCGACACGGCAGAGCTCGGCTCGCTTCTGCAACCCGGATCGCTCTGTGCCACGGTCATCCAGCTTGATCCGATCAAGCTGGTGGCCTTCGTGCCGGAGACCGAGGTCGCGCGCGTCTCGTTGGGCGCAAACGCCTCCGCACGCCTTGTGGCCGGCAGCGGCGCCATCATCGGTGACGCGGAAGCACGCGGCAAGGAAGTGCGTGGTCAGGTGACATTCCTGTCGAGCTCGGCCGACCAGATTACCCGGACGTTCCGCGTGGAGATCGAAGTGCCCAATCCGGACGCAAAGATCCGGGATGGACAGACCGCGGAAATCCTGATCTCGGCCGAGGGCGCCGTGGCTCATTTGCTGCCGCAATCGGCGCTGACCCTGAACGATGAAGGAACGCTTGGGG
Organism: Pseudomonadota bacterium; assembly: GCA_039033215.1. Classification (GTDB taxonomy): domain Bacteria; phylum Pseudomonadota; class Alphaproteobacteria; order Rhodobacterales; family Rhodobacteraceae; genus Thermohalobaculum. The sequence goes on along the minus strand of JBCCDA010000168.1, from coordinate 3,148 downwards.
TGCGCACGGTCGATGCCGAAGCGATTGTGGAATTTCACCCGGTTGCGCTGATGCGTGACACGCCGGAAGGTGTCTGGCTGACCGGTCTGGAAGAGACGGCGGATGTCGTCGTGCTTGGTCAGGAATTCGTGATTGCGGGCGTCAAGGTCGCGCCCACCTATCGGGAGCTCAGCCAATGACGGGTATCGTCGATTGGGCCGCCAGCCGCGCGCGGATGGTCGTCGCCTTCATCCTGCTCAGCCTCGTGGTGGGCGGCTATGCCTACACGGTTCTGCCGAAAGAGGGCGAGCCGGATATCGAAATCCCCGCGCTCTTCGTCTCCGTCCCCTTCCCCGGCATCTCTGCCGCGGACAGCGAAACGCTGCTGGTCAAACCGATGGAGACGGAACTTGCCGATCTGGATGGCCTCGACAAGATGTCCGCCACGGCGGCCGAAGGCTATGCCGGTGTGGCGCTGGAATTCGAGTTCGGCTGGGACAAGACCAAGGTGCTTGCGGACGTGCGCGACGCGATGGGCAAGGCCGAAGCGGATTTCCCCGACGGGGCCGAGCAATACACCATCAATGAGATCAACTTTTCCGAATTCCCGATCGTCATCGTGAACCTCACGGGCCCCGTTCCCGAACGCACAATGATTCGTATTGCCAAGGACTTGCAAGACGACCTTGAAGCCGTCGACGCGGTGCTCGAGGCCGGGATTGCGGGCAGCCGGGACGAGATGATCGAGGTCCTGATCGACCCGCTGCGGCTTGAAGCCTACAATGTCACCGCCGGTGAGCTCATCGACACTGTGCGCAACAACAACCAGCTGATCGCCGCGGGCGAAGTGGACACGGCGCAAGGCACCTTTGCCGTGAAGATCCCCTCCTCTTTCGACGAGCCGCAGGACATCTATGACCTGCCCGTCAAGACCAACGGCGACCGGGTGGTCACGCTGGGCGATCTGGCAGCGATCAACCCCACGTTCGAAGATCGCGAAGGCACGGCCCGGTTCAACGGCGAAAATACCGTGGCGCTGCAGGTGGTGAAACGCAAGGGCTACAACCTGATCGACACCGCCGATCTGGTGAAGGAGATCGTGAACGAGAAGAAAGCGCAGTGGCCCGAAGGCCTGAGCGCGGCTGTCGAGGTCGGCACCTCCAACGACCAGTCCCGCATCGTGAACGCCATGGTTCAGCAGCTCCAGGGGTCGGTCTTTACCGCTATCGCACTGGTGATGATCGTCGTGCTTGCGGCCCTGGGCATCCGTGCGGCCCTGCTGGTGGGCTTTGCCATCCCCACATCCTTCCTGCTCTGCTTTGCCTTCCTTGCGCTCATGGGGATCTCGATCTCCAACATCGTGATGTTCGGGCTGATCCTCGCCGTGGGTATGCTCGTGGACGGCGCCATCGTGGTGGTGGAATATGCCGACAAACGGCAGCAGGAGGGCGAAGGCCCGATGCGCGCGTATGTCGAAGCCGCAAAACGCATGTTCTGGCCGATCATCTCCTCCACCGCCACCACACTCTGCGCCTTTCTGCCGATGCTCTTCTGGCCGGGTGTTCCGGGCGAGTTCATGGGCATGCTGCCGGTCACGCTGATCTTCGTGCTCTCGGCCTCGCTGGTCGTGGCGCTGATCTACCTGCCCGTGATGGGCGGTGTCACCGGACGGCTGGAACGTTGGCTGGCGGATTACATGACCGCCATTGCCGAAATACGGCTCTATCTTCACCTGGCCCTCTTTCCGATCGCCATTGTCATGATCTCGGTGCTTGGTCTCGTGGGGCCGATCTTTGGGCTTGTCGAACTGCGCTTTGCAGCGATGGACAGCCTTCAAATCCCCACATCCGTGATCCCGACACTCTTCGTCGTGTTCCTGCTGCTGCTCGCCGCAATCGGGTGCCTCTTCGTGGCGCTTGGCGGCTTCCTGCTGATGGTGGTCTCCCTGCTCGCCGTACTGACCCGTCTGGGACGCTGGGGTGGCCGGATCGCGAACCGGCTCGTAAGGGCGGAGCCGCGAGCGATCAGCGCAGGCTATCGCCGCTCTGCCTTTGGCCGGGTGATCGAAGGGATTGCCGGCAACCCGGTGATGCCGCTCGTCATGGCAGGTACCGTCTTCATCTTTGTCGGCAGCATCCTGATGTTCTTCACGAACAACAACAGGGGCGTTGAGTTCTTCGTCGAATCCGAACCCGAGCAGGGCATCGTCTATGTCCTGGCCCGCGGCAACCTCTCGCTCGAAGAAAAGGACGAGCTGGTGCGCCAGGCCGAAGACATCGTGCTGGCGCATCCCGGCATCAGCAACGCGTTTTCCTTTGCAGGCCGGGGCGGGCTGAACACGGATACCTCCGGTGGCGCGGCCCCCAAGGACCTGATCGGACAGGTGCAGTTTGAAACCATCCCCTGGGAAGACCGCGCCGGGCGTCTCGATCTGGATGGCAACATCGTGATTGCCGAACTGACCGAACAGCTCGACACCCTGCCCGGCATCAAGACCGAGGTGCTGGAGATCGCGGATGGTCCCGCCTCCGGCAAGCCCGTGCACCTGCGCCTCAAGGCGGATGATTTCGAGGTGCTGACCGAGGCCGCGGCAATTGCCCGCGCCGAATTCGAGCGCACACCCGGCCTCACCTTGATCGAAGACAGCCGCCCCCTGCCCGGGATCGACTGGCAGATCGACGTGGATGTGGAGAAAGCCGGGCGCTACGGCGCCGATGTCGCAACGGTGGGCGCAATGGTGCAACTGGTGACACGCGGATTGATGCTCGACACAATGCGGGTGGACAGCTCGGATGAAGAGATCGACATCCGCGTGCGCCTGCCCGAGCAGGACCGCGTGCTCTCCACGCTCGACACGCTGAAAGTCCGCACCGACGATGGCCTCGTGCCCCTGTCAAACTTCATCACACGCACACCCGTTCCGAAGCTGGACGAGATCAACCGGATCGAACAGAAGCGCTATTTCGACGTGAAAGCCGATGTGGGCGACGGCCTGATGAAGCTGGTCGAAACCCGCCGTGAGAACGGGGTCGATGTCGATGAAACCCTTGCCGTGCTGCGCCCGGCAGCGGCGGATGCGGATCTGACCACAACCGATCAGGTCGCCTACAAGATCACCAACCGCATGGCCGCGCCAGACCGCGATCTGCAGGCCGGTATAAATGCAGGC
>JBCCDA010000167.1:0-6337 GCA_039033215.1 Pseudomonadota bacterium | reverse complement strand
GTGGACAGTCGCGAATGCCACAGGGTCTGGTGCCCCGTCGCCATGGCATCCTGAAAGTCGCCAAAGTGAACCAGGCGGTCGCTGACGAAAGCGTCCAGGTGCGCCAGCGCGGATCGCCGGGTGACGGGTTCCGAGAACCCGGTGGTCGAGCCGGGTGCGTCCGGGAACAGCCGGTCGACCAGTGCCATCACGTCATGGGTGATCTCGTCCGGCATGCTCTCGGGACGCGCGGGCGTGAGGCCCGGCCCCTCGCGCCCGAAGGATTTGCGGTTTTCCTGGTCGTAGTTCCACTGGCCACCGATCGGTTTGCCGCCTTCCATCAGCAGGCCGGTCTCGCGGCGTTGCCAGCGGTAGAAGTCCTCCAGGATCCAGCGTTTCCGGCCACTGCGCCAATCGTGGAACACCCGGGGTGACACCAGGAAATGACGATCACGATGCACCTCGATCGCCGGAAACCGGTCCTTGAGCGCGGTGAGCACACGATGGTCCCCGGGAAGGGTCACATGGATCGCCTCGGCATCGATCCCGGCGATGCCGTCCGACAACGTCTCGACCGGATTCTCACCATCAATGGCGCGGTAATGGACCGTCCAGCCCCTCGCCCGCAGCGCATCCCGGAAGTGCCGCATGGCGGCGAAGAACAGCACAAGACGCTTCTTGTGCTGGCGAAGGTACGACGCTTCCTCCCGCGCTTCGGTCATGACGACCGCGTCGCGGGCCGGGTCCATCCCATCGAAGACGGCCGCGTCCAGATCCAGCTGGTCGCCCAGCACCACGATCAGGTTACGGGTCGACATCTCAGCTGCCCGCCCCACCAGCGCCGGGGCGGCGCGCGTGGGCGGGTGGGTGGGAGCGGGCCGCCCCGGCGCTGGTGGGGCGGGCAGCCCGGCACCTGTCGGAACAGTACCTGACCTCCTCCCACACGGCGGCCCACTTTCTGCGCCAGTTGAACGGCCGCCCGCAGGCTGCACAGGTTTTTTGGGGCAGGTCGGATTTGCGGCGCATCTTCGGCATGCGGGGGAGCTAGGCCATCGTCTTGCCAGAACCAGCGACGGAACGTCGCCGGGGCGCTTCCCGAGGACCGCGCGTCAGCGCGTGTCCGAGGGGCGCACCCTTGCCCGGATCAGAGATCGAGATCGAGCTGCGGGTCAGGACGTGGCGGCGCCTCGACCCTGGGGCGGCGACGAGACGCATGGCGCGCGACCACTGCCTGCTGACCATCCCGGAACCCCTCGGTCCGGCGCACGGCATAGACACGCTCGCGGGCAGCTCTTGCAGCCTTCAGTGGCTCGACGACCGGTGCGGGGTAGTTCCGGCCCATAAGACAACCGGTCTCCTGCTGTTCCCGCGGCGTCAGCTTCCATGGCTCGTGGATCAACGGAGCCGGCACATGCGCCAGTTCCGGCACCCACTTGCGGATAAACAGACCCTCCGGATCCTGGTCGATGCTCTGCTTGATAGGGTTGTAGATCCGGAGCGTGTTGATGCCGGTCACCCCCGACTGCATCTGGCACTGGCTCCAATGGATACCCGGCTCGTAGTCGGTGAAGAGCTGTGCCAATCCCGGCCCGAACGCCCGCCAGTCCAGCCACAGGTGATACGCCGCGACCGAGACGCACATCGCCCGCATCCGGAAGTTCAGCCAGCCCGTCGCGCGCAGCGCGCGCATGCAGGCATCGACCATGGGCAGCCCGGTACGACCGTGGAGCCATGCCTGCAGCTTGACCTCATCGTGGTCATGCTCGCGCAGGCCCTCGTACCCCCGGTGCATACAGTGGAACTCGATCTTCGGCTCGTCCTCCAGCTTCTGCATGAAGTGGCATCGCCAGTGCAGCCGCGAGGTGAAGCTGTCGATCGACCGCTTGAACGGGCCAGGCGCGTGCGCGTCCTTCGCCGCCCGGGCCGCATGCCATGCCTCCCGCGTCGAGATGGTACCAAAGGCAAGATGCGGCGAGAGGCGCGAGCAGGCGTCGAACGCCGTCACGGGCGACGACATGGCCCGGCGGTAGTCCCGCCCCCGCTCCGTGAGGAAGCTGTCCAGAAGACGCCGCGCCGGATCGGGTCCCGCCGGGACGTCCTCGCAAGGGTCCTCGTCCAGTCCCACGACGCGTTCAGACGGGATGCGGCCAGGCGTCAGTCCGTGACCCACCAGCCCCCGCGGCACGGGCAGTGGATCGCTCGCCATCCGCCGGTCCCATTCCCTTGCCCAGCCATCGCGCGTGGCGAGCCGCCTGATCACACCTGCCTGGGGGATCTCGGTCCACGGGACGGACCGGTCGCGTGCCCAGGCTGCCACCCGCATGTCACGGGCGTAGCTCCAGCCATCGCCAGTCTCTTCGTGCGAGAAAATGGCCATGTCCTCCGAGGTGGACCTGAGCTCCTCGAAGATCTCGACCGGATCGCCGGTGCGCACGACGAGCGGCGCCCCCAGGATCGCGAGCTGCGCGCGCAGAGCTGTCAGCGCCCGTGCCGCGAACCGCCACTGCCGGCCGCTCGCGGTCGGCTGCGCCCAGCCCTCCGGCTCGATGATGTAGATCGGAAGAACAGGGCCCGACTGCTGCGCCGCCATCAGCGCTGCGTTGTCGGACACCCGAAGATCCCGCTTGAACCAAACGACGTTGAGCAACTCACATACCCGGGCGGCGGCCCGCCATGGCCGCCACGGCAATCATACAACAGAAGTCGCTCAGTCGTGCTCTTCCATTAGCTGCGCCTTTGCGACAGCCAGAAGCGTTGCCATCTTGTCGCGGATCTCGGCCTCGGCCACTGTGACGCCGCGCGTCTCGAAATCGCCCGAGACCTTGCGGTAGACATCCTCGTCACCCGGTTCTTCGAAATCAGAGGCGATCACTTCCTTGGCGTAGGCCTGTATGTCCTCGCCCGTGATGCCCATCTTTTCGGCAGCCCACTCACCGAGCAGACGGTTGCGCCGTGCTTCCGCCTTGAATGCCATCTCGGCATCGTGAGCGAACTTGCGCTCGAAGCCGCGTTCACGTTCTTCAAGTGTGCTGCTCATGTCGCTCCCATCCTCCTCTCGGCTACGTTGGGGCTGATATGGGGCATCCGGCGGCTGCTGGCAACAAGCCGGGTGGCTCGCTGGACAGAATCGACCCCCTATGCTTCGTTTGACCAAGGCGTTCGACTGAAGGGTGGTGAGCGTGAAGTATCTGGTACGCCCATTCGTGGCTGCGGCACTTGTCTTGGGGATCGCGACAGCGGCCAAGGCGACGGTTGAAGATCACCTCGGTCCCCTGGCCGAGGCCGTGGTGTTGGGGGAGGAGGGCGTCTGGCGCGCCCGGGACTCTGAAGGTTGGTTCATTCTCGCCAACGACGACGACCCCGGTGCGTACAAATACTACTGGCTCAACGAAGAACCACTCGCCAGCGGCGAACGCGCGGCCGCGATCACCGTCCTGCCACGTGGTGGCAACCCGGCTGTGGCCGGACTTTTGTTCCACCACCAAGGCGACGACGATTTCATTGCCTTCACCATCGGCTCGGACGGCGGCGTTGCCTTGACGGTCAGCGGGTCGGGGGGATGGGAATCGCAGTTTGCCGAGGGTCTTCGCCCGGCACTCGACGGCAACGACCTGCTGGAGATCCGTGAAACCCCGGGCCGCGCTGTCTTTCTGCTGAACGGGCAACAGGCGTTCGTGCAAGACAACCCTCAGGGGTTCAGCGGCCGTGTCGGCGTCATCGCGGCAGGCACCGGCCGGTTCGCCTTCGATGGCTTCGAGGTGGTCACGACCGGGGTCACCGGCGTGCCCAGCACGCCAAGCGCGCCGACTGGGGACCGCCGCGGCGACGATGACCCCGTGGCGCGCGCGCCCGGAGACCGGCGCCGCGACGAGGATCCTGCCGGGACCGGCCGCGACCAGGGCGACCCCCGGCCCGGACCCGGTCCCGAGGCGCCTCAGATTGACCCCAACGAGGCCTATGTGGCGCAGGTCCTCCTGGGTACGACGCTCGGCGTGTTCTTCCACGAGTTTGGCCATGCGCTCATCGGAGAGACGGGGCTCCCCGCAACGGGCCCGGAAGAAGACGTGGCCGATGGGTTCTCGGCCTTCGTGCTCTCCGAGTTTTTGTCCGAGGACGCAGGTGTCCCGCCGGAGGAGTTCGATTTCGTCGCCGGGATCGTCCGATACTCGGCGCTCCTTTGGTACTACAGCGGCGTGCAGAAGAAGGACGCGGGGCGCAATCAGCCCTGGCAGTCCGAGCACGCGCCGGATCTGAAACGTTTCCGCAATGCGTTCTGCATCATCTACGCTGCAAACCCGGATATCCACGCGGGGCTTGCGCGGGATGTGGGGCTCGAGGATCGCACGAAGGAGCGATGCCGGTTCGAATATGCCAAGCGCAAGCACGCCTGGAACACGATCCTGCAGACCGTCAGCCGCAACATCGACGGGGGCGAGTACCCCGGCCTACATCCGCCCGACAAGCCGGGCGGCAAGCTGCATCTGACGTTCGAGGAATCGCAGTCGGTCGTCGGGCGCCGCGTGCAGGAACTGCTGACAGCGACAGGCTTCATGCGCGGCGTGATGGCCGAGATGGAGCGCTATGTCGTCTGGCCCAACGACGTCCAGGTCGTCTTCCGCGACTGTGAGGAGATCAACGCCTGGTACGACCCCAGCGCGCGTCGGGTCACCATGTGCTACGGTCTGGTCAGCTACTTCAGCGAACTGATCTTCCGCGCCGAAGGCAAAGGGCATCTGATACCGCGCTGAGCCCCGGCGTGACGCGCGCGCCACCTGCCCGGACCCAATGATTTCCGCTCGTCCTCGGCACTTGGCAAACCGCGGTCACCCACGTATATCCGGCGCCCCGGGCCCGGGCATACGCCCAGGGCCCTTGAAGTGTTTGGAGATCCCCATGGCACGCCGCCGCATGGTCTACGAGGGCAAGGCGAAGATCCTGTACGAAGGGCCGGAGCCCGGCACGCTGGTGCAGTACTTCAAGGACGACGCGACCGCCTTCAACGCCGAAAAGCACGACGTGATCGACGGCAAAGGGGTGCTGAACAACCGAATCTCCGAGCACATCATGATCGCGCTGACCGGGATCGGCGTGCCGAACCACTTCATCAAGCGGCTCAACATGCGCGAGCAACTGATCCGTGCGGTCGAGATCGTGCCGCTGGAAGTGGTTGTGCGCAATGTCGCTGCCGGGTCGCTCGCAAAGCGGCTGGGGCTCGAGGAAGGGCTGCAACTCGCCCGCCCGATCATCGAGTTTTACTACAAGGACGACAAGCTGGGCGATCCGATGGTGACCGAGGAGCACATCATCGCGTTCAACTGGGCCTCGCAGCAGGACATCGACGACATGATCAGCCTGGCGCTGCGCGTGAACGACTTCCTGTCGGGTCTCTTCATGGGCGTCGGCATCAAGCTGGTCGACTTCAAGATCGAGTGTGGCCGCATCTATGACGGCGACTTCCAGCGGATCATCCTCGCCGACGAGATCTCGCCCGACAGCTGCAGGCTCTGGGACGTCAAGACCGGCGAGAAGCTCGACAAGGACGTCTTCCGCCGCGATCTCGGCAGCCTGTCGGACGCCTATACCGAAGTGGCCCGGCGTCTCGGCATCCTGCCCGAAGGCGGCAACCTGAAGGGCGGGCCCAAGCTGGTTCACTGAGCCGAGGCTGGAATCGGACGCCAGGTTCTGCCACCTTGCCGACGATGGCCATGATCAACGACATGAAGACATGAACGGCGACTCGGCGGAGAGCGGTCTCTGGCTCCTGTTCCTGATTCTGGGCCTCTTCCCGTGGATCCTGACCGGCCTCGGCCTCTGGCTGGTTTGGACTGCATGGCAGTTCTCTCAGCGAGCACTCAGTGTCACCGCACGGGTCGTCGCGTTGAACGAGGAACGCATCCCGCCACGCCGCCCCTCGGGCAAGGAAACGGTCCTGCGCCGCCCGGTATTCGAGTACGTGGCGCCGGACGGCAGCGCCCTCCGCGCGGAGGCGTTCGCCCCCTCCCCGGGCTACAAACTCGTCGTTGGCGCCCGGGCCCGGATCTGGGTCGATCCCGACCTGCCGGAGATCGCGCGCATCAACAGCATGGCGATCTATGCGCCTGGTCTGCTGCTCATTGGGTTCGGCTTGATCACAGGCGTCGGGGTCTGGCTGCTCGGCAGCTAGCCGCCTGACACCGCATCGCGACGCGCCCGCGATTGTACCACCGCCACACCGCCCTAAGTCGCTCGGCACAGGCAAGAAGGACCGGCGAGCATGGATTTCTCACGGCGGATCTATGGCTATTGCGAACGTGGCTTCGCACCCGGCCCCGGCGCAGATGCGTTCTGGGCCGAGCCGCTCAACGCGGTGACCAACGGC